>JBEKSF010000012.1:0-68601 GCA_049517295.1 Verrucomicrobiota bacterium
GCTCGTTAATCTTCGCCCGCCGAAGGTCAAATCGAGGTTTGTCAATGCGACCCTAACGTTGGAAGAACGGCGGCGATTTCAAATCGACCGTGAGCGGTGGCTGGAGGGGGAGGAGTCCGACCATTTATTCTTCAGGACACTGGTTGGATTGTTAGAGGACTGGGGGACATGTCTGGAGTTGGCGCTCTATGTGGAGGCGATTTGTTATTTCCTGGGTGGCGAGGAGCGTCTGGCACAACCGGTCAAGCTGGCACGCGACGGGATGGATTTAGGGAGTCAACGCCTGCATTTGTTAACGCGCGAAACCGCGTTTCGGTTGACGGCGATGCCGGAACAGCGGATTGATTATGAGCAAAGTCTTTTGGCGCTGCTTTGTCTGAGTCCGCTGAGGGCAATCCACTGGGTCAACCTGGACCGGCATCGGGTGGAATTCGTCACACTGACCAAACGACAGAAAAAGGAAGAGGGCAGAAAAATGGAGGCAGAAAAATGACTTTGTTGTTTGGTAAACGCCGATGGAGAAGCGGGCCTGCAGGACCGCGGATTTCCGGACATTTCCCGCTGGCCGCGACGCGGGAAACCCTCACGCGGCGGTGATTTTCTCGAAGCTCTCCTCGATGAAGGTGGTGTTCTGTATGCGCGCCAGCCGCGCATAGAGGCCGTTCTGTTCGAGCAATTCGGCGTGCGTGCCGCGTTCGACAATCTCGCCGTGGAGCAGAACCAGGATTTGATCAGCGCCGCGAATGGTGCTCAAGCGATGGGCGATGACGAAGCTGGTGCGGTTGGCCATCAGGCGCTCCAGGGCTTGCTGAATCAGTTTCTCCGTCGCCGTATCGATGCTGGCGGTGGCTTCGTCCAGGATCAGGATCGGCGCGTTTTTCAACAGGGCGCGGGCGATGCTCACGCGCTGTTTTTCCCCCACGCTGAGCTTGACCCCGCGTTCCCCTACGCGGGAGTCGTAGCCCTCGGGCAGGCGGCTGATGAAGTCATGGCAATTGGCGGCGCGGGAGGCGGCCAGGAGCTGTTCCTCGGTGGCGTCAAGTTTCCCGTAAAGTATATTTTCCCGAACCGTCCCGTTGAACAGAAAGGCCTCCTGGCTGACGACGCTGACGCGCGCGCGCAGGGAGGCGAGCGCCACGCCGGCGATGTCGCAGCCGTCGATGGTGATCCGGCCCGAGGATGCTTCGTAAAAGGCGGGGAGGAGATTGACCAGAGTGGATTTGCCGGCGCCGGTCGGCCCGACCAGGGCGATCATCTGGCCGGCCCGCGCCTCCAGGCTGATGTTTTTGAGGGCGGTCCGGCCGGCGGCGTAGCGGAAACTGACGTTCTCATAGCGGACTTCCCCGCGGACCGGCTCCGGGAGGGCGCGCTGGGGCAGGCCGGCTGGGGCGGAACGCTCCTCGGTGGCGTCCATGACATCGAAGACCCTCTCGCCCGCGGCGCGCGCCGATTGCAGCATCTGGTTCAAGCCGTGCAGGCGCCCCAGCGGTTCGTAGAAAAAGGCGAGGTAAAGAATGAAGCCGACCAGTTCGCCCACGGTCAATTTGCCCGAAGCCACGAGAGAACCGCCCATCCACAGGACCAGGGCGGTGCCCAGCGAGGCGGAGAAAGTCATGGCGGGGGAGTACATCGCCCAGACCCTCATGACGCCCAGCGTGCTTCGGCGCAAGTCATCCGCGCGCGCCGCAAAGCGCCCGTCCTCGTGGGGTTCGCGGCCAAAGGCCTTGATTTGGCGGATGCCCTGCAAGCTGTCCATCAAGTAGGCGCTCATCGCGCCGGCCGCCCGCCGTTGCGCGCGGTAGCGGCGATGGGCCGTCAGCGTGTACCAGAGCGTTCCCGCCGTCAGCAGGGGCAGGGGCGTCAGGGCGATGGCGGCGAGCATCGGGTTTTTGCAAAACAAGATCACGACCACTCCGATTACGCTCAACGACGCCACCGTGCCCTGGTCGGTGCCGTCAATAAGCACCCGTTCGACGGCGTTGACGTCGTCGATGACGCGGGTCATGAGGTCGCCGGAGGCGCGCTGGTCAAAGTAGCCGGGGGGCAGGCGCTGGAGGCGGGCAAAGACGTCGCGGCGGATGTCATAGATGACGTTTTGCTCAAAGATATTATTGACTAAAATGCGGAGGCTGTTGAACAGGTCCCGCAGGAAAAAAGCCGCCACCAGAGCGGCGGCGGGCGCGAAATAACTGGAACCCTTGCCATGCACGACGTCGTCGATGATCGCCTGGGCCAACTGCGGAAAGGCAAAGGAAAAGCCCAGCGACAGCAAGGCGCAGCCGATATTGGCCGCCGCCATGCCGCGGTAGGGCTTCAAATAGGGCGCGACGCGCCGGATGACCTCCCATGTCGAGCGCTTGCGGGCGCGCAGCGTGGGATCGTCATCGGAACTCGACAGGCGCAGTCCATGCATCCGTTCAGTATCGCGCAGGATGGCATTCTCGCAAGCGGATTGAAAAACTCCGGGCTATCGGCCACATTGGGGGGCGTCAATGGCTGGCACATGAGTCCAAAAGTCAAACTGGCGGCTTACGCCGTGCTGATCCTGCTGGCAGCGTGGTTCGGCGCCTGTTTCTATATCAAGTATTCCGCCGTGACCGCGGCCGCCGCCAGGGCGGGCGCGGCCGACACGGAGTCCGCCGCCCCGAGTGAGACTCCCGCGGCGGCCAACCTGGAAGCCTCCAACGCGCCATCGACCAATGTGCTGACCAATGTCGTGGCCCAAACCACCAACCCGCCGGCGGCGCCCACCAACGCCCCGGCCAAAACCATCGCGAAAAAAACCGCGCCGCCGCCGGACATGAGAGCGGTCCGCGGGGAGATGATGGGCTACCTGGTGGCGCTGATCGGGTCGCTGATCGGATTGGGGCTGCTCATCACCCTTGACGTGACGCACTTTGTGGGAAGCCGCGCGATGGAGTATTTGTTTATTGACGCTGGGGAAGCCATGCGGGACCCGCTGTATGAGCGGGCGGAGGCGGAATGGACCAACGGCAAGTATATTGAGGCGGTCCAATTGCTGCGCGACTACTTGAAGAAGAATCCGCGGGAAATGCACGCCGCGCTGCGGATTGCCGAAATTTACGAGAAAGACCTGCACAATTCCCTCGCGGCCGCGCTGGAGTACGAGGAGGTGTTGCGCCACAAGCTCCCGGACGAGCGATGGGCCTGGGCGGCGATCCACCTGTGCAATCTTTATTCCAGACTGGGCCAGCAACAAAAAACCCTCGTCCTGCTCCGGCGCGTCGCCGAGGAATATCCCAAAACCGGCGCGGCCAAAAAAGCCCGCGCCCACCTGGGCTTGCCCGAACCGGTAGTGGCAGAAGAGAAGGAAGCTCCGGAGAAGCCCGAAGAAGACGCTTTGCCGTCGATCGACACCGCGCCCGCGCCGCTGGAACCGGAACCACCGGCGCCCGAGCCGCCCAAGTCCAATCTGCCGCCGGGTTTCCGTCCCAAAAAATGAGCGGTCCGCCGCGCGCCTGTCAGGACATGGAGGGCACGGGCGGGGCGGCCTTTTTGGGCAGCGTGAAATAGAAGGCGGCCCCCTTGTGCAGTTCGCTCCGGACCCAGGCCTCGCCGCCGTGCGCCTGAACGATATGTTTGACTATCGAGAGTCCCAGGCCCGTGCCGCCGCTTTCCCGCGACCGCGCCCTGTCCACGCGGTAAAACCGCTCGAACACCCGGCCGATGGCGTCGGCGGGAATTCCCGGGCCGTCATCGGCCACAAAGACCTCCATGGTGTCCCCGGTGTCGCGCGCGCCGACGGTCACGCAGCCCTCGGTTTTGCCGTATTTGATGGCGTTGTCGGCCAGGTTGAACAAGACCTGCTGCAGACGGTTGCCGTCGGCCCACACGATGGTTTGGGAGGGGATTTTGTTCTCGAGCGACGTTTTGCGGGCGGCGGCGCGGGCGCCCAGGTCGTCGAGGACACGCTGGGCCAAATCGCGCAAATCCACCGGCTGCACGTTCAAGGACACCTGGCCGGATTCCAAGCGCGAGATGACCAGCAAATCCTCGATGAGGAACAGGAGCCGGTCGGAATGTTTGTCGATCTTCTGCAGGAACCGGGCCGCTTGCTGCGGGTCGCCCAAGGCCCCGTCCAGCAGGGTTTCGGCGAAGCCCTTGATCAGGGAAAGGGGCGTGCGCAATTCATGGCTGACGTTGGCCACAAATTCCGCCTGGATGCTTTCCAGTTCCTTGAGGCGCGTGATTTCGTGGAAGACGAACAGTTGGCCCTGGGCGGCGCCGGTGTGGTCGGTGACGATGGCGGCGTTGACCTGCCAGAAGCGGCGGCGGGCGCGGCGGATTTCCAGCTCGGCGTCGGAGATGTTCTTTTCCTTTTGCAGGCGGGCGGCCAGATCGGCCAGCTCATGCCATCGAAAGGCCTCCATGATTGTTTGCCCGCGGATGTCCGTCGCCACGTCAAAGAATTTGCGCAGGGATTGGTTGATCATCCGCACGCGCCCGTTGCTGTCAAGCAACAAAATGCCCTCCATCATGCTGTTGAACAGCGCCTGCTGGCGCGCCTGGTACTGGCTTTGCATCTCCTCCACGCGCTGTTCCAGCGCGTGGCGGTCCTCCCGCCGCGCCCGCGCCAGCTCCCGGCGGTGCCGCCAGGCCTGCCACCGGAATAGCGCGGCCGCCAGGGCCGCGAACGTGATCAAAACAACATACCACCACATCGCTTTTTTGAGGGCCGGTTCCGGGCCGCCGCCCCGTTGGCCGTCAGCCTTCCAGGAGCCGGTAGCCCACTCCGCGCACCGTGTCGAGGTACTTCGCCGCCTGGCCCAGTTTGCCCCGCAGCCGCCTCATGTGCGTGTCCACCGTCCGCGTGTCAATCAAACTATTGTACCCCCACACGTCCTTCAACAACTGGTCGCGCGACTGCACCCTCCCCCGGCGCTCGGCCAAAAGGGCCACCAGCTTGAATTCCGTCAGCGTCAACTCCAGCGGCCGTCCCATGAAGGTCACGCGATGGCAGGGCCGGTCGATGAGCAGCTCGCCGACTTGAATCTGGTCGCCGCCCGGCGCGGCGGCGGGTTTGCCCTGGAGCAGGTTGCGCACGCGCAAGACCAGCTCGCGCGTGCTGAACGGCTTGGTCACGTAATCATTGGCCCCCAATTCCAGGCCCAGCACGCGGTCGATTTCCGCCGCGCGCGCCGTGAGCATGAGGATGGGTATGGCGCTCGTCGCCGCGTTCCGCCGCAGGCTCTTGCAAACTTCCACCCCGTCGATCTCGGGCAGCATCAGGTCCAGCACGATGAGGTCCGGCAGGCGGTCGCGCGCCTTGCGCAACGCCTCGGCGCCGTCGCCCGCCGTCAGCACGGCGTAACCTGCGGCTTTCAAATTAACTTCCAGCAACTCCAGCAAATCCGGCTCGTCGTCCACCACCAGAATTGTGCGTTTCAACATGCGGGAATGTTTGCACACTTCCACCGCCATTGCGCCATCTTTTTCCGCCTCTTGCCGCCTGCCGGCCGGTGGCATACTTTGAGGGCGCGCGGGCCGGACAAACTTGCTGAGCGCGCGAGTCCATGAGAAAGCACCGAACCTTCTCCAAATGCCTGGCCGGGCTTTGGCTCATCCTCCTTCTGGGCGGCTGTGTCATTCCCGGACCGCGCAGCCGCTACCTGCAGCAAATCGAGCCGGAGACGGTGACCAATCTCATCGCCTACCGCTTCGGCGGGAACGTGGAGATTCGCATTCCCTTGCGCGGCAAAGACGCCTTTGCCCACGCCAGTTGGGCCGTCCCCGATGGCGGCGCGACCAATTACCAGCACCGGTTCGCCGAATTGACCTTCGACAAAGAGAAATGGACCGCCCGCAAATCGGTCGCCACCAAGACCAATCGCCTGGCCGTCCGCGACCCCCGGCAATGGCGCCAATTGCTCCAACAACTCTTCGCCGGTTTGATGCCCGCCCAACCCGGTCACGGCGTCCTGCTGCTGGCCCAAAACCAGGAAATCGTCGTCTTCCGCGACAAGGCCGGGCGCCTGGGCACGGTCAAATTGGAACTCAAGCCGCCGGAGGTCACCGTGGATCGCAGCTACAACGACGACGATTTCGCGCGGGAAACCATCGCCCTGTTGTCGGCGGAAGCCGGGGCCGCCGCGCCGCCTTCCTGCCTGTTTGTCACTGGCGAAGACCCGGCGTTTGTCCTGGTCGATCCGCTCCAACGCCTGGTCGTCTTCCTCAACTCGCCCGCCGACCCGGAAACGGAGGAAGTCCCGATTCGCTTCGCCGTCCGCGCCTTGAATTCGCTTGTCATTCGCAGCCTGGCAGTTAGCGCAATCAAGAACCCCGTTACCCTTGTATCGCGCGGCTTTTGGCACCTTGGAAATTCCGGCGCCGCCGCCATTTCCTTCGGATCGGGGATTCCCGACACCCCCCCGCCGCCGCTGGCCACCGGCGCGCCCATGGACCTGGCGGACTGGGAAAACGAACTGGACCGCGTTGTCCCCGCCCGGCGTCACCAGGGACGGGTCGATTTGTTCATCGACGGCGAGAGTTTCTTTCCCGCCTTCATCCAATCGGTTCAGGAGGCGACGCGCAGCGTGGACGTGCAGGTGTATATATTTGACACCGATGACTACGCGGTGGAAATCGCCGACCTGCTCAAGCGCCGCTCCGTCGCCGTCAAGGTGAAAGTGCTGATGGACGACATGGGTTCGCTCTTCGCGGCCCAGGCCCCGCCGCCATCGCCCTTGCCGGCGGGCTTCGAGCGGCCGGCCGACATCCGGTCCTATCTGCGGGCGGGCTCGCGCGTGAGGGTGCGGGCCTCGGCCAATCCGTGGCTGACGGTGGACCACCGGAAATGTATTATTATTGACGGACGCCAGGCCTACATCGGGGGCATGAACATTGGCCGCCAGTACCGTTACGAGTGGCATGACATGATGATCGGCCTGACCGGCCCGATCGTGGGCCGCCTGGAAAAGGATTACCGCGAGGCCTGGGCCCATGCGGGGCCGCTGGGCGACTTCGCCTACGCCTGGGAATGGGTCTTCGGAAGGGTCGCCCCGCGCAAGCATCAGATCACCCATCCCATTGACATCCGCCCTCTTCGCACCTCGACCGGCAAAATGGAAATCTACCTCGCCCAACTCCAGGCCATTGAGCGCGCCCGCCGCTACGTCTATATTGAAAACGCCTATTTTGGCGACGATACCATTCTCCGCGCCCTGATCCGGGCGCGCCAGCGCGGTGTCGATGTCCGCGTCATCTTTCCCTCCAAGAACGACAGCGGCGCCATGCAAGTCAACAATCTGGTCATGGCCAATGATCTGGTCCGCAGCGGCGTCCGGGTCTATTCCTACCCCGGTATGACGCATGTCAAAGCGGCCATTTACGACGGCTGGGCCTGTGTCGGCTCGGCCAACTTCGACAAAATGAGCCTGCGCATCGGCCAGGAACTCGACGTCGCCTTCTCCGATCCAGCCACCGTTGAGCGGTTGAAGACAGAACTCTTCGAGCGCGACTTTCAGCGTTCCCGCGAGGTCAAAACTGTGGAGTCCCTCAGTTGGTTCGACTCCGTCATCAAAGCATTCACGGATCAGCTTTAGAATCCGGCGCGTGTCCGTGGACGCTCCCGCCTTGCCAAAGCAGGGCTGGGGAGCGATGGTGGCGTTGTACTGGCTGATGAGCGACGGAGCAACATCTTCGGGAACGAAAGCGGCAAGAGAGACGGGCTGGGGCGCATTCACGCTCGTTGAGCTGTTGGTCGTCATTACAATCATTGCCATTCTCGCCGCGATGCTTTTGCCCGCCCTGGCCCGCGCAAGATTGCAGGGACACCAGACCAGTTGCTTGAACAACGTCAAACAGATCAGCGCCGCCGGATTGATGTATTTGATTGACACTCAACACGGTTTCCCATTCAATCAGCCGACTGCGCCCGACTACAACCCCCAGGTCGCCATCTCGTGGGCTTATGCCCTCACCAATTACGGGGCAACGGATGGGGTGAGGGTTTGCCCCTCAACTCGCGTGCCCCAACCGGCCAAAGTCCAGGCCGCCGGTGCCGCCGACCTGGCCTGGGTTGTTGGCAGCATAGATGCTTCACCTTACGTTGGCGCGATATTTGGCAGTTACGGGCAGAACGGCTGGTTCACTGATTTCATCACCCAGGGGCCGGACAATATCGGCGGCAACATGAGTCCACCGTTCCGGTATCCGAAACTTTCATCCGTGCCCAAGCCGTCGCAAACCCCGCTCTTTTTTGATCAAAACTATGAATCCGCCGTGCCATGGGAAACCGACACCGTCGCCAATGATCTCTACTACGGCCAACCTCCCCTCATTACGGCGACCCGCGATGGAATGGGCTGTTGCACGATTGTGCGCCACGGCGGGCCGACGGCCAGCAGCTCCGATCCCTACACCGGCGGCCAGCCCTTGCCGGGCGCGATCAACATGAGTTTCGCCGATGGCCACGCCCAACTGGTCAAACTCCCCCAACTCTGGACTTTCTACTGGCACCTGGGCTGGAACCCCGCCCTGGTCATCGGCCCTTAGCTCGCAACTTCGCCCGTGGTTACGGCACGGGCAGCGCGACGCGGTAAAACCGGTGCGGGCTGCCGGACAACGGCGGCGTGATGGTTTGCTCGTCCTGCAAGTTCGTGATCGTCGTGGTGGTCCAGCCAGGTGCATTCAGAGTGTCGGAATATTGCAGCGTATAATACATGTAAGGTTCGCCGTAGAGCAGCAGGCTCGGCCCGTTGCTGGCGCTGGACAGCTCCAGCGCCGGGGGCGCCGAATTCGTCGGCCACGACCAGGAGTCATAGAGCAGATCGAACAGGCGCAAGGTGTGGCCCACCACGCGCGGGATTTCCGGCTGGCCGGTCGCTTGCAGGTTGCTCAAGCACTGATTGAGCCGGTTCACAAAGCCCTGGTAGCGCAACGCGGCTACGTCCCCGAAATCCTGGGGCGGCGCGTTGGGTGCGGCTTGCAGTTCCGCATCCTGGCTCTGGAAATAGTTGGTGACACCAGCGCTGTCGATTAACGATCCGCTGCCGTAGAGGAAACCATGCAGGATACCGTCGCGCGCCAGGGTGTAGGGCATTCCCAGTTGCAGCACCGACGTCATCAGCGTCTTGGCGCCGTTGAGTGCCAGGGCGCTGGTGTTCATAGGACCGGCCAGGCTCATTTGATAAAGCGTGTTGGTGTTGCAATCATAGAACAAAGCCGCCACCCGCTCGGGAATCGCCGCGTCAACAAACGACATATTCCCGCCCTCGAGGAACCCGCTGGCATTGGTGGCGGTCAGGAAAACGTTCACGAAACCGTTGGCCGCAATGGCCACGACGTTGCTCAAGCCGGGGGGGATGTTGGTCTGGCCGCAGACGTTGTTTCCCCAGGCGACGACTGTGCCGTCGGCCTTGAGCGCCACATTATGGTACTCGCCCGCCGCAATGGCCACGACGTTGCTCAAGCCGGGCGGAATGTTGGTCTGCCCGCTACTGTTCAAGCCCCAGCCGACGACTGTGCCGTTGGTTTTGAGCGCCAGGCTGTGAAAATCGCCCGCCGCGATCGCCACCACGTTATTCAATCCGCTGGGAGTGTTGGTCTGGCCGTAGTGGTTGTCTCCCCAGCCAACGACCGTACCGCCGGCCGTGAGGGCCAAGCCGTGGAAAGCGCCCGCCGCGATCGCCACCACGTTCTTCAATCCGCCGGGAATGTTGGTTTCGCCGTAGCTGTTGTCTCCCCAGCCGACGACCGTGCCGTTGCTCAGAAGCGCCAAATTAAAGCAGTTGGTCGGATACACCGGATAAATCCCAAGGTTGTAGTCAGCCCCCGCGGCAATGGCGGCCACATTGTTCAAGCCAGCGGGTGGCGTATTGCCCGCGGCGCCCCAGGCGACGAGTGTGCCGTTGCTTAGGAGGGCCAGACTGTGCTGCCAGCCCACCGCAAGGGCCGCCACGCTGGTCAAGCTGTCGGCGTTCTGGCTCTGCCCATACAAGTCGTCTCCCCAGCCGATCATCGCGCCGTTGGCGGTGAGACCCAGACCGTGATTGTCGCTCACGCCCTGTGCAATTGCCACGACGTTCTTCCAGGCCATGGGCTTGGTTATTGTCCCGTCGTCTTCGGCTCCCCAGCCGACGATCGTGCCGTTGGCCTGAAGCGCCAGACTATACGAATTGTTCGCCGCTATGGCCACCACGTTGTTCAAGCCGGTGGGGACGGTCTGGTCGTAGTAGGGGTATCCCCAGTTTACGACCGTACCGTTGGCCTTGAGAGCCAGACTAAAGCCATAGCCCGCCGCAATGGCCACCACGCCGCTCAATCCGGTGGGGACGTCAGTCTCCATAAAAAGGTTGTCGCCCCAGGCGACGACCGTTCCGTCGGCCTTGAGCGCCATACAGTGGTAACCGCCCGCGGCAATGGCCACCACATTGCTCAAGCCGGTGGGGACGTCGGTCTGGCCATAGGCGTCGTCTCCCCAAGCGACGACCGTTCCGTCGGCCTTGAGCGCCATGGCAAATTGAACATTAACGCCGCCGGAATCACTCGCCGAAATGGCCACCACGTTGGTCGCGCTGGCAGGAACGTTGGTCTCGCCGTAGCCGTTGTCTCCCCAACTGACGACCCTGCCGTCGGCCTTGAGGGCCAGACCGAAAAGATCCCCCGCCGCAATGGCCACCACGTTGCTCAAGCCGGCAGGGACGACGGCCTGGCCGTAAACGTTTCCCCAGCCGGCGACCGTGCCGTTGGCCTGGAGCGCCAGACTATACGTATCGCCCGCCGCAATGGCCACGGCGTTGGTCCAACTGGCCGGGATGATGGTATCGCCAGTTGCATCCCAGCCTCCCCAGCCGACGACCCTGCCATCGGCGTTGAGCGCCACAGTGTGGCTAATGCCTGCGGCAAGCGCCCCGTGCCATGTAACCGCGGGTGGCTCCAGGCACTGGAGCTCGTTCATTCGTCCCCAAGCCACGATGGTGCCGTCGCTCTTGAGCGCCAAACTGTGGTAAGCGCCTGCCGCAATGGCCACCACGTGGTTCAAGCCGCCGGGCACATTGGTCTGGCCGTATGTGTTGTCTCCCCAGGCGACGACCGTGCCGCTGGTTTCGAGCGCCAAACTGTGGCGACCGCCTGCCGCAACGGCCACAGTGTGTCCCGACAACGCAACGGGGAAACTATTGGCCTGGCCGTAGGAGTTGTCTCCCCAAGCGATCGGTGTGAGGGCCGAATTGACCGCCAGACTGTGAAACCATCCCGCCGCAATCGCAGTTACGCTGGTTGCGGAGGGGGGAATGGTAGCCTGGCCGAATTCGCCCCAGCCGGGCACCCATGCCGGGCCGGCGATGGCGCCGTTGCAGGCGCTGCCAGTCGTGACCGCGCTATTTGTGGCCGTGGTGCCGGTGCCCTCGTCGAGCTTCCAATACGCAATCAGTCCAGGCTCCGTGCCTTTCAGCCTGTGCATCATGTCGGCCTGTATCTCCGCCTGACTGCGGGCCACATTCCAAATACGGGCTTCATTCATGAGTCCGCTATAAAAGCCTCCCGAGTAGCATCCCAGGGTGAGAGGTTGCAAAGTGGTCGTTGGCCCTGGAGTGCCCGTCCAAGCCATGGAGGCTGTCAGGGCGCCATCCACGAAAATCCGGCCGCCGTTGGCATCCACCACGAACGCCACCTGGTGCCATCGGCCATCGGCAACAAACCCCCCATCCATCCCTTGCTCGCTTCCCTCATAGATGTAACCGGACGGGGATCCCCCATTAAAATACCAGGCATGAATGTGCCCAAAATAAAGGAATAGTTGATAGCCATCACCCGAATCGGACACATATTTATTGACGATGCCACTGCCGTAACCGTTGCTGGTTTGAGTCGTGTTGATCCAAGCCGAGATGGTCAGCGGGTACGCATTGAGCGCCGCTTGGTTGGGCACGCTGACCTCGTCATCCACGCCATCGAAGGAGAGCGCATACGCGGAACTTCCGGGGCTGCCGGCTCCCCAGCCGACGACGGCGCCGCCGGACGTAAGCGCCAGACTGTGGTCTGCGCCTGCCGCGACCTGCACCACGTTGGTCAAACCGGTGGGGACGTTCGTCTGGCCGAAGTCGTTGTCTCCCCAGGCGACAACGCTGCCGTCGATTAGTGCCAGACTGTGGGCAGCGCCCGCCGCAACGGCCACGACGTTGTTCGTCAACCCGCCGGGAACGTTGGTCTGGCCATAGTCGTCGTCTCCCCAACCGATGATGGCGCCGTTGGTCGTGAGCGCCAGACTGTAGTCAGCGCCCGCCGCAATGGCCGCCACGCTGGTTAAGCCGGCGGGAATGGTGGTCTCGCCGTAGGAGTTGTCTCCCCAACTGACGACCGTGCCCCCGGCCATGAGCGCCAAGCTGTGATAAGCCCCCGCGGCAACTCTCGTGGCAGGCTCTCTGGGCTGGACGTTTGTCGGAATCTCCGGCACGAACCGCAATGCCGTGGCGGTGGCCGTCAGGCGAGGAGCGGCCAGGTCCCATTGGCGCCAGGTGCCCAGGGCGAAACTGGTGGAGTTGGCAAATTGAAACTCGATGTTCGAGACCTGACCGTAAAAGGAAACCAGGTTGGTCACGTAGAAGGTCTCCAGCGCGTTGTAGAGCCCCCAGTTGATGTTGGTCCCGTTGAATGTGAGGCTGCCGAGGAAGTTGGCCACGTTTTGTCCCCGGCTGCTGATGTCCGATACAGGCTGCTGTGTCACGGCATCGCGGAACCACATCGGATTCTCCCCCGCCAGTTGCAGAAACGCGTAGGCGGCAACGAACCATTCCTGTGGATTGGCCAGCGGCACCTTTCCCGCCGTGCTCTGGCCGAGAGTGCCTAAAATCCATTTGATGTAGTTCAGGTTGTCATTCAACGGCAAAGTGGTGAGTTGTACCTCAACTGAACTGCTGAAATTATTTGTGGGTGAAACGGTGCTGTCGTCCGCAAGATCTATCGCATAACTGTAGAACAAACTCTCCGCCCCCAGGTATGTGCTCAAATCGATAGGAGGTAGCAGGGGATGTTGGACCTCGTAGAGCAGATTCGCGTTAATCGCATCGATTAAGGGGGTATGCTGTGCGTCGGTCAAATCGACGATAACCTCGGCTTCGAGGCGGTCCAGGTCGGCTTGCACGCCCACCAGGTAGCTGCGGATGTCATTCACGCTGGCTTGGAGTTGGGAGAGTTGTTGTCCTTGGCTTTGGAGGTAACTGTCAATCTGGGTGAAATTGACGTTCAGGGTGTTGTAAATGGTGCTCAGCGACTGGTCCACGCGGTCGAAGCGGTAATTCATGTTGGTGCTCAAATCCCCCATCGTGGTCTGGATGTTGCCGATTTCATTGGCCATCACATCTTGGGAGGATTGAGTGCCGCTAATTCCGTTGACCAGATCCATGCCGGACGACATCACCGACTCAATACCATCGGCGTCACCATCACAAAGCTTGCTAATGCCGAGGGCCATTTCCATTCCGGCGCTCACACCCTGTTCTATTGCAGCCGAGGTGGTGTTCACGGGAAGGAGCTTGGACTGGACCAGCACGGCAGCGGTGGCGCAAGCAATCTGGGCCGGCTGGCCCTGTTGTACCGCGGCTTGCAACTGCACGTTGTAATCTACGGCCGCCTGGTTGGTCAGGTAGGCCGGATACAGGTAGTCCGGCAGGTTTTCATTGATCCCCGCCAGCACGGCCAGGTTGGTATTGATGGTGTTCTGGATGGTCTGCATCTCGTTGGTGTACAGGTCCATCAACTGGTTGGTGGACACCGTCACACTGCCGTCGCTGCTGGCTGCGCTCAACGCCAGAAGCGTCTGCATGGTCAGGTTGTTCTGCAGGGGCGAGTTGGTGTTGCCAATGATCTCCGCCGCTGTGTCTGTCAGCGAGACCTGCGTTTCGGGCAGCAGCAGGCTCTCCATCGCGGTGGCGAACGCCGGGTTGGCCTGGGCGCGGGCCACGCAGTTGTCCACCAGCGCCTGGCGCTTGCTCGCTTGGCCACTGGACAAGAACATGCGCTGGTCCTCTGAGTTGATCAACTGCACATTCGAGTAGTTCGTAAAGTAATCTTCTTCCGCCTGGTTGAGCATGAAGCAGTTGAGCAGCGTCAGGTCGGCCGGAAAGAAAGCGCTGTGCCCGGGCACCTGCCGCACCGCCTCCAGATACGCCGCAAGCACTTCGTCGGGATAGCCGTTGGTGCGGATGTAACAGGGCGCGCTGCCGCGGTAGATCGCCAGGGCGTTGCTCGACATCCCGGCCAGGGCCAGGGGGTCGGCGTTGGGGCTTCGCCGCTGCGTTTCCAGCAGCACCTGCAGGCTGGCCTGCAGCTCGGGTTTCAGCGTCAGCCGCGTGTGCAGGTCGGCCGAATACACCATCTGCTGAAAACCCGCCGCGCTGAGGGTGACATTCTGGGCCGGGGTGCCAGGCGCGGCGGTGAACAGGGCGATGGCCGCCAGCAGGACTGTGCCGAGGCCAGTGAACAATGAATGACGAATGACGAGTGTTGCTTGGAGTTTATTCTTCATAAGCGAGTCCTTTTTGGATTGCGAACGCAAAGAGCGCAGACCAAAGCCGATGACAGGGCCTGTTAACCGGGTTCCCTCTGTTGTGCCCACTGGAAAAGATTGAAGTTGACCGCCGGCAAATCGCCGGACGCGGATTCTGGAAATCAGTCGAGTGAACCTCTTGCACCGTTCACCCTTTCCACCACACAACTGGAATTGGCAGTACATACCCGTTTTACCGGGCGATTCCTGCACGCGGGTCACTGGCTGAAACAGAAGCGAGTCAGCGGCTCGTGGTTAATGCGAACTACTAATAGCCACAGCGTCAGGCATCAGCAAGAAGAATATCTGCAAAAGACCCCGATCCATTCTCAACCGCCCGGTATGCATCCGGTTCTCGCCGCCGCTGACAATCATTTCCACCAGCAGTGGCATAAAAGGGCCAGGGAATGGAAGACTCCATGCTCCCGCTCAATTGTTAATCTTGTCGCAACCCGCCTTCCCCATATCCGTGTCAATCTGGTGATCCGTGGTGGAAATAAATCTTCAAAAAAAGTGCGCTTTTTCCCCCAGTCGGTTTTTTCCCCTCGTGGAAATGTGATCAACTCCTGCCCGTGAGCACGAATCTGCCCATCGCCCGGCGCACTTCGCCGGGCTGCTGCCGCCGCCACGCTTGCCGTGCCGCCGCGGACTCCATTGTTGTCGAAATGCTCTCCCCGCGTTCCCAAGAGCCTGGCCCGGACTTTAACGCAAGGGCGCAAGGGCGCGAAGCCGCGAAGCAAATTACAGATGACAAATTCTCAATTCCAAATTCTCAATATCCGTGTGCCATCCACAGAACTTGCCCATTTGCGATAAAGTCTTTCCTTCTCCGTTATCTCCGTTTGCTCTTGTTCAAAGTCCTTGCCGCTTCTCCCCCCGCGCCTTTGCTTCTTGGCGCCTTGGCGTTATCAACCTTCGCCTTAAAGTTTCCGGGGCCGAACCTCCAGCTTGCACACTTAAACAATTCGCTCTATTCCCATTTTTTTCAACTCTATTTCCAAATCATTGCCACCGGCCCGCCGCGCCTAACTCATTGCGCCAAAGCCGCTTGCAACCACAATGACCGCCCTGCCATTAGCAAACCTTATCAATTTTGAAACACTATTTTTACTTTTTCACGTTTTTATGAACGACAAGCATCCCTCTCCTGCCCTTCCGCTGCTCATTGGTCCCGCCTCCGGGCCCGCGTTCCTCCCGCAAAAAGACTTTAAACTCCAGACGCGACCCGTTACCGTTGCCAATCACATGTGGGCTTTATTCAAAGAGTTTTTGAGATTCTGCCGGCAGGAGAAGAAATGGTGGCTCATACCACTGATCCTCCTGCTGCTGGTGCTGGGCGCCATTCTCCTTTTCACCGCCAGTTCGGGCATCGCGTGGGCGCTCTACCCGTTCATGTGAGCAATGCCGCCCCCCCGTCATGTCCTGGGTATTTCCGCCTACTATCACGACGCGGCGGCGGCGTTGCTGGACCAGGGCCAAATCATTGCCGCCGCGCAGGAGGAGCGGTTTACCCGCATCAAGAACGATCCGGACTTCCCCTCCAACGCCATTGACTTCTGCCTTCGCCGCGGCGGTTTGACCCCCGCCCAACTGGACGCGGTGGTGTTTTACGACAAGCCGGTCCTCAAATTCACCCGCTTGCTGGAAACCTATCTGGCCGTCGCCCCGGCCGGTTGGCGCACCTTCCCGGAGGTCATGTCCAACTGGCTGGGCGGCAAACTGGACCTCCGCAAAACCATCCGCCAGGCCCTGCCCGGCCTGCGCGCCGATTGCCCGATCCTCTTCACAGGCCATCACCAGTCCCACGCCGCCAGCGCCTTCTATCCCTCCCCGTTCCAACACGCCGCCATCCTGACCATCGACGGCGTCGGCGAATGGCAGACCACCACCATCGGCCGCGGAGGCGGGCACGCCATCGAGACTCTGAAGGAACTGCGCTTTCCCCACTCGCTGGGTTTGCTTTACTCCGCTTTCACCGACTACTGCGGCTTTCGCATCAACTCCGGCGAATACAAACTCATGGGCCTGGCCCCTTATGGCCAGCCGGACTATGCCGGAATCATCCTCACCGAATTGATCGACCTCAAGCCGGACGGTTCCTTTTGGATGAACCTGGAGTACTTCAATTTCCTGGGCGGCACCACCATGACCAACGCGCGCTTCCATCAATTATTCGGCGGCCCGCCGCGCCGCCCCGACGAACCCATCCAGCAGCGCCACATGGACGTCGCCCGTTCCATCCAGGCCGTCACGGAGGAAATCATGCTCTGTCTGGCCCGGCACGCCCGCGAATTGACCGGAGAACGCGACCTCTGCCTGGCCGGGGGCGTCGCCCTCAATTGCGTCGCCAACGGACGCATTTTGCGGGAGCACATTTTCGACCGCCTCTGGATCCAGCCTGCGGCCGGCGATGCCGGCGGCGCTTTGGGCGCGGCGCTTGCCGCATGGCATTTGCCGCAAGACAACCTCGGCCCGCCGCTGGAGAAGGCGGACACCATGCGCGGCTCGCTTCTCGGACCCGACTACAGCGACGAGGAGATCGAAGCGGTGCTGCGGAGCCACGGCGCCAGATACCAGCGGCTATGCACCTCCGAGATGCTCGATCACACCGTCGATCTGCTTAAAGCGGAAAAGGTGGTGGGCTGGTTTCAGGGACGCATGGAATTCGGGCCGCGCGCGCTGGGGAACCGTTCGATCCTGGGCGACGCGCGCAGCCCCAGGATGCAATCGGTCATCAATATGAAGGTCAAGTTCCGCGAATCCTTCCGGCCCTTCGCGCCGATCGTGCGGCGGGAGCGGGTGGAGGACTATTTCGATTTGACAACGGACTCCCCTTACATGTTGCTCGTCGCCCCGATCGGCCGGGAATTGCGCCTTCCGCTCCCCGCCCGCCTTCGGGGCTTCGATCTGTTGAAGCAACCGCTCTCCACGCTGCCGGCCGTCACTCACGTCGATTACTCCGCCCGCGTCCAGACGGTGGGATGCGAGGACAACCCGCTGCTCTACGAACTGCTCCTGCGCTTCGAATGCGCCACCCAATGCGGCGTGTTGGTCAATACTTCCTTTAACGTCCGGGGCGAACCGATCGTGTGCTCGCCCGACGACGCCTACCGCTGTTTTGTCAATACGGAAATGGACCACCTGGTGATGGGCAGCTTTGTATTGGACCGCGCCGCGCAACCGGCCCAAGGCGCGCCGCGCCGCCTGGCGCCCCAAACCGACTGACGATGAAACTCAACCTCAGCGAGGACCCGAAGGAGTGGCGCAAAGCCGCGTGGATGAGCGCACTCGGTCTGGCGGTCCTCGGCACGCTCCTGCGCTGGCGGCGCGTGTTGCCGGTGGCGGCATGGATCATCGCGTTATGCGCGCTGGCGGCGGTGGCGGCGGCGGCGGCGCGGCCCCGGTGGTTTCGCGGCTGGTATCGTTTCTCGGCCCGCCTGGGTTTCGGGTTCAGCCGGCTTTTGGGTCGCATTCTCCTGGCCCTGTTTTTCTTTGTCATCATGGCGCCGCCGGGGGTAATCATGCGGCGGATGGGCAAAGACCCGTTGCGGCTCAAACGGCCGTCTGGCAACAGCCATTGGAGTGCCGCCCGCCCGGCCAGCCCGTTGGACCGCTTGTTTTAGCGGCAAAGCCGTTCAGCGCGGCGCCTCTTGCGCGCTGCCGTCGGCCAGCAGCACATAATCGGTCCCATCCGGCAGGCGCACCCGCATCAGCACCGTCTTGGGGTTGGAAAGATCCGCAGTCAACGATAATGTGGCCTCCAGTCCCCGGAACGCCCCGATGTCCTCCGGCTTCAGATAGCCGCGCTCGACCAGTTCGTTGAGGGAAACCGTTTTTGGCACCGGCTGCCCGCGCGACTTCAATTCGCGCGCGTAAGTCTTCCCCGCCCCGACGATGGCGATGCCATTGACCTTCCCGCCGGCGGGGGCCGCCGCAAGAAAAACATAGACCAGTCCCCCCACCACCATGATCGCGGCAGCCAACGCGATGGTGATGACGACGCGCCGGACACCCGAATCTGGATGACCTAGTTGCATTCCCAAAAGCTACTCCCCGCGCGTTTCTTTCGTCAACGCAAACGACAAGGCGCGCAACTTTAACCTTTGAACTTCCAACTTTGAATTTAAACTGGCTTGCGATGAGCAAAGCGACCGAACAACCCGGTTCTGGCAGCGGGCCGGCCAATTCCACCTTCCGCCGCCGGCCCGTCATCCTGCCCGCCATCGTCTTCGCGGCGCTGGTCATTGGAGCCGCCGTCGCGTTAAAGGGCCTCCGCAGCCCCGCTCCGCCTCCGGCGCCATCGCCCGAAGCCGCGCCGCAAGCCCTCCAACCCCCGGCCCATGCCATCCCGCGGCCCATCGCCTCGACCTCCGAACCCGTTTCCGCGGCCCCGGCGACGCCTCCGGCCGCGTCCGTGCAAGGGAGCGCGCCTTCGACTGAAATCCCCACCGACCCGAAGCAATTGCTAACCGCACTCGCTATGCTTGACGGGAAGGAACCGATCACGCCCGACCAGGCCCAGAGATGGAAGCAAAGCCTGCAACAATTGATTCACCAGGGCGCGGCGTCCGTCCCGGCCATCCAGCAACTGCTGGCCCAGAACCAGGACGTCAACTACGCCGGGGTCAACGGGGCCGGCCAACTTGGCTACAGCTCACTGCGCGGCGCCTTGCTGGACGCCTTGGGACAGATCGGCGGGCCAGAGGCCACCGCGGCGATGCTGCAAACCTTGCAGACCTCCGTTTACCCGACCGACATCGCCGCCATCGCCAAGACCTTGGAGGCCTCGGCCCCGGGCCAGTACTCGGGGGACATCCTCAACGCCGTGCGTCTGCAACTCTCCCTGGCGGCGATGGACCAACTGGGCAGCGCCAACGTCGGCCCGCTCTTTCAATTGCTGGCCGGCGCCAACGCCAGCGGCGCCGACGTCGCGGCCGATCTTGCCCAATACTCCGGCAAATGGCCCTACTATGCCAGCATTGCCCTGGCCGGCCTGCCTGACAACGCCGGGGTGCCCGCCTTGATTCAAATGGCCCAAGGCGCCATCGGCTCCAACCAGGCCGCCGCCGCGCAGGCCCTGGCGCAAATCGCCCCGCAGAACGCCGACGCCCTCAACACTCTTATTGACCTTGCCAAAAACGACAAGCTGCCCGATTCGATCCTGGCCCAACTGGCGCCCTTCCTCGGCGGCCGCCAGTACCTCCTGGGTCTGCCCGCCGACGGCGTCACTCCGGGCTACCTGACCTTTCACCTGGCTAACGGCAACCAGGATTTCGCCGCTTACGACACCGGCAACACCCTCACTCCGGCGCAAATCACCCAGCGCATCTCCATTATTGACCAACTCCTCCAGGCCATCCCGTCCACCGACAGCGCCGCGCAGGACGCGCTTCAACAACAGCGGGCCGCCCTCGCCGCAAAGGCAAAATAGGTTCCTCGAAGTCTTTAATGGGTAAACGGGTCGGGAAGCGGGAGGGCGGAGCGCTGCGACGCCCTAAAATATGGGGCTCGCGGCGCTCGCCCCTCCCGAAAACCAGCTTTGAGAGAGCCGTTGGGCAGGCCAGCAGGAAGGCCGGCGAGGCTATTGATGGCAGCATACCCATTATAAACGTCGAGGAAGCGCAAAATAGACGACAACGTTCTGAAACCGGGCGGCCCGCCAGAGCCGCGATGCCCGCCGGACGATCCAGCCTATTTCCGCCCTTTCCACTCCTTTTTCGGCGGTTCGGGCAGGCCCTGGGCGCGCAGCGCGGTGCGGAAGTGCGTTTTGGCAACCTCCTTGAGCTTTGCCGCGCCGTGCTTGTCAACAAATTCCTTTGCCGCCGCGTCCACCGCCGCCGAGGCGCCCTTGGGGAATTCCATCTCGTATTTCTTGCCCAGGTCGCGCAGGCGGGTGACGAATTCGTTGCGGGCCAGGATCGAGGCCGCCGCCACCGCGAGGTCTTCCTCGGCCTTGTGCCGCTGCACCAGTTCGATGCTCCGTCCCAGTTTCATCAGGGAGTTGGCTATGACGCCTTTGTCGTGCGCGAATTGATCGCTGATGGCGCGCACCGGCGGCGGGACCATGCGATAGGCCAGGGCCATCAAGTTCTCGATGACGCGGGCGTGGCCCCAGGCCAGGAGCGTGTTGACGCTCTTCATTTTCGAGTAGAGCCGGTTGTAGGCCTCGTTGCCAATCGGCACGACGCTGTGCAGGCAGCCGGGCGTGCCGCGAATCAACTGCGCCAACTCCGCAATCCGCCGGTCGCTGGAGATGTTCTTGGAGTCGCGCACGCCCGCCTCCTTCCACCGCGCGATCATCGTTTCGTTGATATAAACGCCCGCCACGCAGAGCGGACCAAAAAAATCGCCCTTTCCGCTTTCATCCACTCCGATGCGCGGGGCGAGCAGGTCCGGATTCAGGATCGTTTCGTAGCCCAGTTTGACTTCCCGCAGGATTTTCGGCTCGAGGACAAACTCGACAAAGTCCCGCGTTCCCTTGCCTTGGACGACCAGCTTGCCGCTTTGGTAAAAGACCACGTTGGTTTTCTCCTTTTCGCCCGCAAAGCGCGCGTAGGGCACCTGGCGGAAAATGAAACCACTGCCGCGCAGGTGCTCCTCCAGGGCCGCGGCTTGCGCGTCGGTCAATTTGCACGTGTAGCTGGTGAGCGGTTGCACCCGGCCATCCATAACTCGACAGGGGCCGAAAATAAATTTAAATCTATCGGCATGGTTGGAATCACATGCACCGCATTGCCAAAAAGCTGACGACCTGGTTCGCGCAACACGCGCGCCCGCTACCGTGGCGCCGGACCAAGGACCCCTACGCGATCTGGATCTCCGAAATCATGCTCCAGCAAACTCAGGTCAAGACCGTCGTCCCTTATTTCCAACGCTGGATGGGCGCCTTGCCGACCATTGCGGCCTTCGCGCGCGCGCGCCCGCCGACGGTCCTCAAGTTGTGGGAGGGATTAGGCTACTACAGCCGCGTTCGCAACGCCCAAGCCGCCGCCCGATTGATCATGCGCGAACACGCGGGCCGGTTTCCGCGCGATTTTGCCAGCGTCCTGAAGCTGCCCGGCGTGGGGCGATACACCGCCGGCGCGGTTTGCAGCATCGCTTTCAATCAACCCGTTCCGGTCCTGGACGGGAATGTGATTCGGGTCTTGAGCCGGGTTCTCGGCTTGTCCGGCAATCCGCGCGGCAAGGCTGTCAATACCAAACTCTGGAGCGCCGCCGAACAACTGGTCTCGCTGCCCGGCGTCGAACCGGCCAAGCTCAACCAGGCCGTGATGGAGTTGGGGGCGCTGGTCTGCCTTCCCCGGCAACCCAATTGCGCCGACTGTCCGTTGCGCCGGGACTGCTTCGCCCGGCGTGAAGATCGCGTGGCTGAATTTCCCGCCACGGCCCGGCGCGCGCCCGCCACGCGACGTCATTTCATCGCGCTGGTCGTGCGGGACCAGGACCGGTTGCTGGTGCGCCAGCGCCCGGCGGGCGTGGTGAACGCGGGCCTGTGGGAATTCCCCAACATCGAAATCCCGCCCAAGACAAAGAACCCCTCCGCATTGACCGCTCCCTTCCAGATCGCCCCCGGTGAGCCGTTTTTGCGCGTGCGCCACTCAATCACCCGCTACCGCATTCTGCTCGAGGCCTGTGAAGCCACACTTTCTGGCCCGGCGGCGGGCGAGTGGAAAACAGTTGGCGAAGCCGGCAAACTCGCCTTCACCAGCGCGCATCGCAAAGTGCTGGAGGCGGCGGGGCGGCGCGGATAAGATGGAGGATATGACATTGTCGCAGGCCAAAGCGCGGCACCAGGAGTTGGCGGCGGAGATTCGCAAGCACGACCGCCTTTACTACCAGGAGGCGCGGCCCGTCATCAGCGACCAGGAATACGACCGCCTCTACCACGAATTGGCTGGCTTGGAAAAGGACTTTCCGGAGTTGGCAACGCCGGATTCGCCGACGCAGCGCGTGGGCGGCGCGCCGGTCAAGGCCTTTCAACCGGTCGCGCACGAGGTTCCCATGCTCAGCCTGGACAACACCTACTCCCAAGCCGAGGTGCGGAGCTTCGTCACGCGCGTGCAAAAACTCCTCCCGCACGAAAAGCTGGCGTGGACCGTCGAGCCGAAGATCGATGGCCTGGCGGTCAATCTGCGTTTTGAGCACGGCCTTCTCACCGTGGGCGCAACGCGCGGCGACGGCGTCACGGGCGACAACATCACCTCCAACCTGAAAACGATCCGATCGGTGCCATTGCGTATTCAATCCCAAGCCGCCGTGCTGGAAGTGCGCGGGGAGGTTTTCATGACGCGCGATGGATTCAAAAAGCTCAACGCCGAGCGGGCGGCGGCGGGCGAGGAGGAGTTTGCCAATCCGCGCAATGCCGCCGCCGGTTCGCTCAAGCAATTGGACCCGCGCATCGTGGCCAAAAGGCCGCTGGGCGCGGTGTTTTACGGCCTTGGGCAAATTGAGGGCGAGACGCCGCCGACGCGGCAAGATGAATTGTTGACATGGCTTTCGGAGCTGGGTTTCAAAACGCCGGACAAACCCCGCCTTTGCCATTCCGAAGAGCAATTGCTGGCCGCCATCGACGAACTGGATAAAGTCCGCCACGGCTTCCAATACGAAACCGATGGCGCGGTCATCAAGCTCAACGAATTGGCCTTGCGCGAGGAAGTTGGTTACACCGCCAAAGCGCCGCGCTGGGCCATCGCCTTCAAATACGCGCCCGAACAGGCCCAAACCCGCCTCAACGCCATCACCATCCAGGTCGGCCGCACCGGCGTGCTCACGCCCGTGGCGGAATTGGAGCCGGTGTTTCTGGCCGGCAGCACCATCAGCCGCGCCACCCTGCACAATGAGGACGAAATCAAGCGCAAGGACATCCGCGTCGGCGACACCGTGACCATCGAGAAGGCGGGCGAAGTGATCCCGGCCGTCGTCGGAGTCGTGGCCGACAAACGCCCGCCTGGCGCGCCGCCGTTCGATTTTTACCGGCATATCGGCGGCCATTGTCCGGTCTGCGGCGGTCCGGTCCGCCGCGACCCCCAATTTGTCGCCTGGCGCTGCGAAAACATCCGTTGCCCGGCGCAAGTGACGCGGCGCGTCGAATTCTTCACCGCGCGCGGCGCGCTGGACATCCAGAGCGTCGGCGGCATCGTGGCTGACAAGCTGGTGGAACGGGGCCTGGTTCGGGAGCCGCTGGATTTATTCAACTTGACAGTGGAAAAGCTGGCTGAATTAAACCTGGGCACGGAGGAATCCCCGCGCGTGTTCGGACGCAAAAACGCCGAAAAGGCCGTCAACGCGATCGAGCGCGCCAAAAGTGCGCCGTTGTCCCGCTGGCTTTTCGGCCTGGCCATACCGGAGGTGGGCAAGACCACCGCCGGCCAACTGGCCGCGTTCCACGACACCATCGAGGAACTGGCCCAGTCCCCGTTGTTGCAAGACGTCATCGCGTATCACGAAAAGAAAAGTGCCAAAGCGCAGGCCGAGGCCGCCGCAAAGCGCCTCCTGGAATCGGGCTTCGCCGCTCCGAGCCAGAGCAAAAACGAGCGCGAAACCGGGATCGTGACGGAAACCGGCCCGGTCGTGGCGCGAAGCGTGCTGGACTATTTCGCCTCACCCGAGGGCCGGAAAGTTTTGCAAAGGATGAAGGAGTTGGGCATCCGCCCGCAAAGCCAGAAAACATCGGCAAAGCCTGCGGGCCCGTTGTCTGGCAAAACCTTTGTCCTGACCGGCGCGCTCCCCACCCTCACGCGCGAGCAGGCGACCGCCCGCATCGAAGCGGCGGGGGGAAAAGTGACCGCCAGCGTCAGCAAGAACACCGATTACGTCCTGGCCGGCGCGGAAGCCGGCTCAAAACTGGATAAAGCGCGCTCCCTCGGTGTCCCTATAATTGACGAAGCCAGATTCCTCGAAATGACCGGGGTCGGATTTACGAAACCATTTTCCGGTCCGCCAGAACTTCCTCTTCCGCCGCGATGAGGCAATCGCGCATGGTGGCTGCGTCGGGCGCCTCACGGAGCCGGGCGAGCATTTTGGTTTTCTGCGCAAGCAAGCACAGCCGGGCCAGCGTGTGCAAATGGAGCCGGTCGTCCTGGCAGCATATCAGGAAGAACAAATCCGTTGGCCGCCCGTCAGGCGCGCCGAAATGGATTTCCTGAACCGGCCGTCCCACCACAATGAACGAAGTCTCGAAAGCGTAAGGCTCGTGGAAACGCGGGTGTGGCAGCGCAAAGCCGCCCGGCAACGCCGTGGAGCACAATTGCTCGCGCTCCTCCAGGCTGGCCAGCAGGGTTTTGGGATCGCAGAGGTGTTCGGTCTTTTCCGCCAGCGCCACCAGATCGCGCAGGACCGAGGCCTTGGTCTTGGAGGTCATGGCGGAATCGACGGCTCCGGCCTCCAGCATTTCCGGCAGGATGGTTTCGTGCGGCAGGAATCCGCGCGTGTGGCGGGTGGATTTCTGGTGATAAACAGCCAGCCGCTGGCCGGGCAAGCCGAGGATGCGTTGCGAGGCCCACTGGTCAATTTCACTTTTGCGAAAGACAATCCGGTCGCCGCGCTTTTCAAACGGGATGTTGCGCTCCTTGACCCGCTGCTCGACGTCCGCGGGCGTGAGGTGCAGATAACTGGCGACTCCTTCCAGGTTGAGCGTTTGGAATGGCATAAGACGCGGATGATGGCGGGTCAGTTGTTGTGTTCAGTTAAAGCCGCCTATGCCGTCCGGTCGAAGAACGGGTTCTTGCCGGTGACACTTAACGGGATGCCCAGCGCTTGCTTGACCGCCGGCCCCAGCAAACCCAAGTCCAGGGCCGCGCGGCCGATCGAATACATCACCCGGTTGTCCACGTGGAACCGCCCGGCCACTTCCGCCGCCGAAGCCGTGGCGATGCCCAGGTCAACGGAGTTGAACGCGCAGACGCCGCCGGCTTCCTCCAGTGCTTCGCACGAGGGCTTGCCGCAGAACCCGCAATTCAAGCCGGCGGTGTTCGATTCCACGCCAATGACGACCACTGCCGGCGAATCCTCGATGTTGTCGGCGTCGCGCGCCAGGCCGGGCCGGTCTTCCGTCGCGGCGATGTCGCGCATTTTGGCGATGAGCTTTCGTTTCATCGGTTCGTCGTCAATCGCGGCGGTCCTGATGTTGTCGATGCCGCGCGTTTTGGGTGCCGTTCGCGCCGCGGCGACCATCAGTGCGGCCACATGCAATGCCGCTGTTTTTTCCAGTTCGATTGAAGCTTTCATTACATAAAAATACGCCCGCCGGCGGTGGAAACAAATCAAAATCGGGCCTTGTGTTTGGGCCGGGGTTGCCGGATGTTGACCCTGGTTTCTAACAGCGGGAGTTGATATGCCTCAAAGTTTGCTGTCATTTCTGAAGCGCTGGCTGATCACCACGGTGGCGGTCTTGCTGGCCGCCAAAATCGTCCCCGGCATCGACTACGATACTTCGCTGGGCCTGATCTTGGCGGCGCTTTTGCTGGGGTTGCTCAATGCATTTGTCCGGCCCATCATGCTGGTGCTCTCGCTGCCCTTGCTCATTTTTACTCTGGGCCTCTTTATTCTTGTCATCAACGCCGCCCTTCTCTACGCGGTGGGCCATCTGCTCAAGGATTTTCACGTCGATTCATTTGTCTCGGCGTTTTGGGGCTCGCTCATCATCAGCATTGTTTCTTTGCTGCTCAATTCCCTGACCCACAACGACGGGGCGCGGGTCCAATTCCGCCGCCGCCCGCCGCCGCGTCCACCCCCGGATGACGGCGGCGACGGGCCGGTCATTGACGTGTGAGCGGGCGGGTGGAAGTCAGTAATCCAATTTGGAAGGCAACAATTTCAATCCTGCCGTCTTGGCCAGCGATCTGGATCTCGAGTCAAAGCTGGCGAAGTGCGTCGCGCCGTTCAGCAGCGCCAGGCAGGGATGCAGGACGAGCAATGGCGCCGGCGGTTCCTCGGTGTAACGCCGCGTCCAGGCAATGGATAAACGCACCGCATCCTGCCAATCCGGCTCAATGATTTGAAAGACCCCCTCGGCGGTGTAGCGCTGCCACAGCCGGCTTGCTTTTCCCCCGGCATTTTGCCGCGCGCTTTCCTTGGATGTCAGGAGCCGCGTGATCAGGTTCTCCGCTTGCAATTGATGGAGGAGAGTCAACTCAAATGGGGCCTCCGTAGCTTGCAGGATTTGATTCGCCGCGGCCGAGCCATCCGTCTCAAGGAGCGTCGTGAAAAGCAGGCCGGCGTCAAGATAGACTCTCATCGAACTCCCTCAAAATCTGGTTGCCAAGTTGGCGCGAGTACCCCTCCGCCCTCACGTTGGCCAGAAAGTCCGGCATCTCCACTTTGGGTTGTCCAACCTTTGTGAATATCCCGCTGACTTTGCCCCGGTGTGTCACTTGCACCGTGTCGCCCCGGCCCAGGCGGGATTGAAGCTGTCCGAACCTCTGCTGAAACTCGCGGGACGTGACTCTTTTCATGTAAAACATTTTGCATAACATTGTCTGGCTGTCAACTTGGAAGATTGAACAACCAGGCGTGCGGCGGCGACGGGCCGGTCATTGACGTGTGAGCCGGCCGGTCCATTGGTACGCCAGGCGCAGGACCGGGATGCCGCGCTGGAGAAAACCGCGCTCGAAATCGGTCTCAATGCCCGCCAACTCCGCCGGGACCGGCACCTCCACAAAGCCGCCCGCGCACGCCCCGAAAACAGCCCGCATCCGCTCAAAATAGCCGGCGTCATCGGTGCGTAAATAGACCGTCCCGCCAGGGGCCAGGACCTTGCCGGCCAGGAGCGGAAAACGCTCGTTAATCAGCCGGTGCTTGTGGTGCCTGCGTTTGGGCCACGGGTCGGGATAGTAAATGTGCAGCGCCTGGGCGGCGGCGGGCGGCAGCAGGTATTCCAGAAAATACGAGGCCTCAATCCGCACACAGCGCAGATTGGTCAAGCCCAGGCGGGCGCCTTTCCGGTCCAGCTTCCGCAGCCGCCCCAGCAGGCGCTCGACTCCGATGAAGTTGCGCCCGGAATGAAGGGCCGCGTAACGGGCCAGAAACGATCCGTCGCCGCTGCCCAACTCGACTTCCAACGGTTGCGCCCGAGTGAAAAGACGGCCGATGTCCAGCGGTTCGACCAGGGAGGACAGCGGGTGGATGAGGCTCGGGGCGGCGGCAGGTGCGGGTTCAGGGTTCAAGCACGCGCAGTTTAAAGTCCTTGATCGCCGCCGTGGTGCTGTAGGTTGCCACGCCCAATGGTTCGCTGAGATAAATCGCGCCGGGGCGCAGCGACACCTTGCGCCCGGTGATGACAACGTCAATAATCTTCTTGTCATCGAGCCAGGCCTCGATTTTGGCGGCGGTCACACGCAGGAGAATACGATACCAGCGGCCAGTGTCGAATCCGATGCTGCGGGTTGTTTCGTTTTCCGAGGCGTCCTGGCCATCGAGGCTGGACAGCCCAACTATCCCGCCTCCCCAACCACCCAGGATGAGACTGCACGAGGAGCGGGCGACCGGAAAGGTCAGGCCGCAAAAGAAATCGCTGCCCTCCACCTTCATGGCTAGGAGGGAGATTTCATAATCGGTCCTCGGTAGCGTGCCGTTGGTCCAGGTGATGCCGCTGAGGTCGGCGCCCATTCCGATTTTGATCTCGCCTCCCTCCACCGTCGCCTCGCCATGTCCGGCGAAATCGGTCGCCGTCCAGTTGGCCAGAGACTTCCCGTCAAAGAGCGGCGTCCAATCGCTGGTCCAGTGATTGGTTCGCGTCGGGGCCAGGGCGATGGGCATTGGTTCCACCGCCTTGGGGGCCGGTTCCACTCCGTGGGGCGGCGAACTGCCGCCCTGGCTGTGTTTGTGCTTGGTGGCGCAGCCGCCCAGCACGATGATGCAGAGCAAGAGGCTGGCCGGGTGAAGCCACCGCGTCGCGTTTGCCCCTGGTAGGATGCCGGGTCTCATAATGCGCAACTCTAACGGCGCGCCCAGGCGACATCAACGCACAAAACGCGCTCAGCCCGCAAACATATCGTCGAGGTCAATCTCAAATCCGGCCACCGCGACGCTGGCCAGACGGCCGCCTGGACCGTGCAGGATGCGTTGGCGGAATTGCTCCCCCATTGGCTGGCGATGGACTTCAATTTGCTTCTCCGGCGCCAGAACCAGCCAGACCTCTTTGACTCCCGCCCCGGCGTAGGCGCGGAGCTTGGAGCGGTCATAATCGTGGCTGCTGACGCAGACTTCGATGACCAGTTCGGCGGTGTGGGGGTGTTCCTGGCGGTAGTCCCGCTTGCCGCCGCGCACGACAGCCAAATCAGGCTCAGGCTCTGAATCGCGGCAAGTGACAGGCTGCTCCACCCGGAGATAAGTTCCTGGCGGAAGATGCGATTGCAAAGCATCGATGAGCCACTGGTGGAGGAAGCTATGGAGTGGGGATTTGGACATTTTTTGGAAAATCTGGCCGTAAAGCAACTCGGTGTTATCTGGAATCAACCCCATTTCTCCAAGAGTGCGGTAGGCCTGCACCGTCAGCGGCCATGCCTCCGGCGCCACCTTGGTAGCTTTCGCTGCTTCCGCTGCTGTCATCTTGTGCTCAATCATAGACCACGCTACCCCAGCCAGCAAGCCGGATTCAGTGGCCCCGGCGGCGGCGCTGCTCGGGACTGGCAAGCTATGGGCCGGCGACTATTCGATGGAGGCACATTAATGCGCCGACATTCGACATTGACCCGCGCCGGTCCCACGCCTACACTGCGCTCCCATTTATATGAATGTTTTGGTTTGTGACCCAATCTCGCCCAAAGGCATCGCGCTGCTCCAGCAGCGGCCCGAGTTTAAAGTCATTGTCCTGAAGCAAAAGACGTCCGAAGCCGAACTCCTCCCATTGGTCAAGGAGGTCCACGCCATGGTGGTGCGCTCCGAAACCAAAGTCACCAAAAACGTCATGGACGCCGCACCCCTTTTGCGCGCCGTTGGCCGTGCCGGCGTGGGCGTGGACAACGTCGATGTCGAAGCCGCCACGCAGCGCGGCATTGTGGTCATGAACACTCCCGGGGGGAACACGATTTCGACGGCTGAGCTGACCTTCTCCATGCTCATGGCGCTGGCGCGCAAGATTCCCCAGGCGCATATCTCCATGAAAGAGGGCAAATGGAACCGCAAGGATTTCCAGGGCACGGAGCTTTACAACAAGACCCTTGGCATCCTGGGCATGGGCCGCATCGGCGGCGAAGTGGCCAAGCGCGCCCTGGTTTTTGGCATGAAGGTGCTGGCCTACGACCCTTACCTTTCCCACGCCCGCGCCAAGGCCTTGCAGGTCGAACTGATGGAACAGGTCGATGACGTCTATGCCGGGGCCGATTTTATTACCGTCCACATGCCCATGACCGACGAGACCCGGGGCATGCTCAACGCGGCCGCTTTCGCCAAAATGAAAAAGGGCGTCCGCATTCTCAATTGCGCCCGCGGCGGCATCGTTAACGAGGCCGATCTCTACGCGGCCATTCAGAGCGGGCAGGTGGGTGGCGCCGCCCTGGACGTATATGAAACCGAACCGCCTCCCGCCGACTTCCCCCTGCGGGCGCTGCCGCAGGTGGTGATGACGCCGCACCTGGGCGCCAGCACCCAGGAAGCGCAGGAAAACGTCGGCATCGAGGTGGCCGAGGCCATCAGCGAATATCTTCTCAGCGGCGCGGTGCGCAACGCCGTCAATCTCCCCAACCTCGACGCCCAGAGCTTCCAGGCCGTCAAGCCGTTTCTCAACCTGGGTGAGAAGCTGGGCCGATTGCTGGGCCAATTGGCTCCCAAACGCAACGACCGCATCGAAATCACCTATGGCGGCAAGGCCCAGGAATGGCCGACCGACCCCATCACCCGCTCGGTGCTCAAAGGCTTCCTGGAAATGGCCGGCGGCAAAGAGGTCAATCAGGTCAACGTCCGCTCTTTGGCCACGTCCCTCGGCTTGGAAATCCAGGAAATCAAGTCCAGCGAAGCCACCGATTTCAACGAGTGGCTGCACGTGGCTGTTTTTTCGGGTGAGGAGAGAATCTCCGCCGGCGGAAGCGTTTTCGGGGCCAAGTGCTTCCCGCGCATTGTCCGCCTCAGCGGCCACCCCGTTGAGATTGTTCCCGAGGGCGTTTTACTTCTGATGAATAATAAGGACCGACCGGGCATAGTCGGCTATCTGGGCACTCTCCTGGGCAAGCACCATGTCAACATCGCCAACATGAGCCTGGGGCGCGATAAAGCCGGCGGCCGGGCCTTGACCATATTGAATCTGGACAGCGTGCCGCCGCCGCAGTTGCTGGAGGAAATCCAGAAGGACCCGGACATCAGCAATGTCCGCGTGGTGAAATTCTGACGGCTGACAATAATAGAAATAGCATGACTCGATTCCTTAGACCGCCGCCGGTCCTTGCCGCGCTGGCTTTGGCCCTCCTCCAACTCCCTTTGGCCGCGCGCGCGACCGCCGGCGACACTAACGGCCCGGCTTTTGCCGACCCTGTCGTGGCCACCGGCAAGGGCTTTGCCATCAAGCGCAGCCAGGTCGATGAGGCCTTTCTTAATTACATCGTCACTTCCGCCGCCACCGGCGGCGCCATCCCCGACCAGGATCGGCCGATGATCCGCTCCAATTTGCTCCAGCACCTCATCATCAACCAAATCCTCCTCCAAAAGGCCACCGCCGACGAGAAATTGGAGACCCAGAAAATGGTCGATGACGCCATCGCCGACGCCCGCAAACGCGCCCCCAGCCCGGAGGCCTTTGACGCCCAAATCAAGGCCACGGGCATGAGCCTGGAGCAAGTCCGCAACCGCGCCGTCGAAGAACAACTCTGCCGCCGGGTCCTCATTAACGAAACCACCAACGGCATCGTCGTCTCTGATCAGGACATCAAGAAATTCTATGATGACAACCCCAAATCGTTCGAGATGCCCGAGCGCGTTCGCGCCGCCCACATTCTCATCTCCACCCTGGACCCGCTGACGCGCCAACCGCTGCCACCCGATCAAAAGAAGGAGAAGAAAAAGCTGGCCGAGGAGATCAAAGCGCGCGCGGACAAGGGCGAGGATTTTGGCGCGCTGGTCAAGAAGTATTCCGACGACCCCGGCTCCAAGGACAAAGGCGGCGAATACACCTTCCCACGGGGCAAAATGGTGCCGGAGTTCGAAGCCGCCGCCTTCAGTCTGAAGGTCAATCAGATTAGCGACCTGGTCGAAACCCAGTTTGGCTACCACATCATCAAACTGCTGGAGAAACTCCCCCCCTCCAAGGAGGAATTGGCCAAGGCCTCCCCTGACATTCGCGATCACCTGGTCAAGGAACGCGCCGAAAAGGCGCTCCCCTCCTACTTGGACAGGATTCAATCCGACGCCAACGTGAAAATCCTCGATCGGGGCGACGGAACCGCCGCGGCCGCGCCCAAGTAATCGGCGCGCGCGGCCGTTTTATGGCGACGGAGCAGGGGTGGGCGCGGGCGCGGCGGAGGGAGCGCTTAGAGCATTTACACGCAACCGCGCCTCTTTGGCGAACCGGCCCATCGGATACTTGCGCAGGTATTTCTGGTAGCATTGCACCGTATCAACATTGGTGGCTTGTTTCCAGAGAAAGGACTCCTGGCGCAGCCGCAATGCCTTTTGATACGGCAAGTCCGCCTGGGAGTTGGCCGGGGACGACTCCTGGTAAGCATCGCGGATGAGCGCCTTTTTTGTCTCGGTCCAGAGTCTTCGCTCATAAAGGATCTTGGACTGGCCCGCGTGCAAGCCGCGGGGCCAATCGGTCGAATACTCCAGATAGTCGGCCGCCCGGTTATGCGATGTGGCCCAGCACCACGACAACTCATCGCGCGTGATCGGCAGCAAGGCCGCAAGGCCGCCGCCCCCGATGATCACAAGGAGAACAACCAATCTGGCGCGTGTCATGGCCCTCACTCATACCAAGCCTGTCAACGCAAATCAACTCTTTTGCCGAGGCTGGGCGCGCAGCGGGCGGAGCGAATGCATGAAGGCACTCGCCGCCATCAATGAAAAAAGTGCAAATAGTGAGGACATCTGGTTCCTGGTTTTGGTTCCTGGTTGGTTCCGTCGGCGTGCGTTCACGCCGGGCAAACCGGCACTACTGGAATTTGCTTTCCGACGGTTGCGCGGATAGATTGGCGACTGATGCTGATTCAATCTCTATCGGCTTTCCTCTTGGCCGCCCTCCTTGGGCGGGCGGCGCCGGCCGATCCGGGCGGCCAGGCTCGTGACACCTCCAACGAACACCGCGATGATTTCCTGGTCCGCCCTTTGGGTTCCTTAATTGACAGCAACGGCAGTGGCGCCAGAATTATCAGCCAGGATGGAGCTTATTCCATCAACCTGAACGATGGGAGAGCATTATGGATTTTTGGAGACACATTTTACGGAACCAGACCGAAAGGTGAAAAATGCAAAATCGAAGGGGCCGTTTTCAACAATTCCGCCCTGACCAGCACGGATGCATCAAAAGGCGTGCCCCCATTTACTCATCTGATAGACCAGACGGGCAAGGCTGCCCCGGTCATCCTTGTCGATCCTCAGCGGGAGAACCCAAAAACCATCAGGCTCTGGCCGGGCAGCGGGGTTAAGATAGGAAAGAGGATTTATCTTTATTACGGCATGTTGACGATCACCGAATCTGGGGCCTGGGACACCACCAATGGCGGACAGGGCATCGCCGTCAGCGAGAATCCGAGCCGGCCCTTCCAACGCTTGATGAGGAATGGGCAATATATATTCTGGGATGGCCGCCAGATCCCATGGGGCAGCGCCCTGCTGAAGGACCGCGATGGATGGATATACTTCTATGGACGCCAAACCATCTCAGAGTTGATCTACCAGTACAAACTGGCGCGGGTCCGCCCTGGGGACATAGAAAATCCCGACCAGTACGAATATTATTCGGGGGGGGCCGCCGGGACAGACTGGACCCGGAATGTTGCCCATGCTGCGATCCTTTTCGATGATGCTCCTCCCGAAGGCTCGGTCTCATATAATCAATTCCTTGGCAAGTATCTGGCTTTATACAGCCGATGGTTGGACGAAGATGTCGCCATCCGGACAGCGCCACACCCATGGGGGCCATGGAGCCAGGCTGAACAAGTTTTCGATTGCAAGGCGCACCACGTTGAAGGTTCTTATGCCGCCAAGGAGCATCCTGAGTTTAGCCGGGATGGTGGCAGGATCGTCGTTTTCACCGTAGTGGACGGCAAGCGGGAATTTGGCGGCGTCCCATTCATGTTTGAGTTGGACCTCTCCAGTCATCCCGTTCCATGAACGGCAGATTTCCTTCGTGGATTTGTTGATGAGGGGGGTCCAAGCGCCTCGGCAGGGTTGAAAGCGGCGTCGCCGCTGCGCTCTGCCACCGCAGTCCATAAAAGAGGCGCCCAAAAAGGTGCAATGCAACTTTGGGTTCGGTCATATTCGACATGCCGCCAGAGTAAAAAGTCCGCGGGCGGGAGGACTGTTACGAATGCGCCCCGCGCAGCGGGGAAGTTGACGGTCGGTTTTGGCCGGCGCAAGCTCGCAGCAGGACTGAAGGCAAGACGATCCGGCGTTTGTTCGCATCAACACCTGGCGGACGCATTTTTGGTCTTTGAACTTGGGCTGCGAGCATGTACTTAAAGCGGCGATGCGCTTTATCGCCAGAATCATTGAGAAACTGCAGCGGCACCCCAAACGGGTCGTTTTCCCGGAAGGGACCGAACCGCGCGTTCTCCAGGCCGCCCGCCAGTTTTATTCGCTGCGCCTGGGCGCTCCGATCCTGCTGGGCGACCGCACGCGGGTCAAGCAGGCGGCGGCCGAACTGAATGTTTCGCTGGAGGGGGTGCGCATCATCAATCCCGCCGAAAGCGAGGACTTGCCGACCTTTGCCAAACGTTACGAACTGCTGCGGCGTTTCAAGGGGATCGAGGAAAAAGAGGCGCACGAAACCATGCTCAACCCCAATTACTACGGCGCGATGATGCTGGCCCTGCACCAGGTCGATGGCTTCATTTCCGGCGCCAATCAAAGCTCCGGCAGCGTCCTGCGCCCGTTGTTCCAGATTGTCAAGGTCGCGCCGGAGGCCACGACCGCTTCCAGTTGCATGGTGATGGAAGTCGAGGACACCCGTTTTGGGCAGGAGGGCGTCCTGTTCATGGGCGATTGCGGCGTCATTCCGGAGCCGTCGGTCCAGCAACTGGCCGACATTGCCGTTTCCACGGCACAACTGGCCCACCAATTGCTCGGCATCCGGCCCCGCGTCGCTTTGCTCTCTTATTCGACCAAGGGCAGCGCCACCCATCCGTCCATCGGCAAGGTCCAAGCCGCCACCGCGCTGGCGCAGAAGATCGCCCATGACAAAAGCGTCGAGGCGGATTTCGATGGCGAATTGCAGGTCGATGCCGCGCTGGTGCCGGAGATCGCCGCCCGCAAGCTGCCGGAGAGCCAGGTCGCCGGCCGGGCCAATGTGCTTATTTTCCCCGATCTCAACGCCGGCAACATCGCCAGCAAACTTATTCAACACGTGGCCAAGGCGCACGCCTACGGCCAGATACTGCTGGGCCTGGACCGCCCGGCCGCCGATGTTTCCCGCGGCGCCAATGCCCATGATGTGCTGGGAGTGGGCGCCATCGTCGGCGTGCAATCCATTACGTGCAAGGAACTCCGCGAGACCCCAGAGGCGGCGCAGGGCCGTCTGCCACTGAAATGACCGGTCTTTCCCGCACCTTCTCATGCCGACCCTGAACACAGTAACGCCGCGGGTATTTATCGCCGCCACGCGCCAGAACGAGGGCAAGACCACCATCTCGATCGGATTGCTGGCGGCCCTGCAAAAGTTTTATCCGCGCATCGGCTATATCAAGCCCGTGGGCCAGCGCTTCGTCGAGATCGAGGAGCAGAAGATCGACGAGGACACGGTGCTGATGAACCAGGTCTATAGCTTGAATTGTCCGCTGGTCGATATGAGCCCGATCGCCGTCGAGCCGGATTTCACGCGCAAGTATTTGCAGTCCTCCAACAACGAGGCGCTGGTCAAAAAGATCGTCAAGGCCTTCGACCGGGTGGCGTGGGAAAAGGACTTCGTGCTCTGCGAAGGCTCCGGCCATGCGGGCGTCGGCTCGGTGTTCGATCTTTCCAACGCGCAGATTGCGCGGATGCTGGGGGCAAAAGTGATCATTGTCAGCCAGGGCGGCATCGGCAAGCCGATCGACGAGGTCAATCTCAACCAGGCCATCTTTGAACGCGAAGGAGTCGAGATCATCGGCGTCATCCTCAACAAGGTCACCCCCGATAAAATCGATTACATCACTGAGTTCGCCCGGCGCGGCCTCAAACGCAAGGGGCTGGAGTTGCTGGGCGTGCTGCCCCACCGCCACATTCTGTCCCGTCCCACCGTGGCGGCCATCCAGGTGGAATTGAAGGCCCGTTCCCTCAACCAGAGCGCGGAGAATGACAACCTGGTCAGCAGCGTCGTGGTGGGCGCGATGGGCGCCCAAAACGCCGTCAGCCATTTCAAGCCCGGCAGCCTGGTCATCACCCCCGGCGACCGCGAGGACATCATCATGGCCGCCGCGGCCATGGCCGCGGATCCCAATGGGCACCTGGCTGGCATGGTCCTGACCGAGAAGCTCACCCCCTCCGCCAGCGTGCTGGCCGTCATCGAGAAGCTGGCCTTCCCGGTTCTGCTGGCCGACGAGGATTGCTACGAGGTGGCGTCGGGCGTCCACAATATTATCGTTAAAACCCGGGCCGCCGATACGGAGAAAATCTCCGTCATTCGCGACCTCATCGCCGAAAACGTCGATGTCAACAAAATCCTGCGCGCCTTGTAATATGAGCCTTCCCTTCGCTCTGAATCCGGTGCTGGAACATCTGCCCGTCTATCAGCCGGGCCGCCCCATCGAGGAGGTCGCCCGCCAGTTGGGCCTGCCGGCCAGCCGCATCATCAAGCTGGCCTCCAACGAAAATCCGCTCGGACCCTCCCCCGCCGCGCTGGCCGCCGTCCGGCGGGCCGCGCCGCAAATGCATTTGTACCCGGACGGCAACGCGTTCTATTTGAAGAAAAAGCTGGCGGCCAAACTCGGGGTCCAGCCGGAGCATCTCATCCTGGGCAACGGCTCCAACGACATTATCGAGTTCCTCGGTCATGCCCTGATGGGGCCGGGCGTCGATGTTGTGGTCTCGCAGTACTGTTTTGCCATCTACCCCATTGTCGCCCGGCTCCTGGGTTCCCGCCTCATCACCGTGCCGGCGAAGAATTACGGGCATGATCTGCCCGCCATGCAAAAGGCCGTCACAGTCAATACAAAGGTCGTCTTTGTGGCCAATCCGAACAACCCCACCGGCACCCTGGCCCCGGCCCGCGACGTGCGGCGCCTGGCTGAGGAACTCCCTGCCGGCGTCGTGCTCGCCATGGACGAGGCCTACATCGAATTCCTGGACAAACCGCTGGATTTGGTCCCCCTCCTTCGCGCCGGGCGCAAGCCAAATCTGATCCTCATGCGGACCTTTTCCAAGATTTACGGCCTGGCCGGGTTGCGCCTGGGCTACGGCATCGCCCACCCCGACTTCATCGCCGCGCTGGAAAAAATCCGGCAGCCCTTCAACATCAATTCGATGGCCCAGGCCGCGGGCCTGGCCGCGCTGGACGACGCCGCGCATGTCAGGAAGACACGCCAAAACAACAGCAGCGGACGCCGGTTTTTGCAAGACGCTTTGGCTCGGATGGGGTTGGAATTTATCCCCTCAGCCGCAAACTTCGTGTTGACAAAAGTGGGGAATGGCCAGCAAGTTTTTGACCAATTGCAGCGCGAGGGCATCATCACCCGGCCGATGGGCGGCTATAATTTACCGGAGTGGATCCGCATCTCGGTCGGCACGCCCGCCGAAAACCGCCGCTGCATCAAGGCCCTGGCGAAAGTCCTCCGGGACACCGGCGCCACACCCCTTACACATTAAGCCCGGCTTGATCGCGCGCGCGATCCAGGAGGTCGGAAACTCCCAATTCGCCGGCCCAATGGGAAAGGTAAGCCTGGTCCAGCGCGCCCGCCTGGACCTTTAGGACTCCCAGCAAATCGCGCCATTGCCGTTCTGAGACGGCCCCGCCCTGGCGGTACCGTTCAAGCTTCGACAGGATAGTGTCTTCGGGAGACGCAAAAAACAATTCCAGCGGCGCGGAATCGCCAATTAATTTCCTCCGCCGGCGGGCGAATTGGGATTGGGCGAAAGGCGTGCGCCAGTGAAGAAACACGTCCACCTTCGTCATCGATTCCAAATGAATGAGGTTGAAGCTGGCTTCGGTTTGGATTGCGGCCCTGATGGCGGCCAAATCAGCATAGAACTCGCCAGAAAGTTGCCGAACCAGCGGCTCGGCATGCCGGGGCAGAAGACGCGCCAACAGGTCTGCATCCAGCGTCTGTCGCGGTTCTCCAAAGACGCTGCTGGCCATCGATCCGCCAACAAGGTATTCCACCCCCAGCGCGTCAAAGAAACCCGCCACACGGCCCACGGCGGCCAGAAGCTCGGTTTCCCCCTCATTCATTGTCCGGCAGAGGGCCGTACGCTTTGCGGGCAAGCTCGGGGCCAAGCCAAAGGTCAGCCAAACGGCGGCGCAGCCGCGCGGGCGACTCGCCTGGATGGCGGTCGCGCAGACCCCTCAGAGCCAGCGCGCGGGCCGTGCGGTTGGCGCTCAGCACCAGGGCCATCTTTCGGGCCGGCGAGGCGCCCCGCAATAGCTCTATAAGCACACGCTCCGCCTCGGGATGAGTGTCTGCTGCCTGTGTTCGCATCCTTCCAATGTAACCCCAACATCCCCGCCTGTGAAGCCCAATGCAAAGAGGTGGCGTCTTCAGAACATTGCCTCAACGTGGCTGGGCGTCAGCGTCAAAGACTGAACATCTCCTGCAACCGCGCCAGGATTTGCTCGCAAACAGCCGCGTCCAGTCCGCCCAGGGAGCGGACACATCTGACCTTGGACAGGCTGCGAAGATGATCCAGTGCCACTTGTCCGTTAACTCCCGCAAACCGGCACGGCACACGGAACGGCGCGCTAAAGCCGCCACGGGTCAATGGCGCAACCAGCACAGTTTGCAGCCAGCCATTCATCTCGTTTGGAGACACGATGACGACTGGACGCGTCTTGCGCATCTCCGAGCCTTCGGAGGGATCCAACCGCGCCAGCCAGACCTCAAATCTTCTCATGCGCATTGATATCGGGCCACTGCCATTCGGTGGCGTCCCACTCATCGGGCGTCTCCCGAAAATCCTTCAACTCCGCGGCGTCCTTATTCAATGCGTCTTGTGGAATCGCCTCTAGCGCCTCAGTCCAGCCTTCCCGCGGCCGGTGCGGCCCCGGTGTCACAATCAACGTCTTGTTCTGGATTGTGACGATGGCATCGGCGCCGAACCCGCACGCCTCCAGCAACTCCTTGGGCAGCAGCAGCCCAAACCGGTCGCCGATCTTTTCAATCTTGGTTTGCATCCATTTAGAATAACCTCTTCCAAGGCCGCTGCCAACTCCTATCGCCGGGCTGGACGCGCCGCAAAAATAGGAGTTGAATCGCGGCGCGAGTCGGTGAGATATTCCCATCGGCAAAGCGACCATGCACAAAAAGTGAAACTGACCGATCTCCGAGGCATTCTGCAATACATCCCGCGTTTTCGCGAAAAAATCTTCGTTATCAGCGTCGATGGCGCGATTGTGACGAGCGAGAACTTCGCCAACATTCTGTTGGATGTGGCCGTGCTGCGCTCCTTGAGCATCAAAGTGCTTCTGGTCCACGGCGCCGCGGCCCAAATTGAAATCCTGGCCAAAGAGCAGAACATCCAGCCGTCCGACCTCAATGGCAGCGGCATCACCGATGCCGAGACGCTGAAGCTGGCCTTGACCGCCGCCAACCGGCTGACGCATGAAATCCTGGAGGGGCTTAGCGCCAACGACCTGCGCGCCGCTTGCTGCAACGCCATCATCGCCCATCCTTTGGGCATCCTCCACGGCCAGGACCACCTCTTCACCGGCAAGGTCGAACGGATCGATGTCGAGATGCTCCAGGGCCTGCTGGCCCAGGGCATCGTGCCGGTGGTGCCGCCCTTGGGATTCGACGGCGACGGTAAGACCTATCGCGTCAATTCCGACGCCGTGGCCGTCGAAGTGGCCAAGGCGCTCAACGCCGCCAAACTCATCTACATCGCCACCCTCGACGGTTTGGTCTATCAAGGACGGCTCATCCACCAGATTTTGGTGGCCGAACTGGACGCCCTTCTGGCCCACAACAAAAACGGTTTCGCGCCCGAAGTTTTTTCCAAGGCCCATTATGCCTCCGCCGCCTGCCACGCCGATGTGCCGCGCGTCCACATCATCAACGGCCGGATCGATGAAGCGCTGCTGGCGGAGGTTTTTTCCAACGAGGGCGTCGGCACGCTCGTTTACGCCAACGAATACCAGCAAATCCGGCGCGCCTTCAAAAAGGACATCCGCGCCATCATGCTGCTGACCAAAGAGTCGGTCGCCAGCGAGGAACTGATCAAGCGCACCCGCGCCGGCATCGAAAAGATCATCAATGACTTCTACATTTTTGAGACGGACAAAAACCCCGTGGCCTGTGTGGCGTTGCATCAACTGGATCAAACCAAGGGCGAGCTGGCCTGCCTCTACGTCAGTCCCTCCCATGAAAACCAGGGCATCGGCCGCAAGCTCATCGCTTTTGTGGAATCCAAGGCCCGCGAACTGGGCATGAGCGACTTGATCACCCTCTCGACGCAGGCCTTCACCTATTTCCAGTCCAAGGGCGGGTTCAGCGAAGGCTCGCCGGAAGACCTGCCGCCCGCCCGTCGCGAGAAATACGAACAAAGCGGACGCAACTCAAAAATCCTCGTCAAGAAGCTCGTCCCCAAATGAAGAACGCCCGCGCCAAATTCCCCGCCGCGGCCTTGCGCGCCTGCGCCCGTTACGGGGTGGCGCCGACGCGCTATTTCCTGGCGGTCGATATTTCCCGGCAAACGACGGCGCTATTCGAGCGCCACAACGGCTCTTTTCAGCTCGCAAAAACCTTCCGCTGCTCAACCTCCAAATATGGCATTGGCGAATTGGCCGGATCGAACATGACCCCGCGCGGTCTGCACCGGGTGGGCCGCAAGATCGGCGGCGGCTGGCCGGTCGGCACGGCCTTCAAGAGCCGGCAAGTCGTTGGCTTCACTTGGAAGGGGCAGCCCTTCGCGCCCATCGCCCACCGCATCCTCTGGCTGGAGGGCTTGGAGCCGGGCTTCAACCGCGGTGGCAACGTCGATTCGCGCGACCGTTACATCTATATTCACGGCACCGGCAACGAAACCACCCTGGGCCGGCCCGATTCCCACGGCTGCATTCACCTGTCCGCCGAGGACTTGCTGCCCCTCTACGATAAGCTGCCCGAAGGCACACTGGTGTGGATTGCCGATGGCCGATGAACCCCTGACCCATTGACAACCATTGCCGGCACGCTACTGTAAGCGCAGATCGTTGAATTACCTATGAAAACACTGCACAGATGCCTTTGCTTCATTTCCGCCGCCGCTTTCGCCGCCTTCGCCACGCCCTTGCGCGCCGCTCTTCCCCTCAAAGCGGGCGACCCAGCCCCGCTGGTTTCCGGCCACGACCAGGATGGAAAGGCCTGGAACTTGAAGGACAAAATCGGAAAAAACCTCGTCCTCCTTTACTTCTATCCCAAAGACGACACCCGCGGCTGCACCGCCGAAGCCTGCGGCCTGCGCGACAAAATGGTCCAATTCAGACAGAGCGACGTCGAGGTCGTCGGCGTCAGCTTCGATCCGCCCGACAGCCACCAACGATTCATCTTCAAATACAACCTCAACTTTCCCTTGCTCAGTGATTCGGGCGGAACCATCGCCGACGCCTACGGCGCGCGCATGGGAGACGGCAAGAAAATGGACCGCCGCATCAGCTTTCTGATCGGATTGGACGGCAAGATCATTCATGTCACCGATTCGCCCGATCCGGCGGTTCACTTGCGCGAGATGCAGGAGGCCCTCGCGCGCCTGGGCGGAAAAACCGCTCCCTAAATCGTAGCGATCCAGCCGCCGCCCAGCACCAAATCATCGTCGTAAAAAACGCAGGCCTGTCCGGGCGTGATGGCGCGTTGCGGCACGCGCAGTTTGACCGCCGCCGCGCCATCGCTCAGCGGACGCACCGTCGCGGGCGTGCCCGGATGGTTGTAACGGATTTTGGCCGTCACCCGCACTTCCCCCGGCGGCGCGTCGAACGGAATCCAATTGCACCGCTCGACCTTGAATTCGTCCCGGTCCAGCGCCGAGTCCTCTCCCACAACAACGCGGTTGCTTGCGGCATCCAGTTCGATCACGTAAAGCGGTTTGGGCGAGGAGATGCCCAACCCCTTGCGCTGGCCCACGGTGAAAAACTCCACGCCATCGTGATGGCCGAGGACCTGTCCCCGCAAATCGACAATCTCGCCGCAATGCCGCTGCGCCAGTTTGGCGGCGTTGAGGAATTTGCCGTAATCGTTGTCCGGCACGAAGCAGATTTCCATGCTCTCCTCCTTCTCCGCCGTTTTCAATTGACACTGCCGCGCGACCTGGCGGGTGTCCTGCTTGGTTTTTTCCCCCAGCGGAAACAAGGCGCGCGCCAGTTGATGCTGACGCAGCGAAAAAAGGAAATAGCTCTGGTCTTTGCGCGGATCGCGTCCTTTCTTCAGGAGCGTGCGCCCGCCGTCGCCGCTTTTTTCCACCCGCGCAAAGTGCCCGGTCGCGATGTACTCGCCTCCCAGTTGCCGGGCGCGGTCGAGCAGCGCGCCGAACTTCAATTTCTCGTTGCACATCACGCACGGATTGGGCGTGCGTCCGGCCTTGTATTCCTCGGCGAAGTAGGCGATGACCTGTTTCTGAAAGGCCTCCGCCTCGTCGATCAGGTAATAGGGGATGCCCAGCTTGTGGCAGACGGCCCGCGCGTCGGTCACCGCCTGCGGCCCGCAGCATTTGTCCTCCGCCCGCGAGATGCAATCCTGCGGCCAGAGCTTGAGGGTGATGCCGACGACGTCATAGCCCTGCTCCAAAAGCAGCGCCGCCGCCGCCGAGGAATCGACCCCGCCGCTCATGCCCACAATCACCCGTGTTTTTCGCGCATCCGCCATTGCCCAGCAAGATACGGTCGAACCCAGACGCTGTAAACCCTCGGTCGTGGGGCGGGTAAAGGGAATCGAGCCTTCGTGAGAGTCTGGAAGGCTTCCCAGCCTCAGAATCTTGTGAAAACCCGGAAACCAATCGCCTATGTTAGCGCCATGTCGCAACCGCTTGAAAAACGTGTGGAATGTCTGGAAAGAGAATTCTCTGAATTACGCGCGCAGGTACTGGACTTGAGGCAGCGCAAGAAGGATTGGCGCGGCACCCTTGGCAAGCTGGAAGACGACGAGATGACAAGAGAGGCGGCAAGGCTCGGACGCGAGTACCGGGAACAGCAAACCTGCCAAAAAGAGATTGCTGATTCTTGATACAGATTAGGGGTGGCTGCTCCACCGATTGATGTCCAACCCCCGCCAGCCGATCTTGATCAAACCCGCCCGCGCCGGATTCAAATGGATGCAGGTGCTGGCCGCCTCGGGTGTGAGACAGAATTCTTCGCCGACCGGTTTTTGCGAGACAGAAGTATATGCGACCCAATATACTTCTTTGGGGCCACGTTTGCCCTCTCTCCCCGCGTGCGGGGAGAGAGCCGGAGAGAGGGGGACCCTTTTTCGTCACCTGAAGAATTTTGTCTCACACCCGGCCGCCTCCCAATGCTTTAAAACAGCTTGACATGCCGCGCTGTGCTGCTGTTGAATCGCCCCCGCCAAGAAACATGTGATCGTTATGTCATTGTCAGTTTAATCGCTCACGAATTATGTGATCGCAAACGAAAAGGAAAACTCTATGAAAAGACTGCGCATCCCATCCATCAGCCCGCGAAACAAAAAAATCGCCGGCACCATCTCCGCCGCCGCCCTGATGCTCGGCGTCAGTTCCGCCGCCACCGTCGGCCTGCACTTCCAGGACAATTACTGCGGATCTCCCACTTACACCGGCTACGAGGTCCAATTGACCGCATTCGGCGTTGCTCCCGGAGGGTGGGAGAATTTGACTCCCATGAACACGGGCTACGATGGTTGCTCCGGCCCGCTGGGTTACACCTTTAACGAGGTGATTGACTCCACGACCTCGACCAATGGTTTAAACCCCATCCCCAACGGTTCTCTCGATGTCACTTGGTTCGGTCCAACGGCCAATTTTACCCCCTTCGCCGGGTACGGTTTCCCTCCACCTAACTACTATGAACCAGGCGGAATTGCGGGCTCCACAAGTGTTAGCAACAACCCCGCCACCGGTGAAGAGCAGGTTTATGCCGCATTTTTGCGGGATGGCGTCAATTTCGGCCCCCCGGGCGGCGCGGATAATGATCAACCAGGTTATTATGTCGATATCACCGGCTTGAAGAGCCTTTTTACCAACACGCCATTTGTCATCGAATTGATCGCCTCCAGCGACTCAATGCAGCTTCTGACCAATGCCTTCGTCATCGATGAAGTCGCTTTGACCACCAATTCGGTGACCTACCCCAGCACGCCCCCTGTGGTCAACGCAGGCTCGGCCCCGTGGCTCCGCGGAGCGGGCGGAGGTCTGAGTACTGTCACCCCGCCCATGAGCACCGATCACATCTACATCAAGAGCAATCACCCTCAACACGGCACTGCCGGCGGTCCAAATGGATTTGACAACGCCGGCACCATCTCCGGTTTCATCATCACCGACAAGCCTGTGGTCACCTCGCCTCCCCAGTCCCTCTTTGCCGAACCGGGCGACAGCGTGCTGCTTAATCCCTATGCCATCGGCGTGCCGCCGCTTTCCTACCAGTGGCGTCTGGGCGGAATCCCCATCCGCGGCGCGACCAATTCGTCTTACACCATTGCCTATATCACCAACTCCACCATCGGCAATTACGACGTCGTCGTCACCAATCTGTACGGCGCGGCCACCAGCAAAGTCGCCGCCATTTCGTCGGAAACCGTCTCCTATTCCACCACCAACGGCATTGTTTTCGATTCCAATCCGGACAATCCCCAGCACAACGGTGTGAATATCGGCGCCACGTGGATGGCCTCGGATTCCGATGGATCCATCACGCGGACCGGAGTCATGCAGTTTAACGCCACCAACGCAAACGGGATTTCCGTTGCCGCCTCAACCAACCTCGATAGCCCCACCGGCACCATCACGCTCTGGATGCTCTCGGCGGGCACGGACCAAAACCAGGGCGGAGGCGAAGGCGGTTCGCTCTTTTGCGAGACAAACGGCGTTGCCGGCTCTGCCTTTATTCTCTTGCAGCAAGACAGCGGCGTTCTCCTTTTCCAAAGCTTCAATGGCGGCAGCTTTGAATCCACGGCGAACGTGTCAGACAGCAAGTGGCATTTCGTCGCGCTGACCTATGACCAATCGGCCCAAGGCGTGAACTCCCTCTACGTCGATGGCGTGCTCAATGCGACCAATTCCAACGGTGGCAGCGCCTGGGCCTGGCCGACACCCTCGGCGCAGGTTCAGATCGGTTTCACCGGCGACCTTGCGTCGTTCCGCAATTACAACGGCTTGCTCAACGACCTCCGCTTCTACAACACCGCGTTGACAGCCGCTCAGATCACCTCGGTTCACAACTCCGCCGCCTTGGCCGACGCCGCCGCCCTGGAGATGCGCCTGGCCTTCGCCGCCCCGCCCGGACCGGGCACGGCTCTGACCTGGCCGGGAACCAATGGCGTCCTGCAATCCGCTTCAGAGGTCAAAGGTCCCTATCTGGATGTGTCAGGCGCCGTTTCGCCTTACATCATCGTCCCCTCTGCGACCCAGCAGTACTTCCGTTACAGCTACCCGACGCCCACCACCACCAATCTGGTGAGCAATCCGTACCTGATGTAATCCTCAGCCCCTGGCGCTCGCGGGCGATTCCGCTTCGCCCGCGAGCCGCCCAAAACTCGAACGGAGAAAGACCACCCGCTCTGTATGCGGCGACAATACCCGTTTCATCTGATCGAGCCTAAATGGCAGCGCTTTTGGGAAAGTCAGCGGACCTTTCGCGCCTGGAACCCGGGCGACACCATTCCCGCCGCGCACCCCTTCGCCCGCCGCCACGGCTTGAGCGGCCCGGTGCCGGCGGACCGCCTGCCCCGCAAATTCTATATTCTTGACATGTTCCCATACCCTTCCGGCGCCGGCCTCCACGTCGGCCACCCGGAAGGCTATACGGCCACCGACATCCTCGCCCGCTACCGCCGCGCCGCCGGCCGCAACGTCCTCCATCCCATGGGCTGGGACGCCTTCGGCCTGCCCGCCGAACAGTATGCCATCCGCACCGGGCGGCATCCCCGCAAAACAACCGAGGAAAACATCGCCGTTTTCAAACGCCAGATTCAATCCCTCGGTTTCAGTTACGACTGGTCCCGCGAGATCGACACCACCGATCCGCGCTACTTCAAATGGACCCAATGGATTTTCCTCAAGTTCTACAACTCCTGGTTCAATCCCGCCACCGACAAAGCCGAGCCGATCGAAACACTCCCCTGTCCGCCCGAAAACCCCGGCTCGTACCGCGACAGCCGGCGCCTGGCTTATGTCAGCGATGCCCCGGTCTGGTGGTGCGAGCAGTTGGGGACCGTTCTGGCCAACGAGGAGGTCATCGACGGCAAGAGCGAAGTCGGTGGTTTCCCGGTCGTGCGCAAACCCATGCGCCAGTGGATGCTCCGCATCACCGCCTACTCCGAACGCCTCTTGCGCGGCTTGGACCAGATCGACTGGAGCGAGTCCCTCAAGGAAATGCAGCGCAACTGGATCGGCCGCAGCGAGGGCGCGGAGGTCCATTTCCCCCTCGCCGACGGCAGCCAGTCAATTACCGTTTTCACCACTCGTCCCGACACCTTGTTCGGCGCGACCTACATGGTGCTTTCGCCCGAACACAAACTGGTCGATCTCATCACTTCACCGGATCAACGCCCCGCCGTCGCCGCCTACAAAGCCCAAGTCGCCCGCAAGAGCGACCTGGAGCGAACCGAGCTTTCCAGGGAGAAAACCGGCGTCTTCACGGGCGCTTGCGCCGTCAATCCTGTCAATAATGAGAAAATCCCCATCTGGATTGCCGACTACGTCCTGGCCTCCTACGGCACCGGCGCCATCATGGCCGTGCCCGCCCACGACACCCGCGACCTGGAATTCGCCCAAAAGTTCAATCTCCCCGTGCGCCAGGTCGTCCAGGCCCCTCCCGGCCACGACTCCATCGGCTTCGTCGGCGACGGCGTCAGCGTCAATTCCGGTTTTCTTTCCGGCCTCCCCACGCCGGAAGCCAAGAAGAAAATCGGCGCCTGGCTGGAGGAAAAGGGAGCGGGCCGCCGCACCGTCAATTACAAATTGCGCGACTGGCTCTTCAGCCGCCAGCGCTACTGGGGCGAGCCTTTCCCCATCCTCTGGAAAACCGCCCCAGGCCCGTCCTTGCGCCACGAGGCCCTGCCCGAATCGGCCCTCCCGCTGCTGCCCCCCGCGCTCAATGACTTCAAACCCACCGCCACCGGCGAACCGCCACTGGCCCGCGCCACCGAGTGGGTCCATCTGCCCGACGGCTCCGTCCGCGAAACCAACACCATGCCCCAATGGGCCGGAAGTTGTTGGTATTACCTGCGTTTCATCGACGCCGCCAATGACCGCCAGTTCTGCGGCGCCGCCCCCGAACAGTATTGGATGGGAACCCGCCCGGGCGGCGCCGGCGTGCGGCCGGGAGTGGACTTGTACGTCGGCGGCATCGAGCACGCCGTCTTGCACCTGCTCTACGCCCGCTTTTGGCACAATGTCCTTTACGACCTCGGCTGCGTCTCCACTCCCGAACCGTTCTTCAAGCTCGTCAACCAGGGCCTCATCCTCGGCGAGGACGGCCAAAAAATGTCCAAGTCCCGCGGCAACGTCGTCAACCCCGATGACATCTTGCGCGAATACGGGGCCGACGCCTTCCGCCTCTACGAAATGTTCATGGGCCCCCTGGAAATGGTCAAGCCCTGGAGCACCACCGGCGTCGAGGGTGTCTATCGTTTCCTGGGCCGCGTCTGGCGCCTCTTCATCGATGAACGCAGCGAAACCGAATTCGAGCAAAGCCAGACCGCCCGCGCCCAGGACCATCCCGAGGGCCTCGACGCCATCCAACTCAGCGCCTCCGTCCGCGATGTCCCCCCCACCGCCGCACAGCTCAAGACCCTTCATGCCTGCATCAAAAAGGTCACCGAGGATCTGGAGGCCTTTCGCTTCAACACCGCCATCTCGGCCCTGATGATGTTTGTCAACGACGCCATCGCCTGGGAAACCAAGCCGCCGGCCGTCCTGCGGCAGTTCCTGGTTTTACTCCACCCCTTTGCGCCGCATCTGGCCGAGGAGTTGTTCGCCAAGCTGCGCGGACCGGATGACCCCGGCGCGACCATTGCCTACGAGCCTTGGCCCGCGTTCGATCCGGCTCTCCTGGCCGAAGAAACCCTCCTGATGCCCGTCCAGGTCAATGGGAAGTTGCGCGACAGGCTCGTGCTGCCGGTTGGGGCCTCGGCGGCGGACATTGAGGCCGCCGCGCTGGCCAGCGACAAAATCCGCCAGTTCATGGGGGGCAAACCGGCCAAAAAAGTGATCATCGTGCCCAAGCGCCTTATTAACATCGTGGTTTGAATAAAGCCTGGTAACCATCAGAATTTGATTTATTTCGTATTTTGTGAGATATTTGTCCAGACAGGAACAGATTGTGCTCTGTCTCATTATTGTTTTAGTGTTGATGGGGTGGGCCGTGAAGGTTTACCGAGCGACCCATCCCGCTGCTCCGGTCGTTTTGCGGCTGACCTCCTGATATGAAACCGATCGATTTGGACGAAGGCATTCGAAGAATTGTGGCCCAGGACCCGCGCTACCCCTCCGATGCCTACTTATTCGTCCAGGAGGCCATTCAATACACCCAGCGCACCCTGGGCCGCCATAAATCCGAACAAAAACACGTCGCCGCAAAGGAATTGCTCGAGGGCATCCGCGAATGCGCCTTGCGGATGTTCGGCCCGATGGCTCCGACTGTCTTCGATGAATGGGGCATTCACACCTGCGAGGACTTCGGCGAAATCGTTTTTAATATGATTGACAACAACCTCGCCACCAAAACCCAATCCGACAGCCGGGACGATTTCAAGGGCGGCTACAGTTTTGAAGAGGTCTTTCGCAAACCCTATCTCCCCTCCAATTCCCCCGCCTCCAACCCCCGCCCCAATCCGCATCCAGCCCAAACCGGCGCATAGCATTCGGTTTGACAACCCCCGCGCAAACCGGGATCGGACGCCGAAATTGCCTCCCAATTAGAAACGTGAATTGAACCAGTGAACAACTGGTGAACAACTTTTACTGGACAAACTGCACTTTTGGGACATAGTGTTTTAAGTGGCTTTGTACGCCCCCCTCTTAAACTGACGGAGCCAAAGAGCCTGAGGAGTATTTATGAGCAGCGCGCAGGATGTGAACATAGAAGCATTTCCCCTCGCAGCGGCGAACATGTTCCTGGCTTACGATACTGCCGAGACTGGCAGAAGTGCCCTGGCCTTGCTCGACCACGTGGCGGCCGACCTGAAAAGAGCGGTGGCCTTGCACGCAAGTCTCTGGCGGTTCGACTTGATGACCCTTTCCGAATCCGCCCCACAGGCCGCCGCCGATGCCGCCGACGCCGACGTGATGCTGGTGGCCTTCGGCGCCAACGACCCCGTGCCGGCCACGCTATTCCAATGGCTCGTCAATTGGGCCGAACATCGCCAAATCAAAGACGCCGCCCTGGGCGTCTTGCCCACGGGTGCCGCCACGCGGCAGACTGGAGTGGCAACCATCGCCTCCCTGCGAAGACTCGCCCAGCGCCACGGCTTGGGATTCATCTGCCGCAACGAACTGGGCAAGGACGTCAACCTGCCCGCGCTGGCTCCGCCCCCGGCCCGATGGAACCCAGCCCCGCCGATGCAATTCACCAGCCCCGGCCAGAATGTCCCGCTCTCGGAGTGGGGCATCAACGATTAAGAAAGGAGACACCATGGCAAAAAAGAACAGTAATTCACACGACCGCAAAAAGCAGACCTTCGCCTTGACCGCCCCGGCGGCCACCAGCGTGCAATTGGTGGGAGATTTCACCCATTGGCAAAAACATCCCATCAACATGCAAAAAGGCCCCGACGGAATCTGGCACACCACCATTGACCTGGAAACCGGCACCCACCATTACCGTTTCCTGGTGGACGGCCAGTGGCAGGACGATCCGGAATGCACCCTCCAAGTGCCCAATCCGTTTGGCACTCGCGACGCCGTGCGGCAGGTGGCCTGAGCGTTTTTGGTCGTTTCCCAATGAGGTTTCTTGCGTACGGGGCCGTAATTCCTTACTTTGCCCCGACGAATGAGAAACGGTGAAAACAAGAGGGCTGCTCCGCCCTCATCCGGCAGGCGTCATCCGCGCGCCGCCGCGCGTAGGCCCGCCGGCCCAGTCCGCAATGACCCCGCTCCAGCGGGCGGGGAAATAGCCGCCGCGCCGCCGGGCACCCAACTCACCACACTGGAGAACGGGCTGGTCATCATCACCCGCGAAGACCACAGCGCGCCGGTGGTTTCCGCCCAGGCCTGGTGCATGGCCGGCAGCATTTCGGAAGGCAAATGGCTGGGGGCCGGCCTGTCTCATGTCCTCGAACACATGCTCTTCAAGGGCACCACCTCCCGCCCCGGCAGCCGCATTGACCAGGAAGTCCAGGCCGCCGGCGGCTATGTCAACGCTTACACCTCCTTCGACCGCACTGTCTTTCATATCAACGTCCCCAACACCGGCGCCAAAGTGGCCATCGACATCCTGTGCGACATCATGCGGAACGCCACCTTGCCCCCTGAGGAATTGGGCAAGGAACTGGACGTCATCCGCCGCGAGATGGACATGAACCAGGATGATCCGGCCCGGCGCGCGGGCCGGCGCTTGTTCGAATGCGCCTTCGCCAAAAGCCCCTATCGCTTCACCATCATCGGTTATCCCGACATCTTCAACACCCTCCAACCGGAGGACATCCTGGGTTACTACCGGGAAAAATACGTCCCCAACAACATCTTCTTTGTGATCGCCGGTGACGTCAATCCGGCCGAAGCCACCGCCCAGATCCAACAGGCCTTCGCCAACTCAAAGGCTAGGGCGTTACCGCCTCTGGTGCTCCCGCGCGAACCTCGCCAAACCGCGCCCCGCGACATTATCGAAGAAGCTCCCATCGAACTGGGTTATTTTCATTTTGCCTGGCACATCCCCGACATCCGCCATCCCGACACTCCCGCGCTGGATATTCTGGCCTCTCTCCTGGGCAACGGACGCAGTTCCCGCTTGTTCCGCGAGGTCCGTGAAAAAAAGGCGCTCGTGACCTCCGTCGATGCCTGGACCTACAGCCCGGGCGAACTGGGCCTTTTTGGAATCAGCGCCACGGCGTCGGCCGACAAATTCGCCTCCGCCCGTCAGGCGCTGCTGGCGGAGGTGCAGCGCGTGCAAAAGCAGCCGCCGCCCGCCCGCGAAGTGGCCAAGGTCATCAAGCAATTCATCGCCTCGACCCTGGCCACGCGCAAAACCATGCAAGGCCAGGCGCAGGACCTGGGCGCCAATTGGATCGCCGCCAACGACCTCAATTTCTCCGAACGCTACCTGGCCGCCGCGCGCCAGGTCACCCCGGCGGCGTTGCAACGCGCCGCCTGCCAGTACTTGACACCGTCCAATCGCACCTTGTTCGCCCTCCTGCCGGCGGGCGCCGCGCCCAAACTTGCGGAAACAGTGCGCGTTTTGGCCCAATCCAGCGTCCAGAAACTGCTGCTCCCCAATGGCCTGCGGCTGCTGGTCAAGGAAGACCACCGCCTCCCGTTCATTGAGTTGCGCGCCGTCTTTCAGGGTGGCGTCCTGGCCGAGTCCGCCGCCAACAGCGGCCTGACTCAGCTTGCCTCAAAAATGCTCCTCCAAGGCACGCGCAAGCGCACCGCCGAACAAATCGCCGTCACCATCGAATCCGTCGGCGGTGGCATCGACAGCTTTGGTGGCAACAATAGTTTCGGCGTCACAGCCGAGGTGATGGACGGCGACTTCCAAACCGGCTTCGACGTCTTCGCCGATGTCTTGCTCAATCCGTCCTTTCCGGCCGCCGCCTTCGAGCGGGAACGGGCCATTCAACTGGAGTTGATCCGCGCCCAGCGCGACCAATTGCTGCAAAGCTGCAATCAGATGATGCGCAAGGGCCTCTTTGGCAATGCCGGCTACGGCTTGGACCCGCTGGGCCAGGAAACCAGCGTCCAGTCGCTCCGGGTGGCCGATTTGGCCGCCTTTTACAAAAAATTGGCCGTCCCCAATAATTGCGTCCTGGCCGTTTTCGGAGACATTCACACCGCCTCCCTGCGCGCCGCCGTCCAGCGCGCCTTCGGACGCTGGAAAAAAGGCCCGGACGTTGTCCCGCCGCAAAGCCCGCCGCCGGCCCTGCGTCAAATCAAACGGCTCACAGATTCCCGCGACAAGAAGCAAGCCGTGATTATCCTTGGTTTCCCGGGCCTGACGATCCGCGACCCGGACCGCTACGCGTTGGAACTATTGCAGGAAGGGTGCAGCGACCTCGGCTCGCGCCTGTTTCTGCGCGTGCGGGAAAAACTCGGCCTCGCTTACTACGTCGGCGCGCAGAATTTTCTCGGCCTTTTTCCAGGCTACTTCGCCTTTTACGCCGGCACCGCGCCCGATAAGCTGGCCCAGGTTGAAACCGAGTTGATCAACGAAGCCCGACTCCTGGCCGCCGAGGGCTTCACCGCCGAAGAACTGCGGCGCTGCAAGGCAAAGGTCATCGGCCAGAAGAAAATCGCCCGCCAGGACCTGGGCGGCCTCGCGCTGGCGGTCGCTTTGGACGAGCTTTACGGCGTCGGCTACCAGCACATCGACGCCGAAGACGCCCGCTACGAAGCCGTCACGCTGGAGCAAATCAAGCGCGTCGCGCGCAAATACTTGACACCGGACCGGGCGGTCATCGCCGTCATCCGTCCGGGGGAGTGAGGGCCTTGATGACCGGTCCGCGGATTTGGCTGGTTCTCTTATTGTGGTTCCCGGCGGCGCTCTGGGCGGGGCCGCAAGTGCTTCGCGTCGCCACCTACAACGTCGAGAATTACCTCGACGCGCCGTCGGGCACACGCCATGCCAAGCCGCCCGAGGCCGCGGCCAAGGTGCGGCAGAGCATCCTGGCGCTTCACCCCGATGTCATCGCGTTGCAAGAGGTCGGCTCGTCCAATGTTCTGCTGGAGTTGCAAGCCGGATTGAAGTCCGCCGGCCTGGACCTGCCGTTCTGGGAGCGGGTGGCGGGCTTCGATACGAACATTCACGTGTGCGTGCTGAGCCGTTTCCCCATTGTTGCGCGCCATCCGCATACCAATGAGAGCTTCCTGCTCGACGGCCGCCGCATGGCCGTCAGCCGCGGGTTTGCCGAGGTGGAAATACAGGTCAACCCGGCCTATGCCTTCACGCTCATCGCCGCCCACCTGAAATCCCGCCGGCCCTCGCCCCTGGCCGACGAGGAGGAATGGCGCTACGAGGAGGCGGTGGCGTTGCGCGCCGTCATTGACGCCCGGCTGGCCGCAAAACCGGAGCAGGACCTGGTCGTGCTGGGCGATCTGAATGACAACAAGGACTCCAAACCCGTGCGCGCCATCCTCGGCCAGGGAGCGGCCCGGTTGTTTGACACCCGCCCGGCCGAGCGCAATGGCGATGATGACACCAAGCGGGAGGCCGGCCACGAAACCCGCCGCGTCACCTGGACGCACTACTATGCCACGGAGGATGTCTATAGCCGCATCGACTACATATTGCTCAATCACGCCATGCATCGCCATTGGCTGGCAGGGGAGACGTATATATTGGCGTCCCCCAACTGGGGTTTGGCCTCCGACCACCGTCCCTTGATCGCCGGCTTTGCAGTGCCCGATCGTTAACAAATCCAAGCCGGGCCTCTTGGGACATTCTTGCCTCCATGAAATGGGCGGTGGGGCAATAATTGCCAGTTTCCCCGCCTCGCCTTTTCAAAACCCCTTGCTTTGGCCCTTTTTGCGCGCTGGCACATCGGCTGCTAATGGGCTGGAGAGCTTATAGCTATGATTGATGCTCTATTTGCCAATTCGGATTACGTCGCAGCGAAAAAGATGCTGGACGTAAGCCTTCTGCGCCACCAAGCCATCGCCGGTAACCTGGCAAACTTGGAAACGCCCAATTACAAACGCCTGGATGTCTCTCCCTCCTTCGAAGCGCAGTTGCGGAAGGCGGTGGCAGACGGCAACCCCGCTGAAGTCGCCGGCATGCAACCGGAATTGGCCGTAGATACCACCGCCGTTAGCGGGCGGGCTGACGGCAACACGGTGCAATTGGAAACCGAAATGCTCAAACTGAACCAAAACACCCTGGAGAACAGCGTGGAAACCCAACTGGTCATCTACTCGCAGGCCAAACTGCGCATGGCCATCACCGGAAAATCCTAATCTATCTTATGATCAGTCTTCTCACCGGCATCGACAGCACCGCGTCGGCCCTGGACGCCGAGCGGGTGCGCATGGACGTCATTTCCGAGAACATCGCCAACGTCAATACCACGCGGGACCTGGACGGCAAGCCTTACCAGCGCCGCGAGGTGGTATTCGAGAACGTCCTCAAAGCCCAGCAAGACTCCATCGGCGGCGGCGCCGAGGCCGTGCGGATCGCCCGCATTCAAAAAGACGCCCGCCCTCCGCGCATGATCTATAACCCGGGCCATCCCGACGCCAACGCGCAAGGCATGGTGGCCATGCCAAACATCAACATTCACCAGGAAATGGTCGATATGATCGCGTCCTCCCGTTCTTATGAGGCCAATCTGGCGGTGGTCAAAAATGCCCGCTCCATGGCCGTGCAGGCCCTTTCCATCGGCAAGCACTCTTAACGACGACAACCGCTAAATGGACCCCCTCTCCGCATTGCAATCGATGGTCTCTCCCCAATTGGGAGCGTCCTTGAACAATGTCGTCAAGGACGCGGCCGCTTCCGCCACCAAATCCATTCCCCAGGTCGAGCTCCAACAGATCAACTCCGACGCGCCCCTTCCCGCCGTTGCCGGCGCTTCCTCCACCGGCGGTTTTGAGAACCTGCTGGGCAACCTGGTGGATGAGGTCGCCCAAAAACAGGCCGCCGCCAGCGATACCGTCAACGGCTTGCTGAGCGGAAAGAACGTCTCGCTGCACCAGGCAATGATCTCAATGGAGGAAGCCAATTTATCGTTTCAAATGATGGTGGAGGTGCGCAACAAACTGCTCGACTCCTACCAGGAATTGATGCGGATGCAAATTTGATGAGATGTCATGAATAAAAACCTCAGTCAGTTGGGCCAGCAATTACTCGCAATCTGGAAACAGCTCGGTCTCAACCAGCGCATCAGCGTCGTCCTGGCCACCGGCGTCGTCTTCCTGGGCCTGGGAGCGATGGTCTTTCTGTCCAGCCGCACCGAATACTCCCTCCTTTACGGCAAACTGGAGGAAGGCGAGGCCGCCAAGGTCATCGCCGCGCTGGACGAGGCCAAAGTGCCCTATCAAATCCGCGGCGGCTCCATCCTCGTCCCCTCCGACAAGGTCTATCAAGTGCGGATGCAGATGGCCGGCAAGGGCATTCCGCGCGGCGAGGGCGTCGGCTTCGAGATTTTCGACAAGGCCAACTTCGGCATTTCCGATTTCGTCCAGCGGGCCAATTACACCCGCGCCGTGCAGGGGGAACTAGCCCGGACCATCAGCCAGTTGGACCAGGTGGAATCGGCGCGCGTGATGATCGTCATGCCGGAGAACCGGCTGCTCATTGACAACCAGCGCAAGCCCACCGCCTCGGTCTTCGTCCGCGTCAAGGGCAACGGCCCGTTGCCCCAGTCGGCCGTCAGTTCCATCCGCTTCCTGGTGGCCAACAGCGTCGAAGGCTTGCAGGTCAACAATGTTTCAGTGGTGGACAACCTGGGCAATGTGCTCTCCGAAAACGAGGAGCCTGATTCGGTCGCGGGTCTGTCCAACAACCAACTCGAGGCACGGCGCAATATCGAGCAATACCTGACCAAAAAGGCCCAAGGCATGCTGGAGCAGGTTCTTGGCCCCGGACACGCTGTGGTGCGGGTTTCGGCCGACTTGAATTGGAACAGCCTCACGCGCACGGAGGAGAAATTCGACCCGGACGGCCAAGTCGTCCGCACCAGCCTCATCAACGATGAAAACACCGATTCAACAACTCCTGTCGGCGGCGGGCCGCCGGGCGCCGCGGCCAACGGCACCAGCGAAACCAACGCCGTCGCCGGGCCCGTCAATAAGAGCCACATGCAAAAAAAGGTCACCAACAACAACTACGAGATCAACAAGGTGACCAGCAACCTGGTGCAGACGGCCGGGGGCATCAAGCGTCTTTCGGCCGCCGTCTTCATCGCCCAGCGTTTTGAAGGCAAGGGGGCCGACCGCAAGGCCGTTCCGCGCACGACCGACGAATTGGAGAAACTGCGCGCCATCGTCCAAAGCGCCCTGGGCATCCAGGAAAACGGCGATCCCGACCGCAAGGATCAAATCACCCTGGAGGAAATGCCATTCAACGACCAGCCGGCGACCGAGCTGACCCAGCAACTGGACCAGCAGGAGAAGCGGCAGCTCTGGATGGACCTGGCGCAGAAGCTGGTCTATGGGGCGCTGGCGGCCGGCATGCTCTTGCTCTTTTGGCGCCTGTGGAAAAATGCGGCCAAGGATGAAATCCCCATCAGCCTGCCCTTGCCCAACGGCAACGGCAACGGCCATCGCAAGAGTAGTTCCGGCGTCGTCACAGTCGAAGTTCTTAACCAGTTGATCCGCGAGAATCCCGCCAACATGACGCAGGCCGTCCGCAGTTGGCTCTCCCGCGGCAAGACAGAAAACTGACACCGACATGGAAGCAGACATCGCCGCGCATCAGGTTTCCAAGATGACCCGCTATCAAAAGCTGGCCGCCCTATGCATCATACTCGGCCCGGAGAGCGCCGCCCAGATGCTCAAGAATCTGGACGAACACGAGTTGGAGACAGTCTCGCTGGAAATGTCCAAACTCACCTTGATCACCCAGGAATTGCGCCAGGAGATTCTGCGCGAATTCACCGATCTGGCCGTCCAGGCCAGCACCGCCGCCCTGGGCGGCGCCGCCTACACCAAGAGCGTGCTCGAAAAATCCGTCGGCCTCTTTCGCGCCTCCGACATCATCGGCCGCGTCTCGCCCTTGCCCCTGCCGGTGGGTTCCATGCGCCAGATAGCGGAGATGGACCTGCGGCAGCTCTTCAATTTGCTCAAGGACGAACAGCCCCAAACCGTCGCCCTGATCGCCAGCTACCAATCGGCGGAAAGGACCTCTCACCTCCTGACCATGTTTACCGACGCGGTGCGCGACCAGATCGTCGAGCGATTGGCCACCCTGGGGCCAACGCCCGTGGAAGTCGTCGAGACCATCGTCCAGGTCCTGGCCGATAAGACCAATATCAAATCGACCCGCGCCTTGAACCAAAGCGGGGGGCTCAAAACCGCGGCCGACGTCCTCAACGCCATGGAGCGGAATTTCAGCGACCCGCTCCTCAGCGAATTGGAGCGCCGAAATCCCGAATTGGGCGCCGCCATCCGCCAAAAAATGTTCACCTTCGAAGACCTCATCACGCTGGACCGCGCCGCGCTGCAAAAAATCATGCGCGAAGTCGATATGCGCGACCTGGCCGTCGCCCTCAAGAACGCCAGCGACAAACTCAGGGACGCCCTGCTGGGCAGCATTTCCAAACGCGCGGCGGAAACCGTCAAGGAGGAAATCTCCTTCCTCGGTTCGGTCAAAAAGCGGGACATCGAAGAGGCGCAGCTTCGAGTCATTGAGAGCGTCCGCCATCTGGAGAGCGAGGGCGAAATAGAAATCATTCACAGCGCCTCCGGCGCCTCCCGCAATGAAGCCCTGGTCTGAAACACTGGCTTTGCCAAAGCCATTGCGCGACGTTCGCCCCAAGCGCCCGGCGGGCGGCGCCCCGCCAACCGGCGCCCCCGCGGGCCACTGGCCGGCTGCGCAAGATGAATTGCGCGCCAGTTACGAACGCGGACGAATGGAGGCGGAGAAGACGCTGAGCGAGCAGATTGTCCGCCAGCGCAACGAGGTCCACGAACTGATGCGCGGCACGCTCGACTCCCTGCGCAACGCAGTGCCGCAGATCATGCGCGACGCCGAAAACGCCATGATCGCCCTGGCCCTGTCCGTCGCGCAAAAGCTGGTGGCCGACATGCCCATCTCGGTGGCGATGATCGAAGCGGCCGTGCGCGATGCCCTGACGCAGGTCGAAGGCACCGCCCAATTCACCGTCCGACTCCATCCCGCGGACCTGGAACTGCTGCAAAAATTTGAATCTCCGCTTTTGGCTTCGGGCGATGGCGCCAAGGAATTCCGCTTCCTTTCCTCCCTGGAAGTCACGCGCGGAGGCTGCCTTGTGCAGACGCAGTTCGGCACGGTCGATGCCCGGCGGGAAACGAAATTCGACCTGTTGAAAAGGAGCCTGCTCCGATGATGAACCGAACGCCAGTCTGTGCTTCCAACCGATGGGAGAGCATCCTGCGCCGCGTCGAGGAAACCGAGGTCCTCCGCAATCATGGCCACGTGGTGCAACTCATCGGCCTGGTCATCGAGTCAGAAGGCCCCCTGGCGGCCGTGGGGGAAATCTGCCGCATCGAATCGGCCGGCCATGATGGCTCGACCCTGGCGGAGGTGGTCGGCTTCCGCAATCATCATGTCCTGCTCATGCCGCTGGGAGAACTGCACGGCATTCACCCCGGCGCCGAGGTCATCGCCCTGGGCACATCCCTGCGCGTGCCGGTGGGCGACGACCTCAAGGGCCGCGTGATCGACGGATTGGGCCGGCCGCTCGACGAGTTGGGGCCCATCAACGCGCCCGATTCGGTCAGTTTGAATTTGCAGCCGCCCCATCCGCTCAAGCGCCAGCGCATTCAACACTGTTTTCGCACCGGTATAAAAGCCATCGACACCTTTGTTCCGTGCGGACGCGGACAGCGGTTGGGGATTTTCGCCGGCAGCGGCGTGGGCAAATCGACCCTGCTGGGGATGATAGCCAGCCAGGCGGAAGCCGATGTCAACGTTATTGCGCTGATCGGCGAACGGGGCCGCGAGGTGCGGGAGTTTTTGGAAAAGGACTTGGACGACGCGGGCCGGCGCAAATCCGTCGTTGTGGTCGCCACATCCAACCAGCCCGCCATCGCGCGGCTCAAGGGCGCCTTTGTCGCCATGGCCGTGGCCGAGTACTTCCGCGACCAGGGCCTGAATGTTTTGTTCATGATGGACTCCGTCACACGCTTCGCCATGGCCCAGCGCGAAATCGGCCTGGCGGTGGGCGAGCCCCCCGCCACCCGCGGTTACACCCCCTCCGTCTTTTCCCTGCTGCCGCAATTGCTGGAAAGGGCCGGCACCGGCCAAACCGGCTCCATCACCGGCCTCTTCAGCGTCCTGGTGGAGGCCGACGACATGAACGATCCGATAGCCGACGCAGTCCGTTCGATTTTGGACGGCCATATCGTCTTGACACGCGAGTTGGCGACGCAGAACCACTACCCGGCGCTGGACGTGCTGGAGAGCGTGAGCCGGTTGACCCGCGACCTGACCTCGCCCGAACAGCAACAATTGACGGCGCGGGCCCGCGAATCGCTGGCCACCTATCGCAAGAACCAGGATTTGATCAACATCGGGGCCTATCCCGCGGGAACCAATCCGGCCATCGATGCGAGCATTCGTCTGCATGAGCCAATGAAACTGTTCCTGCGCCAGGCAATCGACCAGGGATTCTCGACCGATCAAAGCTGGTCCTTGCTGTCTCAAACCATGGCCGTGCCCCCGCCGGCCAAGGCGGCCGCCGCCAAACGCCCATGAAAGCATTTCGTTTCTCTTTGGAAGCGGTCCGTACGCTGCGCCAGCGCCAGGAGAACGAGGCCCTGGAACAATACGCGCGCGCGCTGCTGGCGCGCCAGCAGGTGCTTGACATGCTCGATAGCCTCAACGAACAGATCACCCGTCATTGGGCCGAACTGCGCCGCTTGCTCTCCGCCGCGTGCGGCGGAGCGCAAGCCGCGCAGGCCCATTCCTATCATCACCTGCTGGAACAACGCCGCGACGAGTGCGTCGCCGCCCTTGGACAGGCCGAGCGCCGCGTCAACGCCGCCTCCCACGCCATGCTGGCCGCCCGGCAGCAGCGCGAAATGGTCGATGTTTATTGCGCAAAACAACAAGCCCACCATCAGCACCTGGAAACACGCGAAGAGCAAAAGACGACCGATGAGTTTGCCAGCCGGCGGGCGACCTCGATCCAGTTGATCCCAATTGATTCCGCCCATGAATAAGTTGCTTGCCAACCCTTGGATCACGGCGCCCGTGGGCGTTGTGATGTACCTTGCCGCCACCGTTCTGTTCTGGCAAAACCCCGATCTCCCGCGTCTGTCGGCCAAACTGGCCGCCGTCGTCCATGGCGCCGGCCCGTCGTGGGATTTCAAGAATCCCGAAGCCGATCTGCTTGTCTCCGAGCTAAAGATGGAAAAGAAAGCCCTCGATCTGCGCCAGCAACAATTGGATGACCTGGCCGCGCGCCTCCAGGCCGAACGCGCCGAACTGGGTCAGGTCACCCAAACGGTGCGCCAACTGCAAAGCGAATTCGACAAGTCCGTTATCCGCGTCAAAGAGGAGGAAACCGGCAATTTGAAGAAACTGGCCAAAGTCTATGCGGACATGAGCCCGGAAACGGCCGCCGATGTCTTGTCGCAACTCGATAACGAGGCGATCGTCAAAATCCTCCTCTATGTCAAAGAGGAGCAAACGGCGGCGATCCTGGAAGCGCTGGCCAAAAAGGGCCAGTCCAATTCCCGCCGCACCGCTGAGATTTCCGAGCAACTCCGCTTGTCCGCGCACAACACACCAACCAAATGACCGCCCAAACTCCCGCCCCCAAAGCCAGCAGCGTCTCAACGCTGCTGGCTTCTTTGCCGACCAATCCGCCTCACGCTCCGTCGTCGGCACAACAAGATTTTTTGACAGTTATCTCTCTGGCGCTCGCACCGAAGAAAGACCAACCCGACTCGCCGCCAGCGGCTGCTCCCGGCGCCGCGGCGCCCGCGCAGGAAAAACCCGCCCCGGCCAATGCGGACGATGCCGCGGCCTCGAGCCTTCTGCTGGCCTTGCTGACATCGTTCACACCTCCTCTTACCATCCTAGCCAAACCAACGCCGCAAAAGGCTGCGGCGCCTTCCGTCCCTTTCGTCCCTCCCCTCCGCAGCCAGGCCACCAGCGCCCCCGATTCCAAAGCCATCTCTTTGGCCAAGTCATGGACCGCCGGCGACTCCAGATCCACTGCTCCCGTGGTCAAACCTCTGGCCGTCCAATTGGAGGCTGTTGCGCCACAGACAGGGCCGAACCAAAAGCCGCCTCCTAAACCGGACAGGCAGGAAGCGCCGGAAAAGCCCGACCGCCAGGCCGCCTCTCCAAGTGGCATGTCCGTTGCTATTAGTGGTCAGAGAATGAATTTTGCAGCGCAAAGGAACGAAAATGCCGGTCCGACGGAGCAAAAATTGCCGCCGGGCAGCGATTCCGCCGTGATGGGCATCGCCGGCAGCAGCGCCTCCCCGCAAGGGAGGGCAAAATCGTCCCTTAACTTCTCCTGGCGCGATGCGCCTTCGGAGGAACTGGCCGTAATCGATCTTTCTTCAGAGACCGCCGCCCCGGCGCTGACTGCGGCCAACTCCACCGGCGCCGCCCCAGCCCCTTCGGCGCCTTCTGTCCAAGTGCAGCGCCTGGAGCAGTTAATCACCCGCGAAGTGGTTTCCATCCGCCAAACCGGCGTCCAGACATTGGGAGTGTTGCTGAAAGTGGACTCCACGACGCAGCTTTTTTTGCAGTTGACAAACCGGAACGGCCAGGTGCGGGCCACCTTGCGCTGCGAACGGGGCGATTTTTCCGCCCTCGGCCCGCAATGGGCGCAATTGCAGCAATCCCTGGCCCGCCAGAATGTTCAACTGGCGCCGCCAGCCGGCTCGCTTATGCCATCGGGTTTTCAACCGACGCAAGATCAATCGCAACGCCAGCCCGCGCCCGCGCGCGAGGAATGGCCGCCGGCCGGACCCGGCGTCCCGGCCGCGCAACCACGCCAACAAAAGAACCCAAACCGTTCCCGGCGAAACTGGGAATCTTGGGCCTAACACCTATGTCAGCATCCATCGCATCCACCACCTCCGCCAGCACCTCGCAAATTCTTCCGTCACAAACATTGGACCAGGCCGATTTTCTCAAATTGCTGGTCACCCAGATGAGTTCGCAAGACCCGTTGAACCCGGAAAGTGATACCGATTTCGCCGCCCAACTGGCGCAATTCAGCGCCTTGCAGACGGCGCAAGACACCGAGACGGATTTGTCCAACATCCAGGCCGATTCGCTCATCGGGCAAACGGTGACGCTGACGCCTTCGGCCGGTTCGACGCCGATCACCGGAGTCGTCTCCTCAGTGCAGTTTTCCTCCAACACGCCCTCATTGGTGGTCAATGGCCAGACCTACAGTTTGAGCCAACTCTCGGCGGTGACACCCACGACCGTGACTCCGACCACCTCAACCTCAACTCAGACCCAATAAGATACTATGCTTGATTCACTCAGCGCAGGCGTCAGCGGACTCGACGCCTTCCAGCAACAAATGGACATCATTGGCAACAACATTGCCAACATCAACACCACCGGGTTCAAAGCCGCCCGCTCCGACCTGGCGGATTCCTTCAGCGACACGCTTGAGGCCGCCACCGCCGCCACCTCCAACAGCCTGGGAAACAATGCCATGCAGGTGGGAACGGGAGTGACGACCACCGCCGTGACCAATGACTGGTCGCCAGGCGCGATCAATCCCACCGGCGTGTCCACCGATCTGGCCATCAACGGCAACGGCTTCTTTGTGGTCCAGGATCCCAACTCCACAACTCAATATGTCACCCAGGACGGCACTTTCAGCCTGAATTCCGCCGGGTATCTGGTCACCACCACCGGAATGCAGGTGCTGGACAATACCGGCAAGGCCATTCAGATCAACAACAACTCGACCGATACGGCCGCCATGCAGTCTTACTCCATCAACACCACCGGCGTCATCACCGTCAATCTCTCCGATGGCACCTCGTTCACACGGGGCCAGTTGGGATTGCAGACTTTCCAGAACCCGCAGGCGTTGGTCAGCGCGGGCGAAAATCTTTACACCAACATGGCCAACGCCGGCCCGCTCGCGGCCGCGGGCATTCCCGGCTCCAGCGGCTTGGGCACCATTCAGTCCGGCGCATTGGAACTGTCCAATGTCGATCTGTCCAGTGAGATGGCCGATTTGATCACCGCTCAGCGGGCCTTCGAGGCCAACTCAAAGATCATCACCACCAGCGACGAACTGCTCCAGGACGTCGTCAACATGAAACGTTAATCGCTCTTAATCGTTCTTCTTATGGCGGATAGAACCCTCGAAGCACGCAATGGACGCCAGGAGACTGCCGGCGCCGAAGCCGCCCCGGTGCCCAACGCCCCGGCTGCGGTCAAAACGTCGGGATTAAGCAACCCGTGGCTGCCTCTCGTCGTAACTCTTGTCTCCATGCCTCTGCTGGCTTACGGCGTCACAAAGTTCGTTTTGCTGCCGGAGATGAAAAAAGCGCTGACGGCATCGGCCGCGGCGCCGGCCGATTCCGGGACCGAGGCCAAGGAACAGGAATCGGCCGCCGGCACAGGCACCATTGAAGGCAAAAACAAAGTGACCGTCCCGCTGAACAAACTGCTGGTCAACGTCGCCGGCACAATGGGCACGCGCTATTTGATGACCAGCCTGACTCTGGTCGGGACGGACCCTAATTTGAAAAACAAAATAGACGAGAACCGGGACCAGCTCATGGACCTGGCCACAAGCGCCCTCTCCACCAAGACCATTTCCGACCTCGAAAAGCCCGGCGCCCGCAACGTCATCCGCGCCGAACTGCTGACCGCTTTCAACAGCGCGCTGGGCGGCCCGCTCATCAAGGAGATTTACATCACCGAACTGGCCATTCAATGAGCGACGCGCCCCATCCTTCCTCCACAACAGCCCCGACGCCGAAGGAAATCCCGCCCGCGGCGGCGCAGCCTTTGGATTTTCGCGCTTCATCGCTGCTCTCGCCGCTGCAATTGCGCAAGCTGCGGACGCACCAGGAGCCGTTCCTCAATGCCCTCAGTTCCCGTGTCTCAATGTTTCTTCGCTCCGAGTTCCCTCTCAAGCTCAACTCCATCCAGGTCCTCTCGTATCAGAAACTGACCGGCGGCTGGGCTGCGCCGTGCCACCTGACCCTTTTCAAAGCCGAGCCATTGCGCGGTGTTTCCATCCTTCAAATGTCGCTCCCCCTCAGTTTCGCTATCGTGGACCGTCTGATGGGCGGCACGGGAAAGGTCGAGCCATCCGAGCGCCAGATCAGTGAAATCGAAAAGGCGCTTCTGGATCAGATTGTGCAGATTGTTGTCGAGGAGTGGTGCAATAATTGGGCTCCGTTGCGCCAGCTCAAGCCGGCGCTCCTTGGCTGCGAATCCAGCGGACGCTTTCTCCAAACCGCCCCGCCGCAGACCAACATGCTGGTCCTTGGCATCGATGCCCAAACGGGTGATTGCACCGGGCAGATTCAACTGGCGGTTCCTTATACCGCCTTGGAGCCGTTGCTCCGTCAGCTTTGTCCCGGCGCCGAGCCGTCCGCCGAATCTCCCGTCCCCGCCGCGGCCCCGCTCCCTAAATGGAACCCTTGCCTCGAAGATGTGCCCCTCCACGTCACTGCGCAATGGCACGGCATGGAAATCCCCGCCCGCGATGTGCTCCATCTCAAGGTGGGAGATGTCCTTCAAGTCAGCCTGCAACTGGCCCAACAGGTCTGCGTGCGCGTGGGCGAACTCTCCAAATTCAACGGCCGCCTCGGCACCGCCGGCGGCAACTGGGCCGTCGAGTTGACCCAGGTTTTGAAATCCTGAAGCTTATGGACCCTAAAGCAAACCCTCCTCCCAACCTCGAACTCCTGCTCGATGTGCGCGTCAAACTGACCATCGAACTGGGTTCCTGCCAGATGCCCTTGCGCGACGTGCTTCAACTGACTCCCGGCTCGGTCGTCAAACTGGACCAGGCCGCACAGCATCCGGTCAATGTTTTTGCCAACCAAAAGCAAATCGCCCGCGGCGAAGTCGTCGTCGTCAACGATTGCTACGGCGTGAAAATCACCGAACTCTTTGGGGCCGCGTGAGCAACTCCGCCGCCATTTCCAGCGCGTTGCCGGACCTGGGCGCATCCCTGCTCCGGGTGACCGGCGCCTTGGTCGCCGTGATCGCGCTTTTCCTGGGCGGCGTGTGGGTCTTCAAGAACTGGCAGCGCCTGGCCTTGCGCAAGGGCGCCGCTCCAAAACTCAACGTGCTGGAAGTCAGGTCCCTCGGTCAACGCCAGGCCATCTACGTCATTGGCTACGAGCAACAGCGCATGCTCATTGCCTCCTCCGCCGCTGGCATCGCCTTGCTGAGCCATCTGCCCGCGGCCGGGGATGAGCCGCCGGCCCCCGCTCCAAAAATGAGTTTCGCCGAGGCCTTTCAACAGGTCCTGACTCGCAAGACATGACCTCTTCCCTTCTTCGTGTCAAGGGTGCGTTTGCGCGCCTGCTGGCCCTCATGGTTCCGCTCCTGCTGCTGGCCGGCGCCGCGCCGCTCCAGGCTCAAACTAATTCCTCCGGCCTCAGCCTGAATATCGGCCTCAGCGGCCTGAACCAGCCGGTCGATGTGGACAGCGCCATGAAAGTCCTGGCGGTGATGACGCTGCTGACCCTGGCGCCTTCGATCATTCTGCTGATGACCTGTTTCACGCGCATTGTTATCGTGCTTTCCTTCGTCCGCTCGGCCCTTTCACTCCAGGGAGCGCCCTCCAACCAGATTCTCATCGGCCTGTCGCTCTTCTTGACGTTTTTTATCATGGCGCCCGTTTGGGAAAAGATTGACCGGGACGCGCTGGAGCCATACCGCGCCAAGCAAATCAGCAGCCAGGAGGCGCTGGAACGCGCCGCTGGGCCTATTCGCACTTTCATGCTCAAACAGACCCGGCCCAAGGATGTCGAACTGTTCGCCGTGCTGGCGCGACTGGGTCCGACGCCCGTGGACAAGTTGCCCCTGAAGGTGGTCATCCCCGGATTCATCATCAGCGAACTGCGCACGGCCTTCCAGATGGGGTTCCTCCTCTTTCTGCCGTTTATTCTGATCGACCTGATAGTCGCCACCGTCCTGATGAGCATGGGCATGATGATGATGCCGCCCATGACCATCTCCCTGCCGCTGAAGATCCTGTTGTTTGTCCTGGTGGACGGCTGGCATCTGGTGGTCAGTTCCATCATCCAAAGTTTTGCCTCCTGATATGAACCCCGCTTTTGCCACAGACTTGCTCAAAACATTGATGGTCCAGGCTGTCACCCTGGCCACGCCCATCCTGCTGACCGCCATGGTGATCGGCCTGGCCGTGAGCCTGTTCCAATCGGTGACCTCCATCCAGGAACAAACCCTCACCTTCGTGCCCAAGGTCCTGGCTATCGTTTCCCTCTTAATCCTGCTCATGCCCTGGATGCTCCGCACTTTGGTCGAATATGCCACGGCCATGATCACCAAAATCCCGCAAATGGCCCAATGACCCCACCCCATGAGCGACCTCGCCAATTGGTTGATGGTTTTTTTGCGCGCCAGTGCGATGCTCGCCGTCTTCCCGATCTTTTCGGCGCGCAATTTCCCTGTCCAACTACGATTGGCACTGGGCGCGTTGCTCGCCGCCTTCGTTGGCGCCACCCTGCCCTCTGACGCCGTCCATGCGACCGACATTTGGGGATTGACGGGCGTGATGGCGATGGAGATCGGCATCGGCCTGATGATTGGCTTCGTTTGCCGCATGGTGTTCTTCGCCCTCGAAATCGCTGGCAGCATCATCAGCACTGAGATTGGCGTGCAAATGCCCGCCGGTATCAATCCGTTGAGTGACATGCCGATGACCGCGCCGGCCACGATCCTATATTACCTGGCGGCGGTCATTTGGCTGAGCCTGGACATGCACCACTGGATGTTGCTGGGCTTTGAGAAAACCTACACCTATCTGCCCATCGGCGCGGCTCATCTTTCACAGGCATTCACGATGGACATTGTCGCCCGCACCAGCGGCGTCTTCGCCGCCGCCCTCCAACTGGCCGCGCCGCTGCTGGCCGTGTCGTTCATGGTCTCTCTCATCTTCTCCGTCTTGGGCCGGGCCGTGCCGCAGATGAATGTTTTTGCCGAGAGTTTCGCCGTCCGTCCGCTGGTGGGATTGAGCGTTTTCGGCCTCACTCTGGAACTCATGTCCCAGCACATTACCAATTATCTGCGCCGCTTGCCTGAGGACATGCTGCGGGTGGCCCAGCTTCTGCGGTAACTGGATTATCCCATGAACGAACAATCCGGCGAAAAGACAGAGAAACCGACAGCCAAGCGGCTGGAGGAGGCCTTCAACAAGGGCCAAATCGCCCGCAGCCCGGAGGTCCAAACCGTCTTCGTCCTTGGGGGAGCCATGCTGGCGCTTGCATTCACAGGCGCCGAGATGTGGCGCGTCATGGCCGATTCCCTGGCCGCAATGCTGGGCCATTTGAATGAGACCGCCATCACGATCAACGCGATGCAGGGCTACGCGCTTACCGGCGCCCTGGTCCTCGGTCACTGCGTCTGGCCGGTCCTGGCCGCCACAATTACCGGCGGATTGCTCGCCGGCGGCATCCAGACCCGGTTCCGCACCAGTCCCGACGCCCTGGGCGTCAACTGGGAGCGCCTTAGTCCAGTCGAGGGCTTCAAACGGCTTTTTTCCTTGCGCTCGACCGTTTCCACCGCCCTGGGGATGGCCAAGCTCTCGGTGATTATTGCCCTCTGTTACGGTGTCATAAAAAAGATCCTGCAAGATCCGATCTTTCACTCATCGGTCGATGTGGCAAGGATTGCCGCGTTCATGGCAGATTCTTCCTTCAAACTGATCCTCCAAGTGGGCGTGGCGCTGGTCGTGTTGGCCGCCGCCGATTACGCCTATAAATTCTGGCAAACCAGTCAAGACCTGATGATGACCAAGGAGGAATTGAAGGAGGAAACCAAAAATACCGAAGGAAATCCCGCCGTCAAAGCCCGGCAGCGCCGCCGCCGCCAATCCATCACCAAACGCAAGATGCTTGCCGAAGTGCCTAAAGCTGATGTGGTTATAACAAATCCAACCCACATTGCCATCGCCCTCCGTTACGACCGCAAGACAATGAAAGCCCCCAAAATCATCGCCAAAGGCATCCGCCTCAATGCCAGTCAAATCAGGGAGATTGCCCAGCAACACCAGGTCCCCATTGTCGAAAACAAGCCCCTGGCGCGGCTCATGTTCAAATATGGCCGCGTGGGTGGCGAGATTCCTGCTCAGTTGTACGCCGCCGTGGCCGAGGTTTTGGCCTGGGTCTATCGCGTTAATGCCTACCGGTATTATCGCGAACAAAGTTTGTAACGCTTTTTACACCAAATGGCGCAGTCACATATAGCATCGAGCAAGTCGAACATCGGTCGGGTCTTTAGAAACGGCGATGTCTTCCTCATCGCCGGTTTGTTCGGAACCATCCTGCTGATGATTCTGCCCATCCACCCGCTGTTGCTGGACGGGTTTTTGGCCACCAGCATTGGGCTTTCGCTTCTGATCCTTCTCTCCATCCTTTACGTCAGGGAACCGGCCGATTTCACCGCCTTTCCGACGCTGCTGCTGTTCGTGACCCTTTACCGGCTCTCCCTCAACATCGCCTCCACCCGGCTGATCCTGCTCAACGGCTATGCCGGCCATATCATCGAGACCTTCGGCAACTATGTCGTGCGCGGCAATTATGTCGTCGGCCTGGTCATCTTCCTGATCCTGGTCCTCATCAATTTCATCGTCATCACCAAAGGCGCCGGCCGCATCGCCGAAGTG
>JBEKSF010000013.1:0-67213 GCA_049517295.1 Verrucomicrobiota bacterium
CTGGCCCGGGCAATCCTGAAAGGATTGCAGGCGCTCAGCCCAGGGTTGCGAGGAACGAGCTACCCTGGGAAGGCTTCCCCAGATACATATCAACCCTGAAAGGGTTGAATCAGAGGACAGGTGTGCATAGCATCCCGCCATGCCACAATCACTGGCGAAGATATTGGTTCACACCGTCTTCTCAACCAAGGATCGCCGTCCCTTCCTACGAGACGAAGCCTTGCGCGGAGAACTGCACCGATACCTGGGAGGCATTCTGGCCAACCTCCAATGTCAGCCCATTATCGTTGGGGGTGTCGAAGACCATGTTGACGAGCGTTATGTGTGGGATTGATTCAACCCTTTCAGGGTTGATGATGGAATTGGGTTAATCGACCCAGGGTAGCTCGTTCCTCGCAACCCTGGGCTGAATGATACAATCCCTTCAGGATTGGCTTCTGAGGCCAGGAAAAAATGTCCAAATTCCAAGCTGCCGGGAATAACGATTCCCGGCAGCCTTATGTTTCAAGCCGAGGTTAGATCACTGCAGGAACAGGCGATAGAACTGCGCCGTGCCCGCCGCGTTAACAATGACCTGGTTTTGCCCATTTGCGACCGTGGGCGTAGCCGTCACTGCGGTCCACGGACCGAGCACGGTGGGGGCCTGTTGCAGCTCAAACAATGTGGAAACCGTCACCGGCCAGAGGATCATGGCCGAGTGGCCCGATGGAACAACAGAGAGCACCGGCGTTGTCGTGGAGGAGAACGCCACGCTCAATATCTCCTGTGTCGAAGCCACGCCGCCGTCGGAGCCCGTGAAACCGATATAGGCGCTGGGAGCTCCCACGACGGAGAGCATCGTGGGATCACCAAAACTGTGATTGGTCGTGAAGGTTACGCCGGTGGCGGTATCTGTCATCAGAACAGACATCACGCCTTCAATCAGGTACAACCTGATGTTGATCGGATCGCCACTGGCGACCATTGGCACTGATGTGTAGGCAATGGCGCTACTGTCCCCGCCGCCCGTTTGGCCATTGGTGCCGAAGCCGATTCCCTGGGTGTGTCCGTTGTAAACGTTAATCTCGAATGTGGCGCAGGGCTGGATGTCGGTTGCAGGGGTGAGTGAAGAAACGCCCAAATCACCACCACCGCCGCCGAGCGCGGTGACGGTCCGTGGATCATTTTCAATGCAGAAGGTCATGCCGTCCGCTCCGCCGGAGTTGGCCGCTCCGCCGACATCCTGGAAGGTGAAGTTGGCAATGAAGCCGCCGACATATTGCGGGGTATTAAAGAAGGCGCTGGAGACCTCGCCGCCGCTGCCGTCGGTAAGCTCCAGGAAGCCATTGGTGGTAAAGTTCCCATTGCCGTTTGTCGTCCAATCGCTGATTTCAGCGCCGAAACCGATGATGGGCGGCGCGTTGGTGAGGGCGATTACAGTAGCCACAGAACTGGGCGTGGGGCCAAAGGCGTTGCTGACGACAACCTGGTAGGTGTTGCTACCGGGCAGGACTGAAAACGCATAAGTGGCGTTGGTGGCGCCGGGGATCGCGTTTGTCGAGCCGTTTAGGAACCAATGATAGTAGAACGGAAGTGAGCCGGAGGCGACGACAGAATAATTGTCCGGGACGCCTGGCGGCCCATAAGCGAGGAGCGGTGAGAGGTCCATCTGAATGGTAGGCGGCCCTTGCACCACATGCAGGGTAAGGGTCGGGCTGAGCAGGAAACCGTATTGATTGGAGATAGCCAGGAAGTACTGCCATCCGTCCTGGCTTTCCTGCACGTCAGGAAGGGGCAACGAGGCGGAGATTTGATTCGTCAGAACATTTGTCGTGTTGGAGAGGTCAATGTAATACCACTGCATATTCAGCGGCAAGGCGCCGGAGACCACGGCGGTGATGTTGGTATTGGCGCCCTGGTTCACGGTGAGGCTGGTACCCGGCATGGCGACGCTGGGAGGAGTGCCGGCTCCAGCGTACATCGACGCGACCTGCGCCTGGGTCAGGGCATTGGTGAAGATGGCCACCTGGGCAACGTTGCCGACAAAATTCCGGTTGGCATAATCAGCCGCTCCGCCAATGAGCAGTGGAATGGGATCATCCTGAAGGGCCAGCCCCGTGGCGTGCGCGACGGGCACGCCGTCAATGTAAAGGTAACCGGCAACGGATGCGCCATCGAAAACACCCGCCCAGAAATGCCACTGGCCGTCATTCAAGGCCGTTGGGCCGACCAGATCGCTGTTCGGATTAGCGGCAAAATGGGGAAAGGCCGTTTGATCAAGGCTGAATCGATAGGATAGGTCGGCCCGGCCCAGTACCGTCTCAAACCACAGCGGAAGGGCTGTAGGCACCTTTACCCATGCAGTCATGGAAATGGATGCGGTGGCGTCCAGAACGAGCGGATCATTGAATGCGCACCAGACACCCGGGCCACCCTCGGAAGAGTTCACAGGACCGTTGGTATCACCCATCTCACAGGAGTAACTTGCAGTCCCGAAGCCTGGATAAGTTGGGCCGGGGGTGCCTGGCGTCGTGCCGTTTTCGTAGAATCCATTGGCCGCGGCCCCGGCGGTGCCATAGTTGACGGCCACCGGATAGGGAGGGGACACAGCATCATCCAATCTGTAGTACAAACTCGGATTGCTCTGCATGACCAGGTTGCTGTATGAGACAGAAGGATTTGGATTCAGGGCAGTTTGATAGTGCGCAAGGACGGTATTTGCGTCGAGCGCAGTCGCGTAATACGCCACCTCATCTATAGCCCCGTTAAATGGAAAACCGCCATCGGACCGCGCACCTATCGCCAGGCCGCCGGTGCCGCCGTTTTGGCCGTCGGATGGCACGTAGTCGCTTGCGAAGGGGCCGCTGGCCACCAGAACGCCGTTGAGATAGCCGTACATGTTGGTGGCGGTGACGGCATTGCTGACGACAACCACCAAGTGGTTCCACTGGCCAGGCGTGACCGACTCCACCGCTCCAATCAGGAGGTCGGAGGCAAAAACTGTGCCATTGGCATCGTAAGCCCTGAACTCGTATTGATCCGGGTTGGAGGCGCCCAGATAGATCAGCCAGCCAGAGCGCGTGCTGCCAGCATCGACAATACTCAACGGACACTCTCCGCTACGGACGTATCCGTTGTCGAATGCCTTCAACCAGGCCTCAATTGTGAAGGGCGGCGGATAGGCAATGGGGTTATTTGAAGAGTCCAAGTACGGGCTTTGAGCATAGGAAAAGGAAGTATTGCCACTTGGCGTCGGCAAAAACACCGCGGCGTCGTCGCCGTCGGAAGTCGCCCCCGTGGCGCCCAGCAGCACCTCGCCGGTAATGGTGGCATCAAGCGCGGGCGAACCGAGGTTGCCGCTGTTGTGCAATGCAGCAGGCTTGACGGAAACCGGCTGGTTGGTTTCAGACAAGGGCCAGTAACCGACCGGACTGAGTGCCACAACGGTGTTGAAGTAGGACGATTGGGCCTGGGCGGCTGCGCCAGCCATGAAGGCCGCAAGGGCACCGAGGACAAGGAGATTTTCGCGCATACAGAGGTCTTCGATTCTTATTGTTACAGTTCTGCTCTTTCCCTCCCTGGAGGGACGGTCGCGTCTCACAACAAATCTCACATTCTCACACCGGAGGAAAGCGCGAAGTGCGCGGTTCAAGGACAATCTCCTTGCTGGAAAAACGAGCGTGGAATTATGCTGTGGTCCGGTTATGAAGCGCCTGAAAATGATCTCCGATGGGGCGTTGGCGCGCCTGCGCCAGAGCGCCTTGGAGGCATGGCGGCGGCAGGATTATCCGCAATACTTCAACATCATGGAGGAGGCCAGCCGCCGGGACCCCGCCAACTCCACCCTCCTGCTGGATATGGGAGCCGCCCACGGTATGCGCTACGATTACGCGGCGGCTGACCGCTGCTTCGAGAAGGCGGTGCGCGTCGCTCCAGACAGAAACAACGCCCTGGTCATGGCCGGAACCCAATGCCGCGGCTTTGAGCGCTACGAAATGGCTCGAACCTACTTCGAGCGCGCGGTCAAAGAACCCGGAGCGTCGCCGGACACCTGCGTCAAGCTGGCCGAGATTTACGAGCGATTTCGCCTGCTGGAAGAGGCGTCCGAATTGGTGGATCGGGCCTTGCGCCTGGCCCCGGACAATGCCCTGGCATCGGTGGTCGGCGCCCGGTTGGACCGATTGCGCGGCAGGGCCGAGGCGGCGGAGGGACGGCTGCGTGTTTTGCTTTCGCGCTCGGATCGGGAGAGTTGGTCCACCCGCATCCGCGGCTGGTATGAACTAGCCGCGGTGCTGGATGGGCAAGGGCGATATGACGAGGCGATGGCGGCCCTTCTGCAGGCCAAGGGGATGATCCTGCCAAACGCGGCGCACTATATCGCCGGCCAAAAGCTGGCGCAGTCAAAGTTGAAGATGGCAGCCGAGCGGCTGGACGCCCGGAGCGTGGAACGGTGGCGCGCGCCGGCGGCCAATCCCCAGCCGCCGCACCGCCTGGCGCTCTTGTGCGGCCATCCGCGCTCCGGCACCACGCTGCTGGAGCAAGTGCTCGACTCGCACCCGGATTTGTATTCGGCGGAGGAGACGGGGATTTTTATGCGCGAGTCCTGGATGTGTCTGTTGCGCGGCTCGCCGCCGGAGAGGTTGATGCTGGAGGCGCTGGAATCGGCGCCGCCCGCCGCCTTGGCGCAAGCGCGGCAAAACTACATGGACTGCATGGCGCGCTTTGTGGGGCATCCGCCGGATGGCCGGATGTTGATCGACAAAAACCCGTCGCTGACCGTCTTGATTCCGGCTTTTGTCCGGGTCTTCCCGGAGGCGAAATTTCTGGTGGCGCTGAGGGACCCGCGCGACGTCTGCCTGAGTTGTTTCATGCAGCCTCTGCCGCTGGGACAGGTCAGTGCCGTTTTCCTCACCCTGGAGGAAACGGTGCGGGAATACGCGTCGGCAATGGGTTTGTGGAAGGCGGCCGCGCCGTGCCTGGGCGATATGTTTCTGGAAGTCCGCTATGAGGATTTGGTGGCGGACCTGGAGGGGGTTTCCCGCCGGGCTCTCCAGTTTCTCGGGGTGGGGTGGGACGAACGGGTGCTGCGATTCGACGAACACGCGCGAAGCAAGCTGGTGCGCTCGCCCACATACGCCGCAGTCGCCAGACCGGTCTCCAAGGGCGCGATTGGACGCTGGCGCAATTACCAAAAACACCTCCAACCGTGGCTGGAAGCACTGGCCCCTTTTGTCAAGGCCTTTGGCTACGAGTAACCCGGCGCCGGCGATGGCGGGGATGGAAAGAACAAGGGCCGGGATTGCTCCCGGCCCTTGCTGATAATCGGATCGCTCAGAACGATCCGCTTGGGCCTATTGAAGCGACAGCCTGTAGAAGGCGGTGCTGGTTCCAGGAGTCAAGGTGACTTGGTTCATGGAATTGACGATCACTGGCGTGGCGGTCACGTTGGCCCACGGGCCATTCACGTGGGCGCTTCCCTGCAGCACGAACAAGGTCGCCACTGAGACCGGCCAGGAAATCACCGCGCTTTGGCCCGTGCTGCGCGCGACACTGAGAATGGGCGGTGTGGTGTAGGAGAACATGAAGTCCGACACCCTCTGGATGGAATTGTCGCCGCCGGTGGCTCCGGTAAAGCCGACCAGCGCGCTGCTACCGCCGACGATGGCGGGCATGTCCGGCACGGTATAAGTGGTCGTGAAGGAATTCCCCGTCTTGGAATCCACGAGCCACACTGTCGCAACATTCTCGTTGAAGTAGAGCTGAACGTTGATCGGGTCTCCACTGGAGAGGCTCACCGGCGCGACGCTCGAATAAGGCACTGTCGGATTGACGCTGTCCGGCGTGCTCCCATCGGTGCCGAACTGAACGCCGGAGCCGCCCGAAGCGTATGGATAGAGGTTCATCTCGAACGCGGCGCTCGGGGTGATGCCGTAGTAAGCCAACGACCCGCCACCGCCGCCGAGCGCATTCGTGCCCGCCGGAGCGTTTTGCAGGCAGAAGGTGGAGCCGTCGGCCTCCGGACTGCTGGTGCCCGTCGCGGAGGTGTAGGTGAAGGTGGCGACGAAACCGCCGATGTACTGCGGCGTGTTGAAGAAGGCGCTGGAAATCTCGCCATTCGTGCCGTCGGTGAGCGTCAGCAAATCATTGACGATGCTGGGGTGATTGGTAGCTCCCGGCCAACCCGACCCCCGGTTCAGGGTCCAACCCGTGCCGTCGCCGCCAAAGGTGATGACAGGCGGAGGGTTGGTTAACCCCAAGACCACGGCCATTGAACTGGTGGTGGGGGTTCCAGCGGAGTCGGTGTTGGTGATGGCGACGCTATAACTATTGGAGCCTGCCAACGCGGTGAACGAATAGCTGGAGCTTGTCGCTCCCCCAATGGCGCCGCTCCCCTGATACCATTGGTAGGAGAACGGTTCGGTGCCGGTCGCTGTCACCGAGAAGGTGACCGGGATTCCGACGGGAACCTCGACCAACAACGGGGAGAGGTCCACCGCAACCACCGGCGCCCCCGACTGCACATTGAGAGTGACATAGGAACTGGTGACCACGCCATAGGCATTGGAAACCACCACGAAGTACTCAAAAGACCCCCAGCTCGTCTGGACGTTGGTGAGCTGCAAGGTGGAGTTGGTGGCCGATGGGATCGTCACTGTCTGCGAACTCTGGTTCAAGTAAGACCATTGGAAAGAGAAGGGTATGTCGCCCAGCGCCGTCGCGTGGATGGAGCCGTTTCCGTCCTGATCAACCGCGACGGTGGCTGGCACGGTCACAAGGGGCGCCGTGCCCGCGGCGCCGAAGAGGGCCTGGATTTGCGACTGCGAGAGAGCCTGGGGAATGACGGCCACGTGGCAAAGGTTGCCGGAGAGATAGCGTGTCGTGTAGTCTGGCGCGCCGGCAAGATACAGATCGAGGCTGTTTCCAACGACTGACCTGATCATATTCGAGGCCACGAGCGCACTATCCACGTAGAGAAAGCCATTGGCTGCGGCGCCGCTGCCCCCCTCATACACGCCGACTATGAAGTGCCAATTGCCGTCCACTATGGAGCCCGAACTGGTCGCGTCCCCGGAGCTATTGTTGCCGTCGTTAAAGCCAGGGTCTCCGCTCGTGTTGACACTCAACCGGTAGGAGCTGTCGCCATGTCCGAGGATGTCCGCGAACGCCGTCTCAAAAGCCGACTGTTGGACCCACGCCATGATCGTGACGGGCGTGGTGATGTTGAACGGGCCTAACGGGACGTCAACGTAATTGTCCCCCGTGAACTCAACGCTGTAGCTTGGGGAGCCAAAGCCGGGGGTCGGCACCCCCGGTTGCAGGAGGCCGGGGCCGCCAATGTAAGTCCCGTTATAGCCGCCGACATAATCATAAGCGACCGAGCCGCTGATTTCTTCCAAGGGCCAATAGGCCAGCGGAGCGAAGGTCAGCAATTGTTTCTGATACGCGCTGGGCGTCTCGACGGTCAGGCTCAGAGCCGCGCTGTTGGTGGAGCCGTAAAAATTGCTGATAGTGCAAGTGTAATTCCCCGTCGCGTTGGTTTGCACGTTGGGGATCGTCAACGCGGCGTTGGTCGCGGCGGAAATCTTGTTTGTCGAATTGTAGTACCACTGGTAGGTGTCAGGCCCGATCCCATTGGCGACCACACTGGCGTTGAGTGTCACGCCGGCCAGCAGAACCTCGCCGCTTGCCGGTTGTTGCAGGATGCCGGGCGGAACGTCGGCCAGGGAGCCTAGAAGCTGGACTTCGGCGATTTGAACGCCGTTGGAGGCTATGGTGTCGTTGTTGACGTTGGTAAAGGTCAAGCGGTAGGTCCCGTACGCGGTGGTGTTGGGAAAGTCAATTTCCTGAAGAACTTGATTGGTCACGTTGATGACGCCGGCGGCGGCATTGCGTTGCGCGGGCAATGCCAGCAGCCCGCCGGCAATCGCCGTGAAGTTGACGCCGTCAGTGGAGCCTTCCAACAGGTAATCCGCCGGATCGTCCTCAGGATGACTGCTGGCGGTAAAAAGCCGCAAACCCGTCACCACCGACACGCCCGCCCTGGGTGTGACAACGAAACCGACCGGCCCGGAAAATGGGGCGACGCTGTCGTTGCCGCCAAAATTGATGTATTCAGTAAGCGTGTCGTCATTGACGTTCTCCGGCGACGTCAGCATAAATGGCGGCGGGAGCGAGTTGTAAGGCGAATTCGTATTGTTGTTGAAGTCGGTCACCACGTCGGCCGGTTGCAGCACGTTGGTGCCGGTGGAGGTCAGAAGGGTCAGCGGCGCCGCCGAGGTGGCGTTGGTCGCGCTGGCCGTGGTGATGACACACTGATACAAGCCGACATTGGTCGAAGCGACGCTGCTGATCGTCAGGTTGGTGGTGGCCGAACCGTTGATATTCCCCACATCGGAGAGGACGTTGGTGACGCCGGCGCTGATAAACTGCCACCGGAAGGAGGGGCTGGAGGCAAAGACAGGCGTAAACGAAAAACTCGCCGTCCCGCCCGCGCGGACATTTTGCGCCGCCGTGCTGGCAATCGCCGTGGGCGGCGGGTTGAAGATCAATTGAAAACCGTTCACATCGGTTTCGCCGGTCAAATTGGTGTTGCCGACGCCGTCCTGGGGATTGGGAGAGGCGGTGATAATGATGTTGCCGCTGGCATTGGGTGTGACGTTTTCAAATATGACGAAGTTCTGTCCCTCGACATAGCCCGGGGCCGGGGAGCCGTTCATGCCGTTGAGCGTCGCGGCGATCCCATTATGGGCGTTGCCACTGTTGACTGAGAACAATGTGCCGCGATTATTATCGTAGTTGGCGCCATACAGGAAAAGCCCGTAGGTGCCCGCGGGGACGTTCTCCAACGTAAAAACCTCCGAAGGGGTGGTGCCATTCTTGTAGGCGGCTTCGCCCAAGAGAAACGCCGGACTGCCAGTCGGGACGACAAAAGACCCCACGCCCCCTATGCCATTGTCCCCTCCGTAACCGCTCACCGACAGCGTAATCGGGGTCCATTGGCCGCCGGAAGTGGCGTTGCCCGTGTTGGTGAGGCTTCCCGTAGTGAAATTAAAAAGCGAAGGACCGGTGGAGCTAACCCAGCCTGAACCGCTGTTGTAGGCGGCATAAGGGTTGCCTGGATTTCCATACTCTTGCGGCCAGGGACCGCTGCCGCCGGGACCGTCGCTATAAAAATAAGTGCTTTTGTAACCGGCGTAGAAGCCGAAACCGTTCCAAATATCGTTGCCAGGGTCCGAATAGGCGCCTTGTCCAACGAAGAGCTCCTCATAGCCAACGCCAGGGAAAGCGAGCTGGCCGTTGGCGGCATCGTGAAAATTGACCACCTGCCCCATCGCGCCGGAAGCCAGCAGCGCGGGGATCACCGCTGAACTGAGGAAGAGTTTTCGTTTCATAATTTTTATTCTGTTGTCGGTTTATCGCAGATTGACGGGCGTTGCCAAGCTGACAAGCAGAGGAAGGTCGCGTCCCGGGCACAATGCCCCCGCCCGCGTGCGACGACCAACCCACCCCGCCTGAACCAGCAAGCCATACCCGCATTCAACGCAGGCCGGCGCCAACTCGATGCGCCAGCGCATTCGCGGAGAGTTATGTTCTGACATTGTTTATTGCACGCATTGCGCCTGTCTGGAAGCCGAATCTACTTGTTTTAAAACAAAACAAGCTTATGGCGATGGATCACTCCGCCGGGCGTGGCGCCGGGCCGATGCTTTGGCCGGCCCTGTATTCCAGGCGCACGCGCAGGGAGCGTCGGACCACGTGGCCGGTTTCCACCAACTCGATGACCCGGTGCCGGATGTGGCGTGCAAACATGATGGGATTATTTTCATAGTGGCAGATCGGAGGGTAGAGGTCTTGAAACCAACTATCGCTGGGGATGCAAACGAGCGAAACATCGGCGGGCACGCCAATGCCTCGGGACACCATCCAGGAGAGGCTGGTGAGCAGTTGGCTCGAACTGCTGAACACCAGGGCTGTGGGCCGCGGGTTGATCTTGAAGACCATTTCCAATGACCGTGCCACCGACTCGGGCGTTTGCTGGTCCTTGAACACCAGGGTCTGGCCGGGCGGCGCGAGGGTCGCCAACGCCCGCCGCACGCCGCGTTCCACCGCCAGCGCGCCCGGCCCCGGCTCCTCGAAGCTCAGGATGCCGACGAAGCGGTGTCCCTGGCGGGCCAGTTGGAGTCCGGCGTGGAAGGCGGCTGACTCCCAATCGTTGACAACATAGGGGAGGGTGACACCGGGGTAAGGCGTTCCGTAAATGAAGGTCGGCAGCCCCTGGTGCTCGAACCATTCCTGAACCGCGCGCCCGGTAAAATGGAGAATCCACGCCGCCGACGGGTTCTCGCCCGTCAACCGCTCCAAGTGCCCGTGGGGGTGGGAAAGGTGGAAGATGCGGGGGGAGAGGAATCGCAATTCCCTGCCCTGCTTTGCAAGATGCCTTTGCAGATCCTCCAACTCCAGAAGGATGATCCGATCCACAACGGCCTGCGGCGATAGAAAGGTCACAGGCAGCGGCCGGCCGGACGGCGGGCGCGGCAAGGATGGGCGCTGGCTGACCACGCGGCGTTGGCACCCCCTGGCCGGCGCCGTCACCCAACCCTCATGTTCGAGCGTTTTCAACGCCAAACGCAACGTATCCCGGCCCACGTCCAGGCGCGATTTAAGCCGCAATTCGCCGGGGACAATTCCCCTCAAAATGCCGGTTTTGATCCATTCCTTGAGGACCGCCGCCGTTTCAGCAACCAGACTGGTCCGCTGGGGCAACCGCTCCCCGACGAGGATCGAACTTCCTTGAGAACTGAGTTTCCGATCATGCATTTTGCGGTCAGGAAAGCATTACCGCGAAGCACTTAGGCATCCGCTGGATGGCCCAAGTGCGTCAGGCATTTGTGGTCAGCCTCACTTTTGCACCCCCCCGAGACGGAGCCAACCGCTCGTTCCGAGTTTTCCCCCACCGATACGGCGAGTGAATCAGCCGGGGTTCGGAAAATTCATCTCCGAGGGATTGTTGTCGGAAGGATAAGACGTCCGCCAGCCAACCCAGAAGATATCGGTTTCGTTTGGAAACTCCCTTTCGTCAGTAGTGCCCCATGTCGGATTGTTCCCAGTCGGTCCGTCATACTCGGAGGCGATGTCCTGAGGCAGCTTCCAATGGTGAATTTCGGCATGACCATCGCAAAAGCTAAATCCACAGGCGTTGTTATGCCTTTTGGAGGGCATATCAATCCACTCTCCCGAATTGCCAGTGGGCATTACGACGGCAAAAGCGGCGTCATTGATGCTGTCGGCATTCTCATCGGTCATGAGCCAGAGGCTGGCAGGGGAAGGATGATTGAAATCTCCCTCTCTGATATAGGTCTGGTATTTGGGAGCCGGCAACCAGGCGCCCTGCAAAGGATCGGTTGAACTTCCAGACACTCCTCTGTCGCCGTTGTGGTTGGCGCCAACGGCCTGGTTCATGGAGTAGCTGCGCAAACGAGGAGGCCCTTGACGGCCCGCCTGATTGCAACTTTGGTCAGCGGCGCAACGCATCACCCACGGGTTTTTGAGGTAAGAGCCGAGCTGGGAATAGTATGAGTTGAGAAAGTAAACGGTGTTGGTATTGGCATCAACCGGAGAAGGGGCACTGCCGGTGCCCACGTAACCTTCCCAGCCATAAATCCCCGCCGGCGGCACCTGCTGGCCTTCCTCATTGTAACAGAAATTTCCCTTGAAGTCGCTGTTGTAGGATGCCCAGGCGATGCCGACCTGGCGGAAGTTGGATACGCACTCGCTGCCTTGGGCCTGCATTTTGGCATGGGCCAGGGCCGGCAGCAGGATCGCTGCCAGAATCGCGATAATCGCGATCACCACCAGAAGTTCAATCAACGTGAAACCGCCAGTGTCCGGTTTTCCCGGCACAGGGTTTCGCGATGTCACAGCAGATTTAAGAGGCATCGTTCTCATCAGTCCAAATGAAGCTTTTGCGCTTTGTCTTTAATATCACACCCTGGCGGGGATTTGCAAAGGCAAATGCGCTTGTTTGGAAACAAAACAAGGCACGCCCCCCCTCTCGTCGTAATCGCCCCTGGAGGCGTGAGGGATGGAACCGGATCGGAAGGGTGTATTCCCGGCGGTCATTTCCAATTGGGCTGGCGATAACGGTCACGAACGTAGTCGTAATCCGTGCCGGACGGCGGCGCCTCGCCCATGACATCCCAGGGCTGCATCAATTGGCTTCCCGACACGCCCGAGGAGGCGAGAATACCGGCTTGGATGATAAACTTGTCGTGCCATTTATGAGACTCGGCATGGCCATCGGCAAAAACAAGGGTGTCGATGTTGCCGTGGTACATGGCAATCGGGTCGTCCCAGCCAAACTTGTCTGTGTCTGTATTCCAGAGAATCACCCAAGTGCCATCGTTATACCCGCGGGAATCGGCATCCTCGATCATGGCCAGGGTCATGGAGGCGGCGGAAATCTGGCTGACTTTGAGGCAGGTGCTGGGAGTGACGCTGGCCAGAGAGCCAACGGCCGAGTAGTTGTCGGAGCTGTCGCCGCCGTAATTCTGGGTCTTGGAATAGCTGTCATAAGCCCAGCCCATGCCTGGCAGGCGGTATTTGAAGCGCGTATCGCCGGGGCAATGGAAGGATTGGGGGTTGGGACAGTAGGGAAAAAGGAGGTTGTACCTCGTTAAACCGGCAAGGGAGTTCGAAAGGGCGGTGTTTGGCGATTCGCCAACATAAGGAGGCAACGGGACAGGCCCGCTCCAAAAGCCCCCGCCTGAAATGCCGGTTGGCCCGTAATAAAAGGGCACGACCCAGCCTTTGTTGTCATCCGAATACATGGAAAAGGCCAGGGCATGTTCCTTCTGGTTGTTAAGACAAGCCGTTTGGGTGGCTTTAAGTTTTGAATACGCCAGCGCCGGCAGAATCATCGCCGCCAGGATGACAATGATGGCGATGACCACCAGCAACTCGATCAAAGTGAAAGCGTGGCAACACCCCGCCGCCGCCGGCGAAACCAGCGGACCGGGTTGCCGGCTGCCGTCCTCAACTTGTCCTCTCACATTGCTTGCGTTTTGCTAAAGTCACGGAGGAGGGCCGGGAAACTGCCTCGATTCCCGGCCCTCCCGGCTGGCACTATTGGTGCCCCTCAAAGTACATCTGCTTGCCGTGTGGCGCAACCGGGAGCGGCGAGACGGCGGGGGCCACAGGGGTGTATGGGCCTGAAACCACCGGCGCCGAGAACAGCGAACCATAAGGCTGGGTGACCAGGAAGCCGCTGGGCGAGGCAGTGAAGTTGAACTGCAACGTCAAGGCGTTGGTATCCACCAGTGCTCCGCTCATCGCATGGCCGACTTCAGTAGCCGTGAGATTGCGGTTATACATGCGGAAGTCGTCCATCAGCCCGTTGAAGTCCTCCCAATAGAAGTCATACATGGTGTCCGCGCCGACTTCGAATTGCGCTCCCAGCGGCCAATTCCAAGGCTGCTTGTTGAAGCCCTGAGAATCTTGGTTGCCGTCGATGTACACCGTCACCCCGCCGCTGCCGCTGTCGTCATAGACAAACGCGCAATGATGCCACTTGTTGTCCGTGACGGAGGTGGGCGACTCGAAGTTGACGTAGCCGTCCTGAGCCTGGATGAACAGATTGCCGTCGTTGTGCTGGGCTATGACGAGGCCCCCATTGCCATTGCGCCGATCGAAAAGGATGGCGCCTTCATTTTGGTAACCGCTGCTGGTGTCGATGCTGCCCGAGCGCAACCAGAACATGATGGTTCCCTGGTCGGCATCGAAGGCCGGATAGCCGAACTCAAGAATTTGCGAGCTGTTCGTTGCGTCAAACAGCATCACGCCCGAGCGCGTGGTCGAGCCGTCGGAATCGGAGGCCTTCCACGAGCAAGCCGAGGCAAGGGCATCGTAGAACGGACCCGCCGGTTTCTCGTCGGTTATGACGTTGGTGGAGGCGTTGATGCCCACCATCATCGGCAGGCCAACGGAGACGTGGGTTTGCAGTTGGGCCTGGGTCAGCGCGTAGTTATAGAACGCGACCTCGTCCAAGGTGCCGTTGAAGGCGAAGTTGTCGTCGTTTCTGATCCCGATTTCCGCCGGGTTGCTCGAGTTGGGAACATAGTTCCCGGCGTTGACGGCGGCGGATCCGTCCGCGTAGCCGAACACGTACGCGGTCGCCTCGCTGGACCCGTCATAGACGATCGCGGTATGATACCAATTGCCCGGAACAAAGGTGGTGGCCCCGACGATTTCCACCTGGATGCCCGCGGCATTCCCCATCTCCCACGTTAGGCCGGAGCCTCCATTGTTGAGGTACAGTATATAGCCCAGGCGCGCCGGCGAGCCACGGAACTGGGAAGCAAACGGCACCTCGGTGCCGGTGTCGTTGGGCTTGATCCACAGCTCCAGCGTGAACGCCCCCGCTGGGTTGAGGATGCTGGAGAACGGAACCTCCGCGTGCCCGCCGCCAGTAAAGGCTACCGCCGTGTCCGGATTGCCCGCCAGGGCGCCGGGGGCGTCGAGATTGAAGGCTCCCGCGCCGGCGTTGAGGAGGTAAGTCCCGTCGAGGCCGCCGGCGTAATCGCGCATCGTGGTGCCGGAGATTTCATCCAAACGCCAGTAGGCCGAAGGGTTGTCCGCCATGACCGTGGCCGCGTAGCCACCGGGCGGCGCGACGAAATTCATCACGATCGGCTGGCTGTTGGTCGAGCCATAGGAGTTTTTGACAGCCAGCGTGTAGCTGGCCGAGAAGTTGGTGGCCGTCGGCGACAGGGTCAGCGTGGTCGTGGTGGCGCCGGCAATGAGCAGGTTGTTGCTGCGCCACTGATAGTATAGAGGAGGCGTGCCGCCCACGTTGGCGGCCAACACGACGGACCCTCCCGCATAAAGGGTGTCGCCGCTGGATTGGCTGATAATCGTCGGACCCGACGTGTTGGTGCCATAGACGAAGGTGGAATAATGAATCTGCAGATCGGCGCTGGAAAGAGCCGCGTTGTAAACGGCCACTTCGTCAATCGTGCCCGTCCATTGGCCCGGGTTGTTGGTGGTCTCGGAACCGATGTAGAGCGGGGCACCGGTGGCGCTGCCAAAACCGCTTTGGGTCGCCGGACCAAGCGACTGGCCATCCAAATAAGCGGTGATCGTGTTGTTGGTCAAAACAAATGCGACGTCCGCCAGCCGGTTGAGCAGATTGTGGGGTGCGGGCCAGCTCAGGGCCACGCCGTTGTCATTCTGGTAGGTCAGGGCGCTGCCATCCCCCGAGGCGCCGAATGCGTAACGAATCTGTGTGCCGTCGGTTGAGGCCTCGGATAGAAAAACCATGTTTCCCGCGCTGCCGGCGAAGAGGTCAACCAGCGCCTCGACAGTGCCGCCGCCGCTCGGGAACTCATAAGCGCTGTTGGGGGGAACCTGGACGTCACCGCCGCCCGTCAAGTAGAGCGCTCGCTGGCCGTAGGAGCGGTTGGTCTGGCCGTCGTAGGAGGCGGTTCCTTCCAAAGCGCCGTTGTGGGTGGCGTCGGCAATGTTGGCGACCGTTGAACCCAGGCTGCCATCGACTTCAAAATAGGCGACCAGGCCGGCCTCGCCCAGGATGACACTGTGATAGGCGTCGTTGTTGGCCGTCTGCGTGGGGGCGATTGTCAACGCCGCCACCGTGCTCGTCGTCGAATTACCCCGATTGGCCACAATGCAATCAAAAGTCGAGCTGCTGTCGGTCAAGCCCACCCGCGGCAGATAAAGATCGGCCTCAACGGCCCCGGGGATGTTGGTCGTGCCGCGAATCCACTGATACGTATTGTTTGTGTCCTGCGACGCGATAACGTCAAAGTTCGCCGCGCCATTATCCCAAACCGTAGCGCTCTGCGGTTGAATGACAATGCTGGGCAAGGGGCGCAGGAGCAGGTCGTTGGTGGAGAATTGGCCGGAAGCGAAGGTGAAGATGCGCTCTTCGTCGAGGTATCCGTCCACTCCCCAGTAAGCGCCATCGGTGCCGATAAACATGTAGCCGGCGGGATCGGTCAGCGGAGTGACGGTGTTGTCGTTGGTGGCGCACGGGACGCCATTGGTATAGAAGACGAGCGTACCATCCATGTTCACCAAGGCGAGGTGAATCCAGGTATTGGTGTCGATGAAAACCTCTGGTGAGAAGTCAATGACGTTGTGAGAATTGCCCTGTTCGACGATGCCGGCATGGATCGCGGCAGGGGATACGGTGTTGTCGATTCTGACACAGGCGCCGCCTCCAGGCCCCAAGCCATATTGCGAACCGCCGGAGGACATAATCCAAATTTCGTTTTGGCTGCTGCCCACCCAACCTGTGCCCACCGGCAGGAACCAGATTTCGAGGCCGTAGTTGGTGGCCGGCGGGATATAGCCGGTGCCCCACAGTTCGGTCACCACGCCGCCGAAGCCGAAGTAAGCGGCATTGGTGCTGATGTAGCCTGTGGTTCCCAGCGGCCCGCCGACGGCGTTCTCGACGATGGGCGGGACGGCTCCGGTATAGTAGCTATTGACGTAGTTGTGGCCATTGCCGCTGGAGTCCGTTATGATGGAGCCGCCTTCCCCGAAGTGCCACCACCCTTGCGTGGTCACCGTGGCCGATGAGGTGTTGATCATGAACAGCCCCGCGAGGGCAAGTCCGGTAGAGATTATTTTGTGTCTCATGTGAGGAGTGGGTTTTGGGTCTTGCAGTTTGTTTTGCCACCGCGCCGACAAGGCTTCCCGGCATAAGGAGAAACACAACAGGCGGCGCATACAGTTGGCTGACATCGGAACATTGCCGTTTCTTATACCAAAGCGATCCGGCCAACGGTATCACGCAAACGCGGGCATCGCGGCGGCCCCCCCACCCGCGGGCGCAGGATCAAAACAAGCGTTCCTTCAGGGCCTTGGCGACGGCGCCGGTGCGCGTGTGAACGTGGAGCTTGGTGTAAATGTTGCGCAAGTGTGTGTCCACGGTGTGATAGCTGACGTTGAGTTTATCGGCGATTTCTTTCTTGATCAGGCCCTCGACCATCAATTCGAGAATCATCTGCTCGCGCGCGGTCAGACTGTAATCATTGGCGGGAGCGGCGACCTGGCTCAACATGTCCAGAACCGACCGGGCCACCTGCGGCAGCATGGCGGCCCCGCCGGCATGAACGTCGCGGATGGCTTCCACAATCTTGGCGGCCGGGGCGGTTTTGAGCAGGTAACCGGAGGCGCCCGCGCAAATCGACTTGAATATCTTGTCGTGGCTGTCGAAGACCGTCAGCATAACGACACGCGTTGAGGGCGATATGGATTTGATCCGGCGCACCGCCTCTATGCCGTTCATCCCGGGCAGTTCGACATCGAGCAGAATCACATCGGGCACGACGCCTTCGTTCAAAGATTCCAATGCCTCTTCGGAGTTGGAGAAATGGGCGGAGCAATCCAAGCCGGGGACTTGCTTGAGGATGCGCGCCACCGTTTTGCGAAAAGTGTCGCTGTCCTCGATCAGCCAGACCGTGATCGCTGTCTCCGACGGGCTGCCAGGGGGCGCCGGGGATTGGGTCACGTTGTCGATGGAGCCGTTCTGCATCATCGTTGGCGCCGTTGGTTGGCCGAATTCAAAGCGACCTCATATTGGCACATCCCTGGCCGGGGCGCCATCCCCGTATTCACGGGATGGGGGCGGTCAGCGTCACGGTGGTTCCGTTGCCTGGGCGGCTCTCAATGGTCAGCGTTCCGTGAAGGTCGCCCGTGCGGCGCCGGAGATTCTTCAAGCCGTTGCCCCGGCGCGCCCTGGCCTCGTCGAACCCGACACCGTTGTCAACGACCCGGAGATTGAACTGGCGCCCATCAACGGAGACGGAAATCTCGACTTTGCTCGCGCGGGCGTGTTTGGCGATATTGTGGAGAATCTCCTTGAACATGGGGAAGACGTTCTGGCGCAAGCGCAGCGACAGGGCGCGCGCGCCGGCCTGGCCTTTGGCGTGGAAGGCGAAGAGCACACCCGGCAACATCGTTCGCGCCGTTTCCTTCATACGCAGAACCAGGTCTTCCATGTTGTCGGCCGCGGGGTCAAGAAACCACACAATGTCTCGCAACGCTCCAACAGTCTGCAACGCTACGCGCCGGATTTCGCCTAATTCCTCCGCGGCGGGTCCCTCCTGCCGGCCCGCCATTTCGCTCAGCAGGGCGATGCTGCCCAGATTGCTCCCCACTTCGTCGTGCAAATCGCTGGCGATGCGCAATCGCATTCGCACCAGTCTCCGCTCAGCGAGCAAACGGGCTTCGTAGGCGGTGACAAAGATGGCTATGGCCACCGCGATGCACAAGGGACGGAACCACCATGTTTGCCAGAAACGGGGAAGAATCAACAGGCCAAGCGCGTCGCCGTTTTCATTCCAGACGCCATCATTGTTGCAGGCCTTGACGCGGAAGAAATAATGGCCGGGCTGCAGGTGGCTGTAATTGGCAATCCGCCGGCCTCCCGCCTCGATCCAGTTCTCCTCCAGCCCTTCCAGACGATACTTGAAGCGCACATTCATCGGCTCCGTTAAACTCAGGCCGGTGTAATGAAACTCCAGACGCTCGGTCCCGGCCGGAAGCCGCACCTCCGTCCTCCCCGGAGGAGCCATCTCAATGGACGTTCTGGCCCGCCCATCAGCCACCACCTCTTCGATCGCGACGGGCGGCGGCAACGGGTTGGCCGGCACGTTGGCCGGGTCCACCACCGCCAGCCCGCGGACGGTGGGAAACCAAAGCCGTCCATCGGGCGTCCGGCATCCGCAGGGCTGGCATCTTCCGGTGCATTCCGAACTGGGCAGCCCATCGGAGGCGTTGTAGGCGACGCACGGGATGGAGGGGATTTGCTGGCGGACAAAGCGCGACAGATCATTTTTATTGACTCGAAAGACGCCGCCGAGCGAGCCGCACCAGAGGTTCGACGCGGCGTCCTCAGCCACAAAACCGAGGGTGTCACTGGGCAGGCCGTCCCGCGAGGTGAAGGCCGTGAATTTTCCGCCGGCATAAGCGTTGAGACCGCCCCCGTCCGTGCCGATCCAGACGGTGCCCGCCGCGTCGGCATAGAGCGAGCGGATCGATTCGCAGCTCAAGCCCTCCAAGCGGCCAAAACGGGTTTGCCGGCCCTGGTTCATGCGATAAAGCCCGTCCCCTGCCGTGCCAATCCACAGCGCCCCCGAAGGGTCCTGGGCAAACGCCCGGACATCCGCGCCGGCAAAATGACCGCGCAACTCCGTGGCCGAAAAGGAACCGTCCTTGAGGGCGAAGACCTCCGGCGCCGAGCATTGCTGGCCCAGCCAAAGAGCCCCCGCCCCGTCCTCAAACAGCGCGCAGATGACTCCGCGGCACTCTGAGGGCATGGGCACGGCGACGAATTGATCGCCCACCAATCGGCACAAGCCGCCTCCCCAGGTTCCCGCCCAGATGGTTTTCTTCCGGTCGCAAAACACCGACCAGATGAAATCATTGGGCAGCCCTTGGCCGACGCCATAATGGCGAATGGTTTCGCCGCGGATGCAATCGACTCCGTCGCCTATCATACCCACCCAAAGCTCGCCCACCGGTCCCTGGCACACCGACAAGACGCAGTCTCCCGCCAGGCCCTGTTTTCTGCTAAAGCTGCGAAACGCCACCGGCCTGATTCGCGCCAGCCCGTACCCCTCGGTCCCCACCCAGACATTGCCTTCGCGGTCTTCGCACAGGGAACGCACCAGGTCGCCGGGCAAACCATCCGCGCTGGAAAAGCGTTGCGCCAGGCCGTTGGGACCGTAGCAATAGACGCCGCTGCCGTAGGTGCCAACCCATAATTGACCGCGATGATCCTCCATCATCCGGACGACGCCGCCTTTTGGCCACGGGTAGGGGCCAAAATCGATCACGCCAGCTTGATCTGAAACCCTCCGCAGACGCCCATTTGCGGCCACCCAGCAGCCACCGCTGCGTCCGCCGCCCAGAACGGCCGGCTGGCTGCGGTCGCTGTGGATGTCGTCGAGCACCTGGCGGAAGCGGCCCTCGCGCCAGACGCCGACCGTTCGGTCGGTCGAAATCCAAATGCCTCCGGCGCGATCAGCCGTCAAAAAGTTGACATTGGGTTGCACCGATTCCCAGCCTCTGTGGGCAACCGATCCGTTGGCTGCGCTGAACCGGATCAGTTCCCCGCGGGGAGTGATGAGCCAGATGTGGCCGTCGGCGCCCTCAGCGAAGTATTCCAGATGCTCCGAGAAGGTCACCCAGCCCGGCGGCGAGCAGAGTTCAAATTGGCCGCCGGCGTAGCGGATCAGTTGGCCTTCCTCGGTGGCGATCCAGAGCGCTCCCGCGCGGTCTTCATAGAGCGCGAGGATGCGAATGCTGGCCAACCCCGGCGCATTGTTGGGCGTAAAAACCTTGAATCGCACGCCATCGAAGCGGACCAATCCGCCGAAGGTGCCGAGCCAAAGGTAGCCATCGTGCGTCTGGACAATCGCGGTGACCGAGCTTTGCGGCAGCCCGTCGTCAACCTGCCACGAATCAACTCGATAGGGTTGCAACTCACCGGCGCCAAATGCCGCCACCGCCATAAAGCCCGGAAACAAGGCCAAAACCGCACGGATGAGCCATTTCACTTTCAGGCATTATAGAAAGCAAACCCAACACGGCAATAGCAGCCTTCTCTTGTTTGATGTCCTGTCCGGTGCTATGCTTTTGCGGAACAATGAAGGGCGCCACCGATCCGCCGACCAGTTGGAACCTGCCGTTTGCCGAACGGCTCTACGCGGATTTCCTCCGCGACCCGAATTCGGTGGCGCCGGAATGGGCCGCTTATTTCCAGCAACTCCGAAACGGCGAACCCGCCGATGCCCCACCCCTGGCCCCTTCCTTCCGGCCAGCCGGCCTCTTTCACGCCCGATCAGCCGGGTCGGTCAGCTCCAATGGCGTGGACGAGGCGAGAATTGCTTCCCTTCAGTTTCGCGTCAACCAGTTGGTGCGCAATTATCGGGTCCGCGGCCATAACATCGCCGCAGTCGATCCGCTGGCATTGCCCCGCCCGATGCCGGCGGAATTGGAGACCAGCTTCTATGGGTTTTCGGTCGAGGACCTGGAACGGCCCGTCCATTGCGACATCCTCCAATCCAATCGGACGCTGACCATACGCGAAATCATTAAGCAACTGCAAGACACCTACTGCCGCTCCATCGGGGTGCAGTACATGCACATAGATAATTATTCCATCCGCCTGTGGTTGCAGGAGCGCATGGAAGGCACGCGCAACCGCATCGATCTGTCACGGCGGCAGCAAATCCGCATTTTCACCCGCCTGACGGACGCGGTGACGTTCGAGGAATTCATCCGCAAAAAATTTGTCGGCGCCAAGAGTTTTTCCCTCGAAGGATGCGAGAGTTTGATTCCGCTGCTGGACCTGGCGATAGAGAAGGCCGCCGAGCAGGGGATCCGCGAGATTGTGCTGGGCATGGCCCATCGCGGCCGGTTGAACGTGCTGGCCAATATCCTGGGCAAAAGTCCGCGCCAGATTTTCCGCGAATTTGCCGACGATCCCAAGGCCTTTCGCGGCCACGGCGACGTCAAGTATCACCTTGGCTACAGCAACGACTGGACCACAGCCCAAGGCCGGCGCATCCATCTGTCCCTCTGTTTCAATCCCAGCCACCTCGAATTCGTCAATCCGGTTGTCCTGGGCCGGGTGCGCGTCAAGCAGGACTGCTTGAAAGAGGCCGGCCGGTCCGGCGTCGCCGCCGGGCAAGGGACCGAGATCGGCCCGTGCCTGGCGCTGTTGATTCACGGCGACGCCAGTTTCGCGGGCCAGGGGATCGTGCAGGAAACGCTCAACCTGAGCCAGTTGCCGGGCTACGGCGTGGGCGGAACGGTCCACGTGGTTGTCAATAATCAAATCGGCTTCACCACGCCGCCCGCGGAGGCCCGCTCGTGCGTCTATCCGACCGACGTGGCCCGGATGCTCCAGGTGCCCATCTTTCACGTCAACGGCGAGGATCCGGAGGCGGTGGCGCAGGTCGTGCGCCTGGCCCTGGAATTCCGCGAGACGTTTCATCGTGACGTTGTGATTGACATGTTCGGCTACCGCCGTCTGGGGCACAACGAGGGCGACGAGCCCTCCTTTACCCAGCCGGTTTTGTATCGCGCCATCCAGCGCCGCAAATCGGTCCGCGAGGGCTACCTGGATCATTTGCTCAACCTGCGGGGACTGACCCGCGAGGAAGCCGGTGAAATCGCCCGCCAGCGCCACGAAGCGCTCGAACGGGAACTGACCCAGGCCCAGGACGAGACTGGCGGCGCTCCGGCCGAAAAAACGCAGGGCGTCTGGTCGCGCGCCCATTACACCGGGGGGCCCGAGAAGGAGGCGCCGGAGACGCCGACCGGCGTGCCGCAAGAGCGGCTATCCGAATTGCTCCTCAAGCAGACCGAACTGCCGGAGAGTTTTCATCCGCATCCCAAAATCAAAAAGTTCCTGGAAGGCCGCCGCCTTATGGCCACAGGGGCCGCGCCGCTGGATTGGGCCGCCGCGGAGGCCCTGGCCTTTGCCAGCATCAGCACCGACGGTTTTCGCGTCCGCCTCAGCGGCCAGGACAGCGCCCGAGGGACGTTCAGCCAGCGCCACGCCGTCCTTTACGACTGCGAAAGCGGCGAGCCGTTTATCCCGTTGCGGCACCTGGGCGGCGGCCAGGCGCCGGTGGATATCATCAACAGCCCGCTCTCCGAGGCCGCCGTGCTGGGTTTCGACTACGGTTACAGCCTGGATTGCCCCGACGGCTTGATTTGCTGGGAGGCGCAATTCGGCGATTTCGTCAATGCCGCCCAGGTCATCATTGATCAATTCATCGCCAGCGCGGAGGACAAGTGGAATCGCCTGAGCGGGCTGGTGTTGTTGCTCCCGCATGGTTACGAGGGGCAAGGACCCGAACATTCCAGCGCGCGCCCGGAGCGCTTTCTCAACCTCGGCGCGATGGACAACATCCAGGTGGTTTGCCCGACGACGCCGGCCCAATACTTCCACTGTCTGCGCCGCCAGGTGCTGCGCCCGTGGCGCAAGCCGCTCGTGGTCTTGACCCCCAAAAGCCTGCTGCGCGACCCCCAGGCCGTTTCGACTTTGCGCGACTGCGCCGAAGGAACGTTCCAGAGGGTCATCCCTGATCCGGCATCCGAGCCGGAAAAAACCCGCCGCATCCTGTTGTGCTCGGGCAAGATTTTTTATGAATTGCTCCAGCAAAGGGAGGCCCTCCGGCGTCCGGACGTGGCCATCGTGCGGCTGGAGCAACTTTATCCCTTCCCGGACCACTTGCTCCAATCGGCCCTGGCGGTTTACAGCGACGGCACTCCCGTATGGTGGGTGCAGGAGGACCCGGAGAACATGGGCCCCTGGCGCTTCCTGCGCGTCCGTTTTGGCGAAACGCTATTTGGCCGTTACCCCTTTGGCGGCATCCGGCGTCCCGCTTCCCCCAGCCCGGCCACCGGCTCGGCTCGCATCCACAGAAAGGACCAGAAATACCTCATCGCCCAGGCCTTCGCGGCTGTGTGAGGCGCGATTTACAAATCACCGGCGTTGGTTGACAATCACTCCATGTCAGTCGAATTAAAAGTTCCCTCCGTTGGTGAATCGATCACCCAGGTCGAAATCGGCCACTGGCTCAAATCCGAAGGCGATGCCGTCGCCAAGGACGAAAACGTCGTCGCAATCGAATCGGAAAAGGCAACCGTCGAGTTGCCCGCGCCCATTTCCGGCCTGTTGAGCCGGATCGTCAAGCGTCAGGGCGAAATGGCGGCCGTGGGCGAAACTATCGCCATTCTCGAACCGGCTCAAAAACCCGGCGGCGATAGCCGGCCGCCGCGCAAATCGGAGAAGCCGCCAGCCGCGCCCGCGCCCGTCGCGCCGCCGCCAAAAGAGGAAACGCCCTCCCCCGTTCCCGCCAGCGCACCGGAGCCAAGAAAAGAGGAACCCCGGCAGCCGGTTCCCAAGCCGTCATCAGCCCCTGGCCGCGAGGAAGAAGTCGTTCGCATGTCGCTCCTGCGGCGCACGGTGGCCCGCCGTCTGGTCGAAGCCCAACAGGCCATGGCCATGCTCACGACGTTCAACGAAATGGACCTCTCCGGGGTCATCGCCCTGCGCAAGGAGTATCAGGACACGTTCACCCGCAAGCACGGCGTCAAGCTCGGGTTCATGTCCTTCTTCGTCAAGGCGGCGGTCGAAGCGCTCAAGGCCGTGCCGCAGCTCAACGCTTCGGTCCGGGGCGACGACGTCGTTTATCATAATTATTTTGACATCGGCATCGCCATCGGGGCCGACAAGGGCCTGGTGGTGCCGACGCTCCGCAACGCGGAACAACTGAGCTTTGCGGAAGTCGAGAAGGCTGTGGCCGACTTCGCCGCGCGCGCCCGCGAGAACAAACTCAGGCCTGAGGAACTGGAAAGCGGCACCTTCACCATCACCAATGGGGGCGTGTACGGCTCGCTGCTCTCGACGCCGATCGTCAACCCTCCGCAAAGCGGCATTTTGGGGATGCACACCATTCAGGAGCGCCCGGTTGCCCTCGCCGGGGCCGTCGTCATCCGTCCGATGATGTACGTCGCCTTGAGCTACGACCATCGGATTGTGGATGGGCGGGAAGCGGTCACCTTCCTGGTGCGAATCAAAGACCTGATCGAAAACCCCGCCCGCATGCTGCTGGAAATCTGAGACTTTCGGCTGGGCTGTCCGTTCGTCAGGTTTTTGCTCGACTCCCGCCACAGTCCACCCGTAGGGTGAGAGCCGACGCTCCTATTGCATGTCCTTGCGCGACCAACTTGAGAAATCCGGCTCCTGGCTCTTTCGCCATCGCAGCTATTTGCCTTTACTTATCCTGCCCATCTTTCTGCTCTGCCTGCGGTCTTCCGCCTACCTGGGGCACAGCCACGCGCTCAATGAATGCTGGCAGGTGCTCTGCCTGCTGGTATCCTTTGCCGGCCTGGTCATTCGCGTCCTGATCGTTGGCCGCGCTCCTTACGGCACTTCCGGCCGCAATACCCGCGAGCAGTTGGCCGAGAGCCTGACCACGGTGGGCATGTACTCCCTGGTCCGTCATCCGCTTTATCTGGCCAATTACCTGATACTGATCGGCTTTACGCTCTCGCTGCATATCTGGTGGCTGGCGTTTTTGACGACCTGCATTTGGGCGCTCTATTACGAACGCATCATGCTGGCTGAGGAGGCCTTTTTGCGCCAGCGCTTCGGCCAGCAATTCGAAGCCTGGGCTGCCGTCACTCCGGCCATTATTCCCAAGCTGCACGGATGGAAGCCTTCCCCGGTCCCCTTCTGCTGGCGTACAGTCCTCCAGCGCGAGTACAACGCCTTCTTTTTGATTGTCGCGGTCTTTTTCCTGTTGGACTTGGTGGGTGATTCCATAATTGAGGGTCAATTGAAGCTGGACCCCCTCTGGTTCGGCGCGTTTCTGGCGGCGTTTGTCATTTTCGCCACGTTGCGGACTCTCAAAAAGCGCACGCGCCTCCTCCACGTCGAGGGCCGCTAACAGATCGGAATCAGGCGCCCCGGCATCATTTAGATGAGCCTTTTTCGCTGCGCGTTTCGCATTACCTGATGGAAACAATGAATAGCCCGCGCTGGAGCGCGGCTAAAACGAAAGGCATAAGTGAAACGAATGATCGTGGCAGCAGCGGGTCTGAGCGCAATGATTGCGGCCGGGTTTTATCTGGATTGGCCAAAGGCGCCGGTGATGAATCGGGCGGAAATGGCAGCAACGCCGATGAGTGAGGCAACCGCGGAAGGGACGATGGAACGCGCGCAGAGCGCGCCGGAAGGCGTGAGCGCGGGGCAAGAAACGACGACGCCCGCGCCGAAGGCGAGCCTCTCCCCACCCGTTTCACCGGCGCCTGTCGCGGCGGCGGAAGATAAAGCTGCTTTTGGGCGGGCAATCGAAGCATTGGTTTCTCCGCGGACCAGTTACGAGCAACGGCAGGCGATCTGGAAACAGTTGAAGGAGAGCGGGCAATTGAATCAGGCCATCACCGAGCTGCAGCAGCGCGCGGCCAGCGAGCCGCCATCGGCGGACGCGGTCACCGCGCTGGGAGAGGGATACTATAATGAAGCCGGAGCGAGCGAGGACGTGCGAGAGAGAGCCATCTTTGCGATGGAGGCGGATGAGACTTTGGAGGCGGCGCTCAAACTGGATCCGTCGAATTGGGAGGCGCGGTTCACCAAAGCCGCGGGGATGTCGTACTGGCCGGCGGAGTTGAACAAGGGCCAGGAAGTGATCGATCAGTTTCAGGTGCTGATGGAACAGCAGGAAGGGCAAACGCCGCAGCCGCAATTCGCGCGAACTTACCTGGACCTCGGCGAGCAATACCAGAAGGCGGGCGAAGCCGCCGAGGCCGCGCAAATCTGGGAGCGAGGCGCGGCGTTGTTTCCGGACAACGCGGATTTGCAAAACAAGCTGGCGGGTGCGCAGTAAGGCGGTGAAAACCGGCTTCACCATTTCCAACTTTCGGCTACCCTGCATTCAATGAAAGACAACCCCAACGCCGCGGCAGAGCCGGGGCAGGCTTCGCCGGACCGGGTCGAGGCGATATTTCATGGGGCGTTGCAGTTGCCCGCCGGGGAGCGCGCCGGATACATTAGCCGCGCGTGCGGCGGCGGCGGGGGCCTGCGGGAGCGGGTGGAGAGTTTGCTCAAGGCGCACGAGGCGGCCGGTGAATTTTTGGAGGAACCGGCCGCGGCATCGGCGAACAAAACGGTGACCCTGACGATACCGCCGACAGAAAGAGCGGGCGACAGAATCGGCCGCTACAAACTGCTTCAGCAAATCGGCGAAGGCGGCTGCGGCGTGGTCTATATGGCCGAACAGGAAGAGCCGGTGCGACGGCGCGTGGCCCTCAAAGTCATCAAACTGGGGATGGACACCAAGGAAGTGGTGGCGCGATTCGAGGCTGAGCGGCAGGCACTGGCGTTGATGGACCACCCGAACATTGCGAGGGTGCTGGAGGCGGGGGCGACGGAAACCGGACGGCCGTACTTCGTGATGGAACTGGTCCGCGGCATCAAAATAACGGAGTATTGCGACCAGAACAAACTGCCGGCCGTGGAGCGGCTGAAACTGTTTGTGCAAGTGTGCCACGCGCTGCAACACGCGCATCAGAAGGGCATCATCCATCGCGACATCAAGCCGTCGAACATTCTGGTGACGGTCAACGACGGCGTGCCCGTTCCGAAGGTGATAGACTTCGGCATCGCCAAGGCGACGGAGCGGCGGCTGACCGAGAAGACGGTTTTCACCGCCTTCGAACAATTCATCGGCACCCCCGCCTACATGAGTCCTGAGCAAGCGGTGCTGACGAGTCTGGATATCGACACGCGCACGGACATTTACAGCCTGGGAGTGTTGCTTTACGAACTGCTCACCGGCCAGACACCATTCGACGCGGGAAAACTATTGGCGGCCGGCCTGGACAAGTTGCGCCAAACCATCCGCGAACAAGAGCCGGAGCGTCCTTCGACCCGGCTGAGAACAATGCTTCACGCCGATCTGACCGAGACGGCGGCGCATTATCGGACCGAGGCGCCGAAGCTGATTCATCTACTGCAAGGCGACTTGGATTGGATTGTGATGAAAGCGCTGGAAAAGGACCGGACGCGGCGTTACGAAACGGCCAGCGCGCTGGCGGCGGACATTCAGCGCCACTTGAACAACGAGCCGGTCGAAGCTCGGCCGCCGAGCACGCTATATCGTTTTCAAAAGCTGGTGCGCCGGAACAAACTGGCATTCGCCGCCGGCAGCGCAGTGGTGGTGGCGCTGATACTTGGCCTCGGAGTATCGACCGTTCTATTCATTCAGGAACGGACGGCGCGGAAACGGGCCGATAAAGCGGAGCGGAACGAAGCTAAGTTGCGCCAGCAAGCGGAGAGGGGCCTCAAACTGGAGGCCGAAAAGCGGGAGCGGGCGCAAATGGGCGAAAGGATCGGCATGGCGGCGCTCTATTTGACTCAGGACAAATTTCCGGAGTCGGAGCGGGAGATCAGCCCGGTGCCGGTTTCGGTCCTGACCAATTACGTTGCGACGGCTTTTCTCTTCAACGCCTATGGCGAAAAGCGGGCGCGCCATGGAGAATGGGGGGCGGCGGCGACAAACTTCTCCAAAGTCGTCGATATTGTTCCGTCGGACTTCCCGGGCTATTACGCGCTGGCGCCGTTGCTGGCGCAAATCGGCGACCTGGGGGGCTATCGTGTCCACACCGAACGAATGCAGCGACAGTTTGCGGGAACGGCCGATCCCGGTATCGCGGCGCGACTGGCGAAGGATTGCCTGTTTGTTGCTCCGGCGACGAACGATTTGGAAGCGATCGGCAAATTCGTCGATACCGCCGTGGCGGCGGGCGAGAGGCAGGCCGAGTGGACGGAGACACGATTTGTCAAAGGGCTGGCGGAGTATCGGCGCGAACACTTCGCCGAGGCGGCGGAATGGTTGCGGGCAATCGCGAGTCAATCAGAGCCGTGGAACCGGAACGTTGAGATTCATGCGGTTCTGGCAATGTCCGAGTTTCGACTTGGGCGCATTGAGGAAGCTCGCGCCACATTGATGGACGCGATGAAAACCGCCGAGCGGAGGCTGGACAAAGTCAGCGAGGGTCTGCGCGCCGACTGGCCGGATTGGATTATCGCACAGGTGTTGATGCGCGAAGCGGGCGCGGTGATCGAAGCAGAGAAGCAACCTGCAACGCAAAGTGAGTGAGGCCACACGCATTCTCGATGCCATCAGCGAGGGCGATCCCAAAGCGGCTGAGGAATTGCTGCCGCTGGTCTATGAGGAGTTGCGCCGGCTGGCGGCGCACAAAATGGCGAACGAAGCGCCAGGCCAGACCCTGCAGCCGACAGCGCTTGTCCACGAGGCGTGGCTGCGGCTGATCGGCAACGAAAAGGTGAAGTGGGACGGGCGCGCGCATTTTTTCGGGGCGGCGGCGGAGGCGATGCGCCGGATATTGATAGAGAACGCGCGGCGCAAAAAAGCGCTCCGGCACGGCGGCGGCCAAGAGCGCGTGGACATTCGAGAGGCGGACATTCCAGCCGGGGGGAAGGACGAGGAGTTGCTGGCGGTCAATGAGGCGCTGGAAAAGCTTGCCGCGAATGACAAACAAAAGGCCGAACTGGTCAAGCTGCGCTATTTCGCCGGTCTGACGATAGGGCAGGCCGCCGAGTTGTTGGACATTTCCGAGGCAACCGCCAAGCGCCATTGGATCTACGCCCGAGCGTGGCTGTATCGGGAAATAGAGCGCTCGGAATGAGTGGACCGGAAGAGGACAGACTGCAATGATTCAGGTCAATCCTCGATTATTGCGCAATCGGGGTTTCGTGACCGAGTTTCATTGACCACGACACGTTGCGGCACCAGTTCACTTCGATAGCGCCAGGCGGCCGGAAGCAGGGCGTGGGAGCCGGCATCTCGGTGAGCCGTTCGGCAGCGGGGACAACGGCCGCGCCGAAGGCTTCACCGAGACACCGATTCTCATTCCATTGAGGTTGGCTTCTCCGCACCCAAAGCAAAATCTGCGATTCGTTCGTGTTCACTGTTGTTCAGGTCCTGTTCCGCCGTGCGTCGTTCAACTATGGGCGATAGGATAGGCGGCGGCGCTTCAAGCGAACAGTCGGAGAAAACGGAAACATGGTGTCGGGAAATTGCCTGACATGGCGTCGATGGGAATTTGCCGCCGCGGGCAAGGGGTGAGGGCGAAAGTGGCGGCGTGTAAGAGCCTGTTTTAAAAACCGCCCAGTCAGGGGACCGGGCCTACAAAAGACTGGATTTCCGGTCGTTTCCTGCAGGCCGCGTGCCCCCACGCGGCGCTTTGTCACATTTTTAAAACACGCTCTAACTGGTCTCGTTGAGCCAGCCCTGGCGCAAGGCAAACTTCACCATCTCGGTGCGGCTGCGCAGGCCGAGTTTTTCTCCGATGCGGACCTTGTAAGTTTCGACGGTTTTGACGCTGAGGCCAAATTTGGCGGCGATTTCCTTGTTGCTGTAACCCCAAGCCAGGAGGACCAGAACATCCTTTTCGCGATTGGACAACGCGGCGGCGCGCAGCCCCCGGGTGGCCGCAGGCCTGGCGGTCTGCCGGGCCAGCGCTTTGCTGGCGAGGGTCGTTTCGTAGTGGACGCCGCCCTTGGCGACCGTGCCGATGGCATTAATCAGTTCCTCGCTGGCGGAACGCTTGAGCACGTAACCGCTGGCGCCGGCTTTGCACAACTGGCACAAGTAAGACTCGTCTTCATGAGCGGTGAGGGCCACGACTTTGACCGCCGGCGATTCAGCGGTCAACCGTGCCGTGGCCTGCAGTCCGTTCATTTCCGGCATCGAAAGGTCCATGACCACCACGTCCGGTTTGAGGGTCTTGGCCAGGGCCAGAACCTCCTTGCCATTGACGGCTTCGCCGACGACGCACATGTCGGGTTGACAGTCAATCAACCGGCGCAGGCCTTCGCGCACGATCCGATGATCGTCGGCGAGCAAGACACGCAGTTTGTTCATGGTTTGTCAAGTCACCGCGTTCAGTTCCAGCGGCACGCGCACGAAGAGCGTCGTGCCCGCGCCCGGGCTGGATTCGATGTCCAAGGTTCCGCCGGCCAGGGTGAGGCGTTCGCGCATTCCCAACAGGCCTAATCTGCCGTTGGTGCTGAAGGAACGGAACGCGTTGGTTGCGTCAAATCCGGCGCCATCGTCTTCCAAAATCAGGGAGACGTAGGCGGGACGGCGTTCCAGCAGGACGCTGACGCGCTTTGCGCTGGCATGGCGGGCGACGTTGGTGAGCGCTTCCTGGGTGACGCGGTAGAGCGTGGTTTCCAATTCCAGCGGCAGCCGGTGTTTTTCGACGCCATTACTGTGCCAGTCCACCGGCACGCCGGTGTTTTCGGACCAGTGGCTTGTGAAGCGGCGCAGGGCGGCGTCCAATCCGAGATCATCCAACACGGCCGGGTGCAATTCCCACGCCAGCCGATGGGTTTCCCGCATCAAGCCGCTGGTCAAATCCACGAGCTTTGTGACGCCGCGCTGCACGTCCTGGGCGAAGGGACATTGTTTCTGAAGCAATTGAAGGCCCAGTTTGAGCGCGGTGAGGTCCTGGCCCAGGCGGTCGTGGAGATCACGGGAGATGCGCGCCCGTTCGGTCTCCTCCGACTCTTTGAGGCGGCGCAATATCTGCTTCTGCGCACTTTCGGCCTGCTGGCGACGGGCGATTTCGGACTGCAGCTCGCGGTTGGCAGCCGATAATTCGGCGGTTCGTTCCTGGACCCGCGCTTCGAGTTGATCGCGTTGGCGCTCCAACTCGGTTTCCATCCGCTTGCGCTCGATTGCGTAACGGATGGCGCGGGAAGTCTGGCGCCCGTGGGCCTGGGCTTTGATCAGGTAATCCTGAATCCCCTGCCGCAGTGCATCCAGCGCAACGGCTTCATCATCGACACCGGTCATCACGACAATGGGCAGGTACGGCGCTTGGGCGCGCGCCCGGAGATAGGTATCGGATCCGGCGCTGTCCGGCAGCGACAGGTCCAGCAACAGCACATCGAACCTGGCGCGGCGCAAGTGTTCGAGTCCCTCGGCCAGCCGTTCGGCGTGAGTGATTTCAAAGGGTCCGATACCGTCCTTGTTCAATGCCTCTTGCAAGAGCGCCGTGTCGGAGGGGCTGTCTTCGACGAGCAGGACCTGGATCGGGCCGGCGCTCATAATCACGCGTCCTTGGGCGGCAGTTTCACGACGGCAAGCCAGAAATTCTCAATGGCTTTGACGACCTCAATGAACTGTCGAAAATCGACGGGCTTGGTGATGTAACAATTGGCGTTAAGCTGGTAGGCGCGCAGGACGTCCTGCTCGGCATGGGAGGTGGTCAGCACGACGATTGGGATCGTTCGCAGCTTTGCATCGGCCTTGATTTCCGCCAGCACTTCGCGGCCATCTTTGCGGGGCAGATTAAGGTCCAGCAGGATCATGTCCGGCCGGGGCGCGGCGGTAAACGGCCCCTGGCGGCGCAGGAACTGCATAGCCTTGACGCCGTCATCGACAATGGTGAGGTGGTTGACGACCTTGCCTTTCTGCAAGGCCTCGACGGTCAGGTCGGTGTCGCTGGGGCTGTCTTCAACGAGCAGGATTTCAATCGGCACGCCCAGGCCGGGATTTTCGGCGTTCATAGTGTTGATCCCAATCTCAGCATTGGTTGTCATTCGGTTTCGCGCGGGCAGCCAGCCGGAGCCGGTTGCGGCGCTTCTTCACGGGCTGATTGTACCTGTTTGTCGGGAATGGTAAAGCAAAAAGTGGAGCCGCGGCCCGGCTGGGACTGGACGGAAATCCTGCCGCCGTGGCGCTCGACGATTTTCTTGCAGATGGCCAGGCCGATGCCTGTGCCGGGGTACTCTTTGCGGGTGTGCAAGCGCTGGAAGATTTGGAAGATGCGCTCGAAGTATTGAGGCTCAATGCCGATGCCGTTGTCCCGCACCGCAAACAACCATTGGCCCGGCTGGGGTTCGGCGCTGATGTGGATTTCGGGCGCCGCCTTGCCCCGAAACTTGAGGGCGTTTCCGATCAGGTTCTGGAATAGTTGGGACATCTGGGTGGCGTCCACAGTGAGCGGGGGCAGCGGATCGCGGGTGATTGTGGCGCCGGAATCTCTAATGCTGGCGTTGAGCCTGCTCAAGGCGGCGTCCAGAGCGGCGTTGAGGTCGGAGGGTTGGAAGGCCTTGGTGCTTGTGCCCACACGCGAGAGTTCCAGCAGGTCGATGATAAGAGCATGCATGCGCTCGGCGCCCTGAATCGCCCCGGCGATCTGGAGCCGGCCTTTGTCGTCGAGAGTATCGTGGAACCGCTCGTCAATCAGGCTGAGGTAGCCGGCCACGGCCCGCAACGGCTCTTGCAAATCATGGGAAGCGACGTAGGCAAACTGCTGCAATTCCTCGTTTGAGCGGGCCAGTTCGTCGGCTGTCCGCCGCAAGGCCTCTTCGGCGCGTTTGCGAGCTGTAATGTCGTGCTTGATGGCGATGAAGTGGGTCACATCAGCGCCGCTGGCGCGGACGGGGGCGATTGCCATCTCTTCGCTATAAAGGGAGCCGTCTTTGCGGCGGTTGACCAATTCACCCTGCCAGGGTTCACCGCGCAGAATTGTGAGCCACATTTGGCGGTAGAATTCGGGAGGATGCTTGCCGGATTTAAGGACGCGCGGGTTTTTGCCCACGGCTTCCTCCAGTGTGTAACCGGTCAGACGGGTGAAGGCCGGATTGGTCCAGAGGATATGGCCCTGCCGGTCGGTGATGACGATGCCGTTGACGGCCGACTCGACGGCAGTGGAGAGCAGGCGCAATTGCTCCTCGGACCGCGCCCGTTCAGCGCGCAATCGCAGGGTCGAGACGCCCTGAGCCAGGTCGCCTGCCAAGTCGGTCAGCACTTTGACTTCGTCGTCGGAAAAGGAATTTGGCTGCGTGGAGTAGATTGTGACGGCGCCAAAGGCCTCGCCTTCGGCCAGCAACGGGATCGCAAGAGAAGAAGCGAAACCGTGTTTGAGCGCCTCCTGGCGCCACGGGGCAAATGCGGGATCGGTCCGCATGTCTCTGCACACGCACGGCTTTCCGGTGCGAATGGCGGCGCCGGTGGGGCCGCGGCCCCGTTCGGTATCTGCCCAGGTGAGGCGCAAGGTTGCGAGGTAGCCTGCCTCCAGACCGGCGCAAGCCGCCAACCGGACAGTCTTGGCCTCGTCGTTCTCGGCAAAACCGACCCAAGCCATCGCATGTCCGCAAGCTTGAACAATGATCTGGCAGACCTCTTCCAGATATTTGGCTTCGTCCCGGGCGCGCATCATCGCCTGATTGCTGTCGTAGAGCGCCTTGAGGGTCCGGTTAAGTCGGCGAAGTTCTTCTTCCTTGCGCTTGCGCTCGGTGATGTCGCGCACGATCTTGGACACCGCGACAACTTGCCCGGTGCCATCGGTGATTGCGGAAACGGTAACCGAGGCGTCGAAGAGGCGGCCGTCCTTGGCCATGCGCACCGTGTCGTAACTAGAGACACGCTCGCCCCGCTTGATTCGCTGGAGAATCCATTCCTCCTCTTCCAAATGTTGGGGCGGAATGAGCACCGTGATGGGTTTGCCGATGATCTCGCCGGCCCGATAGCCGAACATTCTTTCGGCCCCGGCATTCCAGCTCCGAATGGTTCCGTTCAGGTCCCTGGAAAAGATTGCGTCGTCGGAGGACTCCACAATGGCCCCCAAAAGCGCCTTGGATTCAGCGTCACGTTTGCGCGCGGCCTCCATGCTGGCTTGAAGCTCGGCATCTCGAGCGCGGGCGTGGGCACGGTGAATGGATTGGGCCATCCAACTGATCATTGCGGAACTTCCAAGAAAGATCGCCAGACCGAGCCAATCGGCCGCATCCCGGACGGTGAACTGATGCACCGGTTCAATCAAGTAGTAGTCGGCCAGAGCGGCCGAGACAGCGGCTGTGAGCAAGCCCGCCGAAAGGCCGCCGTAAAGCGCGGCGAGCATCACGGCGGGATAGAAGGTGAGATAGACGTTGCGCGTGCCAAGATTCTGCAAGAGACCCAAACGCAGCATAGCGGCGAGGACGGCAAGGAGGATGGCGGCAATAAAACGCAACCACTTCCGCCAGCGCGTCATTGTGGCGACCATTCCAGCCAGGAGCGTCAACAGCCGTTGCCCCGGACGGGCAAACAACAGGCCGATGCATGTGATAAGCCCGGCCACCGCAGCCGGAAACGACATGGCAGTGGCCAGCGGGCTGGGCGAGTAAAGAATCGAAGCGCCGCAGAGATAGCCCAGCAGCGCCGTGAGAGAGATAAACCCTTCCAGCACGATCAGATACTGGGCGGGCCGATGTCCGTGCCGCATGCGCACATCCAGCAGGAGGAGCGACGCACCGGCCAACAGAAAGGTCAAAGCGGTGGCGGGCGCCATCCTGCCCGGATAAGGGGTGCGGACTGTTCCCGCCGGCTCGGTGAAGAGCAGTTGATCGATCCGCAGGTTCCATCCACATGCGTATTCTACCAGCGTGAGCAAGCCCAGCGTCGTGACGACTGCCGCGGCGGCCCATGCCGCCAAGCGGTTTGGACGAAAGCCGGCGCGCTTGGCCTGGGACAACCACAAGGAAAGTCCGATCAGCATGAAAGCCACCGCCGTGTTCGCCTTAATCGCAACCAGATTGGGATCGAGGCTTTTCAGGACGGCGGAGTCAAATACCCAACCGGCCAGGGCCAACGCGCCGACGCCGAAGACCGTGAGCGCGGCTCCCGGAGAGACGGCTTCCAGCAAACCCACAAGAGGTGAAGGGTCCCGGTTGGTCATAAGTTGGGGAGTGGTTTTACGTGACGGACGGCGGCTTGAAGTTCGACGCGCAATGGCCAGGCCATTGAAGCAGTCTGCAACCGTTCGCCGCCCTCGTCAAAGCCAAATTGACGCCCGAAATCGGCCCTCGGTCAAGACGCCGACACCGCCGCCAACGACCTTGATTGCTTAAGAAGGCGCCGCGCCGCGCCCGATCAGGCCGTCGGCACGGTGTGAAAAAGGCAGCGCAGTTCCTCCTCGACCTCCGCGGGAGAGGCCACCAGATTGGCGATCTCCTCGCGCAGGACCTCGCAGTAACGCTGGCGCAGGCGCTGGACGAAGGCGCGCACGATGTTCTCGGCGATGTCCAGGCTGCGCGCCAGTTCGGCGCAGGGCAGGGCGTCGGCACTCTCGGTCAAACAAAACTTCAGGGAAGCGAACCATTCGCCCTGGCCCGCCTGTTCGTATTCCAGCTTCAGACGGTCATAGACGACGGTAAGCACGGCCAGGGCCCAGTTGCGCTCGAAGACCTTCTCGGTGGCGGGGGAATCGGGCGGGGCGGCCGGTTTCAGGGAGCGGCCTTTGCGGCATTCATCGACCAGGAAATGGTTCATGGCGCTGAGAAGGAAGGACCTGAACTTGCCGCAGTCGCGGCGCATGTAGGCCAGGGTTTTACCGCGCAGCAGCCGGGCGAAAAACTCCTGGGTCAGTTCCTTGGACTCTTCGGGCGGGTAGCCGCGGAGGCGCACGTAGGCGTAGAGCGGATACCAATAGGTGTGGCAGAGTTGACCCAGGGCCTGCATGGCCCGGGCGGTGTCTTGCCGGCGTGCCCGGAGCACGACGGCCCAATGAGGGGCGGCGCCAGCCGCCGGGCGCATGTCAGAGGTCATAATTATTTTGGCGCGGGCGCTCACAGGCGCCGCGTTGCAATGGACTTTGGCGGTTCATCGTCCATTGGGTATAGCGCAACGCGACCCGGACCGCAATCATCTTTCATCCGGGGCGGCGGATTCAGCGGGCAGGGTGAGCGGTCTGCGACATTGACATGGCTCGTAAACTGCTATATACACGCGGGGGAAGGACGTTTAGTGTTGAAACAGTCAAATCGTCGCGCCATGAAAATCAGCCAGACAGACCGGGTCAAGCCATGTCCAGCGGCCTTTACGTTGATCGAGGTCGCCGTGGCGGTGGCAGTAATGGGCTTGGTGATGGCGGGCATGTTCGAGGGGTACATCCTGGCCTCTCGGCGCGCCCAATATGCGTCCTATTCACTGGCGGCCAGTGCCCAGGCCATGTTGCGGATGGAGCGGATCGTCGGCTCCTCCTGGACTGTTTCCGGCACGCCCTGCACGAATCTCTTCAATCCCTCGCTGACCAACACCACGACGGTGGCGTTGTGCATGCCCAGTAACGGGACAAATCTGGCCTACGCCACCAATATAGTGACCGTTCAGCAACTTTCAACCAATCCGCCATACGTGTGGGTGCAAGTCAGTTGTGTGTGGGGGTTCATGGGTTTGGGCACTTTCACCAACACCGTCGGTCTTTTGAAGGCGCCAAGTACATGAAGTTGAGCTTGTCCAAAAGGACAGAGTGGGAGTGCCGAAGCGGCTTTACGCTGGCCGAATCGTTGGTGGCCATGGCAACGATGGTCTTGGTCATCGGCGGCATGGTGGCGGCCAACATGTTCGGCTTGGCGATGGCCGTCCGGCAGCAAATCTGGCTCAGCGCCAGCGATGACGGCGCCCGGGCGCTGGGCAAATTGATGACCGACATCCGGTCGGGAGCGTCCAATTATGTGGGCAGTTACACCGGCAGCAACGGATTGACCGGGTGGACGATGTGCCCTGTGACCACCAACCAGCAGCAGGGGAATGCCCTGTTGTGCTATCAGGGCAACACCAGCGGCGGCACCAACGCAGCTTGGGTCATTTATTATTACGATTCAGTCAGCAACATCCTGTGGCGGACGAACTATACAGGCTCGAACTACGGTGATTTCGACCAGGTATCGGCCAATCCGATCACCAATGACTACTCAATTTTCCGGGAATACGACTACCTGATGAATCCGATCACCAACAACACGACCGCCCAGCCGATCATCCAGGTTTACCTCTCGTTCACCAAGTTGCAGAACCCGCAGATCGTCATTGCCCCGGGCAACCCGGTGGACTTTTACCAAATCATCACCTACGCCGCTTCACGAAACATACCATGAGACTCAGATCATCCAAAGCCGGGACACGCAAAGAGGGTTGGGCGCTGCTCGTCGTCATGTCGCTGGCGGCGACCAGCATGCTGGTCATGGCCAGCGTCATGAACTGGGCCAATGAAAACTCCATGGTTGTGGCGCGCAATAACGAGTACTTTACCACCACCTATGCGGCCGAGGCCGCCACCGAGAAGGTCCTCGGGGCGATGGTGCAGGACGACCAGAATTACGGCGAGGGCCTGGTATTCAGCCAGACCAGCTACTATAGTTCACTGCTTCCCGGCGCCAATGACAGCGTTCCGCCGGGGTACTGGACCAACTATCAGTTCAGCGGCGGCACGACCAACAACATCGTCATCGTCGAGAAGGTGGGCGCCGTGACCAACGTTTCGCTGGGGCCGCCATACTCCGGGTTGAATTCGCAGGGAGCCACCTACGAAATCATTGCCAACGCGCAAGACATGTCTTCCCCGTACGGCATCATTAGCACCGTCGGCCAGCAGATCATTTTCTTGCAGATTCCCATTTTCCAATTCGCGATCTTCTACAACGACACGATGGAGGTTGACCCCGGGGCGACCATGAACGTGAACGGGTTGGTGCATGGCAACACCAATATTTATCTCGATCCCAATTCGGGCGTCCCGTTGACCTTTTCCAACGATGTTTCGGGGTCGGGAAACATCTACTTGTCAGAGAACCCATCGGATCCGACGACCACGCGGCCGGCCAACTCCACGACGGTCACATTCGATGGACAGCACCTCAGCGGCGTCAACCCGCTGCTTCTGCCCGTGGGCACCAATATCTCTGGAAACACCACCAACGTCGCCCAAAACGTCGATGCCATTTTGCAACTTCCCCCCGCCGGCGAGTCGCCCAACTCCTCGACCGGCACCAACCGGCTGTATAACCAGGCGGACATGATTATTACCATCTCCAATGGCAATGTCATTACCGTGACCAGCGGGGTCCTGCCCAACAACATGGCAACGACCATCTCCAACAATCAATGGTCCCTGTTTGTCAATACCAACAACAGCTTTTACGACCTGCGCGAAAGCCCGGCCGGAACCATCCCCGTGGATCCGCTGAATATCGATGTCGGCAAACTGCGCCAGTGGAGCGCGACCAACACCACGCTGCGGCCGGTCCTGGCAAGTATCCGCCCATCGGAGCCGGATGTGCAGTCGATTTTTGTGGCGGACATGCGCTCGACGAGCAACATGGTGATCACCACCAATATCACCTATGCCACCAACACGAGCACGGTCACGGTCACCGGCTACCAGAACTTCCCGGCGGCGAACACCTACGAACCGCCCGTCACCACCAACACTATGACCACGACGAGCGGGACGTTTCCCCCGGCCAACTCGTATGTTGTGCCCCCTGCGATAACGACCAACTTCACGGTGGTCACCAACTCGACCAGGCCCACCTCAAACTATGTGGGAACGATAACGACCAACGGCTCCGGGAGTGGCAAAACCTACACCTACGACCAAATTACCGGTTACATCTATGGCGGTGTCACCGGCTACACCTACTCGGAGATCACCGGCGTCACGACCAACACGATTTACACCACCAACTACATTCAATTCGCCATGCCCGGGATCGTCCTGACCAACGGCGCTTCCCTGCCTTCCAACGGCCTTTCGATCGTCACGCCCGACCCGGCCTATATTGAGGGGAATTGGAACGTCTATAGCAATAACAGCACGTCCACCGCGGGAAGCGGCACGGTCGCCGGGACGCTTCCCAGCGCGATCTATGCCGATGCGATCACGATCCTGTCACCGGCCTGGAACCCCAACAACAGCACGGCGTCCATAAGCTCGACAAGCTCGCGCAACGCGTCCACCGACACGGTCAATGCGGCCTTCATGACGGGCAATGTTCCCTCCAACGGAAACTACTATAGCGGAGGGGTGGAGAACTTCCCGCGTTTTCTGGAGAACTGGAGCGGCCAGACTTTTTGGTACAGCGGCTCGATGGTGGAGATGTTTTCCAGCCAGATTGCCAACGCCCCCTGGCCGGGCACGGGAACGGTCTATAATCCCCCGACGCGAAACTGGGCGTTCGACACCAACTTCAACAACGCAAATAATTTGCCGCCGCTGACGCCGCATGTCATGTATCTGAACCGGGCCAAGTGGACGACGCTGCCCCCGCGCACGACTCAATTTTGAAACCATGATCCGACCCCGACCGCTCCATTGGATGGCAGTGGCCGCGGCGCTGGCTTTGGCAGCGCCGGCCCAACCCGAATTCAAGACCTCGACCGCGGAACTGCAAATGGCCGAGGGCGGGCGCGAGAGTGTGGTGCTGATTGAATCCGGCGCCGAACGTTTTGCGATCAGCATTCCCAAAACCTACGGCATGCAAATCCAGCAGTACAAACAGAGCATCGTCTTTACCTCCACCAACGGCGCCAGTGTGATGACCGTGCGGATGACCACCAATTACGCCGGGGCGCTGCCCAAAAAGGAGGAATTGCAGGAGGCCGTCCTGGAAAATAATCGGGGCGCGTCGCTCGTGCAGGCCGTTCGCTGCTTCACCGGCAGCGGGCCTGGCCTCTGTTTTGATCTGGTTCGTCCGCTGAGCGGGGGCCTGGTCCTGCGGATGCGCGACGCGTATGTCTCGTGCGCGCAGGGGAGCTTCGAGTTCTTCTTTTCCTGCAACGGGGCTGAATACGACCGGCAGAAAATCGGTTTTGAACGCTTATTAAATTCCTTCCGCGCGCTGCCCAAACCTGCTAAGAAGGAGCCATGACATTTCGTTTTTTAAACGGCGCCAGGCAGCGCGACCAGGTTTTTGCCATCGATTTGGGAACCCGCACAACCAAAGCAGTGTTACTGGACCGCAAGGCCGACGGTTTGAGTCTTTCCCGGTTCACCGTGCAGGACGCGCCAATATACGACAAGGCCCTGCCGCAGGGCCTGTTGACCGAACATCTGCGCGCCATTGTCGAGGCGGTGCAGCCAAAAACCAAGCACGTGACCATCGCAATCGGGGCGGGCGACTCGGTATTGCGGAGCACCGAATTGCCGTTGATGCCGCTGTCGGAGATGCGGCAGATGCTCAAGTTCAACGCCAAGAACTATCTTCAGCAGGACCTCAAGGACTACATATTTGACTGTTATATCGTGCCCCCGCGCGGCAAGCAGCCTGCCGAGCCGTCGAAGGCCGGTGTGACCAAATACAAGGTGTGGGTGGGGGGCACCCGGCGCGAGTTGCTGACGACGATCGAGTCGGCGGTGAAGGCCGCCGGGCTGTCGGCCACCCATGTCACGCTGGCCCTGCTCGGTCCCATCAATGCCCTGGAACTGTCGCAGCCGGAAGCGCACAGCAAGGATGTCGTCGCGCTGGTTGATCTGGGATTCAAAACCTCCAGCATCAGCATCCTGGCCGAAGGCGAATTATGCCTGAGCCGCTCGGTGGAATTGGGGGGGGACCGGCTGACGACAGGCTTGTCCGAGGCCATGAGCATCACCTACGCCGAAGCCGAGGGTATCAAGGTGGGCATGCCGCAGGAGGTGGAAGCACATTTGCAGCCGTTGGTTTCGGCTCTGGGGCGGGAACTGCGGGCATCGATTGATTTCTTCGAGCATCAGCGGGAAAAGACGGTGAGCAAGGTATTGCTCTCCGGCGGCCCTGCCCGCTCGGAGTTTCTGGTGCAACTGTTGCAATCGGAGTTGGGGGTGACCAGCAAGACATGGTATCCCACCGAGGGACTCAAGCTCTCGCTGGGATCCCAGCAGATGACGGAAATCGAGCAGGTTTCCACCGTGCTGACCGTGGCCATCGGCACCGCCGCCATGTCAGCGGCTTGATTGGCCGCGCAAGGTGCAAACCTGCATCATCTTCAATCCCTCCGCCCGGGGGGAGAAGGCGGAAAGGTTCTGTTCGCGCCTTGTCCAACTTCATCCACAAGGGGTGCTCTGGCGCACGGGGGCGCAAGGGGATGCGCGCACGCTGGCGGCGCGAGCCGCGAGCGCGGGCTTTGCCACGGTTGTAGCGGCGGGAGGCGACGGAACGGCCAACGAGGTACTCAACGGCATCGCCGATGTCCCAAATGGCTTGGCGGTGGTGCGGCTGGGCATCCTGCCCTTGGGGACCGTCAATGTCTTTGCCCGCGAGCTGGGTGTGCCGAGGGATGTGGGCGGGGCGGTAAAGACGCTGGCGGCAGGCCGGGAAAGGACCATTGACGTGGGCCGTGTTGATTTCACATCCGGCGGCCGCCCGGAGAGGCGCTATTTTCTGCAACTGGCGGGCGCTGGAATCGATTCGCGATCGATCGAGCGAGTGAGTTGGACATTGAAAAAGAAGACCGGCCCGTTCGCGTATGTTGCGGCGGTCCTCCAAGTGCTGCCGGAGAAGGAGCCGCTGATCATCCTGGAAGGCGCCGGATCCATTTCCGGGGAACTTGTGCTGGTGGGCAACGGCCGGTTTTACGGGGGGAGTTTTCCGGTGTTTCCGAGCGCCGATATGCGGGACGGATTGCTGGATGTATGCGTGTTCCCAAAGATTTCACTCTGGAGCGCCATACACGTCACCGCCGCGCTGTTGACAGGAAGGCTTCACCGCCTGCGCACGGTCAGGCGCCTTCAATTGGCCAGCCTTCGGCTCAGCAGCGCCAGCAGGGTGGTTTTTCAGTTGGACGGTGAAAACGTTGGTGAGCTGCCTGCGACGTTCTCGGTCCAACCAAGGGCATTGCGGGTGGTGGTGCCGTAACTTTGGTTTTGAAATTTGGCAACCTTGACCTGTAAACTCATCAAATGAAACACACAGGGAAAGCGCGGCGGGCGGGAGTCAAGTTGATTTTCTGGCCGTTGCTCGCGGTCCTCGCGGCCGGCGGGCTTGCCGTGCTGCTGGGGTGGCCGGGCTGGATGGGCGGGCTGGCGGTGGTATTGGCGGCGCTCTGGCTGGTTTATTCCGGTTTCACCCTCTACTTCTTTCGCGACCCGGACGCCCGCACGCCGGCGGGGGCTGGATTGGCCGTGTCCCCGGGCCACGGCAAGGTGGATGTCATCGAGCAACTGGCCGAGTCCCAGTTTCCCGGCGGGCCGTGTCATCGCATCTCGATCTTCCTGTCGGTCATCGACGTGCATGTGCAAAACGCCCCCATCAGCGGGAGCGTTGCGTGTGTCACCCATACGCCGGGGCGGTTTCTGAGCGCGCTGCGGGCCGAGTGCGCGCTGCACAACGAGAATGTCCTCATCGGTTTCAATTCAACGGAAACTCCCGGCGAAAAGATCGGGCTGCGGCTCATAGCCGGCGTGCTGGCGCGGCGCATTGTCCCCTTTGTGGCGGCCGGTGATCGGTTGGAGCGGGGGGAGCGAATCAGCCTCATTCAATTCGGATCCAGATGCGATCTTTACCTGCCGCTGGAGTATAAGGTCAAAGTCAGGCTGGGGGACAAAGTGGTGGGAGGGGAGACGATCGTGGCCGCCAAATCGTAGCCGATATGGAAAAGCGCGACCACGAGCCAGAAACGGAGAAGGGGGATCCCGTTTTTAAGATTTATTTTCTGCCCAACCTGATGACGGCGGGAAACCTGTTCTGCGGGTTTGTGGCGCTGACCAAGATCGTGGAGGCGAAGGTGGGCCAGCCTGGCAGTTCAGGGGAGATCAAGTTCGCGCTGGCGTTTATTCTGCTGGCCTGTATATGCGATTTGCTGGACGGCCGCCTGGCCCGCATGGGGGGAGTGGAAAGCCCCTTTGGGCGCGAATTCGATTCGCTGGCGGACTTGATTTCGTTCGGGGCGGCGCCGGCGTTTTTGGTGCATCGCGTCGTATTGCACCAAGTGTTTTCAGATCATCCGGAAATTGGCTGGTTTGTCGCCTCGATTTACCTCATCTGCGGCGCGTTGCGGCTGGCGCGCTTCAATTGCCTGGCGGCCCTGGAGGAGGGAGGCGGAGGGAAGGAATTTGTGGGATTCCCGATTCCCGCGGCGGCGGGGCTGGTGGCGTCGTTGACGTTGTTTTTGCTCTGGGGCGACCAGGCCGATCAAGACCTTTCCCACGGGCCGTGGCGGTTTATCCTGCCTGGGCTGCTGCTGTTCCTTTCCTTCATGATGGTGAGCGAGGTGAAATACCCGTCGTTCAAGACGCTGGATTTGCGGGCGCGGCGGACATTTCCCAAGACGGTAGTGGTCATTATATTTGCCGCGGCGCTGGTCATTTTGCGGGGATTGATACTGCCCATAGTGTTGCCGGCGATGTTCACCCTTTACCTGCTTTACGGATTCATTCGTCCCCGCATTTCGCGCAAGGTCCGGCACGAGATCGAAGAAGAAGAAGAGGACATGGGCGACGGTCCGACGCCCTACACCTGACATGCTGGGCCAACATCCTTTGCTGCTGGCGGCGTTGACGGGATTGCTGAGCGGCTTCATCCTGTCGGTGCCGGTTGGCCCGGTCAACCTGACGATCATCAACGAAGGAGCGCGGCGCGGGCTGCTTTGGGCGACGATGATTGGATTGGGCGCCACGGCGATGGAGGTGCTGTATTGCGCGCTGGCCTTCACCGGCTTCGCGTCGTTTTTCGACGGGAAGGTGATCAAGGCGGCGATGGAACTGGGCAGCTTTGTTTTTATGCTTTACCTTGGCATCCGGTTTTTGAACGCCCACACCATCGAGGCGGTGGCCCCGGTGGAGGACCGGCTCAAAGACAGGCTGCATCCGCGTTCGGCGTTCGCGATTGGATTTGTGCGAGTGATGGGCAATCCGGGGGTGTTTCTATTCTGGATTGTGCTGGCGGCCAACTTCAAGTCGCGCGATTGGGTTGGAGCCAGCGGGGGCGACGTCTGTTCGTGCGTGGCCGGAGTGGCCGGGGGAACCAATCTGTGGTTTACCAGCTTAAGTTACGCGGTCTCCCGCGGCCACGGAAAATTCACCGAGCGCACGCTGCTGCGCATGGAGCACGTTTCCGGTATATGCCTGTTGCTGCTGGCATTTGTCCAAGGCGCCCACATCGTGTGGCAAATGACCCACCATCAAATTTAAACCGGAGGGCCGGGAGAAAGACTCTCAGTGCCGGCGGTGGCGGCGCATGATTTGGACGAACTGGCGGGCCAGGCGCGTCAATTCCGCCCAATCCTGGTCGCGCAAGATTTTGGGTGACACCAAGTGGGAACCGACGCCCAGGGCCACGCAACCAACGGCCAGGAATTCCGGCGCACTTTCCAGCGTCACTCCGCTGGTGGGGATGATTTTCAAATGTGGCAGCGGGGCGCGCATGGCTTTGATGAATGCCGGCCCATCGGCGGGAAAGATTTTGACGAAGTCGGCCCCAGCTTCGTATGCCAATTGCGCCTCCGTCGGGGAGAGGGCGCCCAAGACGACGACGCGCCCGGCGGCTTTGGCGACGCGCGCGATTTGCGGGCGCATAATGGGCGTGACGACGAAACTGGCGCCCGCCTTGATCGCGGCCCGGCACATTTGGGGAGTGGTGACCGAACCCACGCCGGTGATGGCCTGGGGGGCGAACCGTTTGGCGGCCTCTCGAATGCACTCCAGGGCATCGGGGGTGGTCATGGTGATTTCCAGGGCGGTGACGCCCCCCTCGACCAGCGCCTGACAGGCGGACATGACGTGGGCGGAGTCGTCGGCGCGGATGATGGGAATGATCCCCGGCTCCAGGAGCCGCGAAATGATTTGGGAGTGAGACATCACCAGGGGAGAATAAATTCAGCGCGCCGGGCGGCAAGATCAATGTGATTGGGTTTCAGGCCCTCAGCCGCCAATGCAACTCATCGTCCGTTCGGGCTGGACAAATTCCTTTTCGCCGATGTGGTGGCGGGCTTCCTTTTGCCAGACGACGGCGCGGAGGAAATCGACGATGGCCTGGTCGGAGGCGCCGGAGCGGAGCAACCGGCTCAGATCATGATCGGTCATGCTGAAGAGGCAGGTGCGGATTTTGCCCTCGGCCGTGAGGCGGAGGCGATTGCAATGGCCGCAGAAAGGCTGGCTGACCGGGGCAATAATGCCAATTTCGGCGTCCGCGCCCGGCACCGTCCAGCGTTGGGCCGTTTCGGCCGGGTTCAACGAGACCAGCGGTTCGAGGAGGAACCGTTTGCGAATGCGGTCGAGGATTTCGTGCGCGGTGACCACCAAATCCCTGTGCCAGGCGCGGCCGGAGTCCAGGGGCATGAATTCAATGAAGCGCAGGGCGAGATTCTTGTTGACTGCAAACTGGACCAGAGACTCGATCTCGTGGTCGTTGATGCCGCGGATGAGCACGGTGTTGACTTTAACCGGGTGCAGTCCCAATTCCCGCGCCAGGTCAATGCTTTGCAGGACGGCTTCCAAGCCGTCGCGCCCGGTGATTTTTTTGAAGTTCCGCGGGTCCAGCGAATCGAGGCTAAAGCTGACGCGGCGCAGCCCGGCGTCGCGGAGGGCGGGGCCTTTGCGAGGGAACAAGAAGCCGTTGGTGGTCAGTGCCAGGTCGCGGACAGCGGGGATGCGGGCGATTTTTTCCACGAGGACTTCGATCTGCTGGCGCAATAGCGGTTCGCCGCCAGTCAAGCGGATTTTGTCGATGCCCAGGGCCGCGGCGATGGTGACGACGCGTTCGATTTCCTCGAAAGACAGAAGGACGGCATGGTGGAGCCATTGGCGGGTGACGCGGGTGGCGGCATCGGGCGCGCGGCCGAAACGGTTCTGGTAAAAATTGGCGGCTTCCTCCGTCTCCGGCAGGCAGTAGAGACAGCGGAAATTGCAACGGTCCGTGACGCTAACGCGCAGGTCGCGCAGGACACGCCCATGCGAATCGACTAGTGTGTCGGGCATCAAGTCTGGCGTTTATTTGGCGGAAGAGTTGGTCGGGACGGGTTCCTGGATTTTAACTCCGCCGCTCTGCCTGAGTTCAACTTTGGTGCTGACATTGGTGTCGGGAGGCGGGGGCGAGGTGTGGTCGATCAGGCGCTGGCCGCCTTTTTCACCGAAGTTGTAAAGGCCGCGGCGGATCCAGTCCAGTCTGCGGGCCTCGGCCAATTCGGCCTTGAGCTTGTGCAGTTGTTTGCGCACGGCGGCAAGGTCGTTGAATTTGCGTTCCAAGTCTTCCTTTTGGTCCCGCAACTGTTTTAGCTCCGTCAGAAGCAAGGCGCGGTCGCCCTCCGAACTGTCGAGCTTTTTCTGAGTGGCGGTGATGCGGGTATCGAGGTCGGAAATTTTGGCGCGCAACTCCGTGGCTTCTTTGTCCAAGTCCTGGTTCTGGCTTTCGAGATCGGAAATCTTCTTGTCACGTTTGGCCAGTTCCGCCGCGGTGGATTCGGTCTGGGCTTTGGCATCGGACTGGGCCTTTTCCAAATCGGCCTGGATGCTATGGACATTGGCCTGGGCCAGGGCGAGCTTGTTGGAGTATTCGAGCCGCTCGGCGCGGATGGCGGCCAGATTGGTTTCCAGGGCCTGGTTGACCGATTGCAGTTCCGCCAGACTGGACTTGACGCTGACGACGGTGTTGGAAAGGGAACTGATGCTGGCCTCGGCGTCCTTTTTTTCCTGGCGGGCCTTGTTATTGACGACAATCAAACCCACGCTCAGGCCGACGGCGACGATGAGCATGACAATAAAGGGGGCCTTGTCTTTCATAATTGGGGAGAATGCTCGCAAGATGAGGGATTTGGCAAGCTCTATGTCTCCCTTGAACAATTGGACGGTTGAGCCTACAGTAAATTCATGGATATTCCGAGCCAGGCGCCCGTCATGACGCTGCCCAGCGTGACGCTTTTTCCGCGGGCGCTGTTGCCGCTGCACATTTTTGAGCCGCGCTACCGGCGGATGCTCGACGAGGCGCTGGGTTCGCATCGGATGCTCATTGTGGCTATGCGCAAACCGGGAAGCGCGAGGGAGGTCCCGTGCAGCGTGGCGGGGCTGGGTGTGGTGAGGGTCTGTGTGCGCAATAACGACGGCACGGCGCATTTGATTCTGCAAGGCATCACGCGGGTGGAATTGACGCGGACGGTCCGCCAAAAGCCGTATCGGGTCAGCCGGATTCGGATGCTGCCCACGCCCAGCCGGGACAGCGTGGCCATCGACGCCTTGATGGCCAAGGTGCGCGACCTTGTCACAGAGCGGATCGAGCAGGAATTGCCGTTGATGGAACAGGCCACGAAACCATTCTCTGTCAAGGAGATCGTGGCCTCGCTGGACCAATTGAACGATCCGGACCGGGTGGCGGATTTGGTGACCTGGTCGCTGTTGCGCGGGGCGGTGGAGAGGCAAACGATACTGGAGACGATCGAGGTGGAACCGCGGCTCAAGCACTTGATTCATTTTTTGATGGAGGAGATACGTCAACAACAAAAATATAGAAGCAAATGAACACCGCACCTTCCGAGGCCGGCGCCGCCGCCGGGCCTCAAACGCTGATGTCGGCCATGTTCGCCGGGCTGGTGATGCAGAGCACCAACATGGCGCTGATCTTTCTGGGCCAGACGCCCAACCCGCAGACGGGACAAACGGCCCAGGACCTGGACAACGCCCGCTACTTCATCGACCAACTGGAGATGCTTGAGGCCAAGACCAAGGGCAACCTCAACAAGCAGGAGGAGAGCCTGTTGAAACAGAGCCTGACCAACCTGCGAATGGCGTTTGTCGAGGCGGTAGAACATCCCATGGCCGCGCCCAAGGCCGGCCCGGAAGCCGCGGCGCAAGAGACCCCGCCCACTGCCCCCGCCACCGACGAGCAGGAAACGCCCGTTGTCGAGCCGGTTCTGCCGGGTGAGCGCCCGGGGGCGGCCGGCGACACGGAGCCGCGGAAGAAATTCTCGAAGAAGTACTGAGCGTTGCATTCGGGTAGGCCAGACTCGGGAGCCAGCGGGGGCCAAATAGAGTTGAGAAGACCTCTTTGAATCGAGTTTGCGGGGGCGATTTTTCGTTCAGGTCCGGCGCTCGTGAATCGTAAGTGCCGACCTCAGTCCCCGGCCGCCTTGGCGATGATCTCGACGGCGCGCCGGATGTCTTCGGCGGTGACCATCAGGTTCGTCACGGCGCGGAGGGTGAGGCGGTCGGCGGCCAACACCAGCACGCCGCGTGCGCGAAGGCGCTCGACAACCACCTGCACGGGGGTGCCAGGCAGACGGAAACGGACCATGTTGGTTTCCACTTCACTCGGCGCCACGTCCAACTCGAACCCTTTGCAATGACTGATGCCCTCGGCCAGGGCTTTGGCATTGGCATGGTCTTCGACCAAGCGGGCGCGGTGGTTTCTCAAGGCGAAGAGCGCCCCGGCGGCAATGATCCCGGCTTGCCGCATCCCGCCGCCAAACATTTTGCGAAAACGCCTGGCGCGCGCTACGAACGCCTTTGATCCAACAAGGGCGGAACCAACCGGCGCGCCAAGGCCCTTGGAAAAACAGACGCTGACCGAGTCAAAGGGCGCCGCCCAGCGGCTTTCGGCAATTCCGGTCGCCACTGCCGCGTTCCAGAGACGCGCCCCGTCCAGGTGCAATTGAAGTTCATGACGGCGCGCGGCGTCGGCAACATCCTGGATCTGCTCCAGCGTCCAGATTTTGCCGCCGCCGCGATTGTGGGTGTTCTCGACGCAGACCAGGCGGGAGCGGGGAAAGTGCGAATCCGAGGGGCGCAAAGCGGCTTCGAGGTCCGAGCCGTTGAAGATGCCGCGCCGGCCCGGCAGAGGGCGGCACATGACCCCGCTCAAGGCGGCCGGAGCGCCGGCTTCGTAATAATAAAGGTGGGCGTTGGCTTCCACCAATAGCTCATCCCCAGGCTCTGTGTGGGAGCGGACGGCAAGCTGATTGGCCATCGTGCCGGAAGGGGTGAACAAGGCCGCCTCTTTGCCGAGCAAGGCGGCTGTTTCGGCTTCCAGTTCCTTCACCGTTGGGTCCTCACCAAAGACGTCGTCGCCGACCTCCGCGCGGGTCATCGCCTCGCGCATGGCGGGCGTTGGTTTGGTGACTGTGTCACTGCGAAGATCAATCGGTCGGGAAATATCGGCAGTCATAATTTGAACCGCAAACTAGCCGCGCGCCGCCCGAACGAAAAGACAAATCCCCGGAGGTTGGCGGCCAAGCGTTTCCGTTGAGCAATCCGCTGACCGGTCTGGCAGCCTGGCGCCAACCGCCATTATCAATCATCGCCTTCAACAGATTTGGCGCGGCGCCAGGCGGGAGCAAAGATCCGTTGGAATCGGGCGAGCGGCTGGTGGAGGTCGCAGGTGTGGATTGGGATTATGGAGAAGCGGTGGAAAGCTTGTAGATGACGGTGTGGTGATAGACCTGGCCGGGCTTGAGCACGACGGTGGGGAAATTGGGATGGTTGGGGGAATCCGGGAAATTCTGCGGCTCGAGACAAAAACCGGTGCGGCGGCGGTAAACCTGACCTCCTTTGCCCTTGATGGCGCCGTCGAGGTGGTTGCCGCTGTAAAACTGGACGCCGGGCCAGGTCGCCAGCACTTCCAACACGCGGCCAGTGGACGGTTCGGCGACGCGGGCGATGAGGTCCAAGCGGCCCATCGGGTGGTTGAGGACAAAATTGTGATCGTAGCCGAGGCCGGATTTGAGTTGCGGGTCGTCGGCCTCGATGCGGGCGCCAATGGGAGTGGGGCGGCGGAAATCGAAAGGTGTGCCGGCGACGGGGCGGAGTTCGCCGGTGGGAATGAGCGTGCTGTCCGCCGGAGTGAAACGGTCGGCGTCGATCCAGACTTGGTGACCCAGGACATCGCCCTTGGCGGCCAGATTGAAATAGGAATGCTGAGTCAAGTTGACAATCGTGTCCTTGTCGGTGGTCGCGGTGTAATCCAGGCGCAAACCATTGTCGGGGCCCAGCGCATAGACGGCTTTAACGGAAAGGTTGCCGGGGAATCCTTCCTCGCCATCTTTGCTGTCGTAAGTCAACTCCAGGGCGGGTCCGAGGGGAGAGCGGGCGGTGGCGGCGCGCCAGACGACTTTGTCGAAGCCTTTGATGCCGCCGTGGAGGGAGTTTGGACCGTCGTTCGCGGCCAGAGAATAGGGCACGCCGTTCAAGGTGAATTTGGCGCCGGCAATGCGATTGCCGTAACGGCCAATCAGCGCGCCGAAGTACGGGCTGAGGGCGAGGTAGCCGTCCAGATGGTCGTAACCGAGGACGACGTCGGCGAGGTTGCCCTGGCGATCCGGCGCGAGGAACGAGACAACAATGCCGCCATAGTTGCAGATGCGGACCTCGACGCCATTGGGGTTGCGGAAGGTGAAGAGATCGACGGGCGAGCCGTCTGGGGCTTTGCCAAACGGGGTCTTGGTGAGAACCGTGCCGGGATTTTCAGAGCTGTGCATATCTTTAATAAGGCTTAAAAAGTAAAGCCAATCGGGCGAACAAGTCAAGCCGGGGGCGTTTGGATTGGGTTCAGTTGGCGGGGACGGTTTGCCAGGGTTGCAGGCGGACGGGGCCGATCAGGCCGGAGGGCGGGAGCGCGTCGTCCTTTTTCCAGTGGCGCCACGTGGTGAAGGTGAGGCGGCCGGTGGGGCTGGGCTTGCCGTCGAGCAGCCAGTCGGGCCAGGCCTTGAGCCGGTCGCCTTCCCATTGGCGATCGTCGGCCAGTTGTTCATCGCCGATGAGGCGGTTGGGCCAAAGATTGGTCACTTTGACTTGCAGACGATTGATGCCCGGCTGGGCGACGGAGGTGAGGTTCACGCGGAATGGCGGCTTCCAGAGAGTGGCCAGCAGTTGGCCGTTGAGGGAAACTTGGGCGAAGTTTTTTACGACGCCAAGGTCAAGCCAGGCCTCGCGCCCCTGGCGCAGGAAATCGGCGGGAATCTCAATGTCCTTCTGGTAAGTCGCTGTGCCGGAGAAATAGCGCACGCCTGGGTTTGTGTGGTCGGCCCAGGAGATCAATTTGTCGAGGTGGATTTGCGAGGGCGCGCCCCAATCGGGCGGGAATGCGAGGTCCCAGTCGTTGGTCAGTTGGACGGGGGCGGGAAGATCATCAACGGAGACTTGGAGAGTTTTTCCCGCGGCCGTTGTGAGCTGGAAAGCGCCGTTGATCGATGTTCTGACGCACGGGCGGCCATCCAGGCTGGCGGCGTTCCATGCCGGCGCCTCGCCCTCGGAAGCGGATGGTGGAAGAGTCAAAGGTTCATTTTCGCTGACAGTGGCGGTCTTTGGCTGGCCATCGAGGGTGTAATCGACACGCAATTGTTTTGTGTGCCCGAAAGCAGGGTCGCCGCCAAACTGGCTGTTGCTGGCCAGGATTTCGAGTGAACCATTGTTCGAAAGGCCGGCGACGGTGGCGGTAACGTCATTGGTTCCCGCGCCGTCCTCGGCCTGATAAAGCGCGCGGACAATATGAATTTTAGGCGGGGCTGGCGCGGGATGCTGGGATTCCGGGCCGCTGACCGCGATAACAGTGTCCATTTGGAGGGCGGGGCGGCGGAAGATAACAAAGACCGATCCGGCGGGATCGAACTGGATATGCACGGTGGTGCGGCCATCTTGCTGGCTCCATATCGGGGCGGGTTCGATCTGCCCGGTATCGGGGTGCCAGAGTTCGGGCAATTTGCCGGAGATGCGGAAGGTGCAATCGGCCGACTCGAATTGGCGGCGCTGGTTGGAGAGGAAGTAAATGTCGGCCTGATCGGTCAGGCGGTGGCAGAAGGCCAGTTTGGCCGAAGGCGAAGAGTTGGTGAACTCGAAGTCGGGCTTCAAGCCGCGGGCGGCGAACAATCCGGCCAGAGAGGGACCGCAAATAACGCGGCCCTTGCCGAAGGGATGTTCGGTGACGGTGGATCCATCGCATTGGCCCCAAAGCTCGTCAGCCAGCGATTTGACCTTTTGATCGCATTTGGGAAACCCTTGGAGGCTCGGGGAATGCCGCGGGCGGGGGCCGGCGACAGTGAGGCCGTCGCGGACGAAGCCGCGGATTTTGCGGAGAAGTTGCGGAGTCATTTGCGGGTCGTCGTGCAAAAGGACCAGAGCCGAGTAACTGGCGCCGCTGAGGAGTGTAAGGCGGCCATTTTTCATCCGCGCACGATGCAATAGAACGTCGGAGTTGATGGCGTCATAATCGTAGCCGGCAGGGAGGGGGGGGTTGATGTCGGGCATTTCGGAGGGGGCATTTTCGCCGCAGAAACAGGCAGCGTCGGCGACGAAGCGGCCTTGCTGGAGGAGGAATTGGCAGCGGGAGACATAGTCGATCCAGGCATTGCCCTGATCCCACCAGGTGACGGTACGCTCGAAGTTCAAACCCCACTGGCCCATGGTCATCCCGGGCCAGCGGTTGGTCCAGGGTTGCATGGCGTAGCGATGAAAGATGTAGCGGTTGAGGCCGGTGCAAAACATCAAGTCGCCCAGCGGTTTGAGCGCCCAGGGATCGTTTTGCCAGCGGGCCTGCTCCGGCGAGGAGGTGAAGGATTCGGCGGCGGCAATTTGCTTGCCGTAGATGTGAGCGATCGAAGCGGCGAGCTTGACAGAGGGGTCGCCGTGGGTGCCGCTCCAGAATTCCCCCATTACAACGTCAGCGGCACGGCCACACTGCAACGACTCGTAAGGACCGGTGTAAGGCTCGAAGGAGGCCAACAGGCCGTATTGGTGGCACAACTGGGCAAAATGACCGTAGTAGTTTTCCGCGAACAGATCGGCGATGGTGCGGCGGACATCCCACAGGAAGCGTTCGGAGACGTCCATGTTGTCAACAACGCGGCCCGAGAAAGCCGGGAGCAGGAGGCGGGGATCGTAGCCGCGGCGTTTTTTGAATTCGGCGCGGAAGTTTGCGGACCAGTTTTGGCCGCCGACCTCGTAACTGTCAATTAGAACGTTGTTGAAGGTTTTTCCGGCCAGGGGACCGGCGTCGGCGATGAGGTTTTGGACAAATCCCGCCCAGTGGGCGTCGAGGGCCGCGGGGGTGAATTTGTCGCACTCCAGGCCGGTGCCCTCCGGGGGGGCGGGATGATTATCCTGGTCCTTTGGCGTGTAGCCAACGCGCAGGATGATCCAATCGCCCGCCGGCACCTTCCATTTGAGTTTGCCATCGTGACGGAGCCTGGAGGTGAGGTCCACGATGCCGCCGCGCGCAATGGCCTGGCCCGGGGCGGCGGTGGTTGCGGAGGAGGAGTTGACAAAGTCCCCGCTGAAACCTGCCTTGGCCTGGAGGTTGTCAATTTCCATGCTTTTGGTGAGGGGGGCTTTGAAAGCGAGCGTTGCGATGTCGCGGTAGAAGCCGAACATGGTGGGAGGCTGCGGCAGAGCGCCATCGAAGAGGGAGGGGCCGGTGAGGCGCAGTTCGCTGGTGACGACGTGTTGCATGGCGTGCTCCGGCGTGTTCCACGGGCCGCCGCTGCTGGACCATCCGGCGCAATTGTGGACGCAAATCTGAAGGCCCAGGCGGTCGGCTTCGTTGAGGCAATGGGTGAACAACTGGTGCCATTCCGGGCTGTTGAATTTGACCGGGCCGGCGGGAATCTCGCAATCGACGTTGAAGATTTGCGCGCCGCTCAATCCGATTTGCTTCATGGCTTCGAGGTCGGCGGTGATGCCTTCCTTGGTGACGTTGCCGTTCATCCAATGCCACCAGGTCTGCGGGCGGGCGGAGGGCGGAGGGGATTGAAAGCCTGCTTCAAGCGGGTCGGCGGCGAGGGCGGCGCACGGGAGCAAGAAAAAGAAGGCAAGAGAGGGAATGATTCGATTTTTCATGTTACAGCGAACAACGATTAGCGGAGGGCGGGGCTTAATGCGAGAGCAAAGTGACGACGCGATAGATACGTCCGGCGGGCGGCGCGGAGGGATCGGTGACATTAATGAGGACGCCCCGGCCCAGGATGTTGGTGAGCGTTTGCCATTGGGCGTCGGAGAGGTTGTTTTTGAATTGCACGCTGCTGGTGTGCGCGCCGGGGGCCTGGAACTGGCAGGAGAAGGTTTCACCCTGCGCGACGGGGTTGAGCAGTTGGACGGGAATAAACTGGAAGGCGGGAAGGCCGTCATTGATCAGGCTGGCCGCGCCGGTTTGGCGATTGATCGAATACCATTGCAGCGCGGAATCGGCGGTGGCCTGGTAATAAAGGAGGCAAAAAGGATAAACGCCGGTTTGCTGGACGATGAAGTCCTGGACGGTGGGATTGGACGGATCGGTGACGGCGCGGCCGCCATTGTAACTCATAATAACCGGCGTGGAGAGCGGTGACGTGCCCAGGCTCAGTTGAAAACCATCGTCGCTGATCACGGCAAAGCGGTAAATGCCGTTGGTCAGCGGGAGATAGGTGACGGCGGCCAGGGAGAAGAACTGGGGGAAATTGGTGTAGGAGCCGGGCAGGGTCGTGGCCACGTAGGGAAAGGGGGAGACGTTGTTGGTGAAGAGGCCCACCGGGGGAAGATTGGTTCCCGCGCCGCGATAATCGATCACGTTGGTCTCGGCGTAGAAGCCGCTTCCGTCGGGGCCGGCGGCTTCGTTGGAAAAAGGCTCTCCGGTGGCGGGATTGATGATCTGACCGGCGAGCTGTTTTTCGGCGGTTGCGGCAGAGGGCGGAAACAAGGAGGAGGAAGCGCCGTTGGTGGCCTTGACGATTTGAATGATAAACCCGCGATCGACGGCGGAGCCCAGCGGCAAGGCGGCAGCCGCCGGGAGGACGGGCAGGGATTGGACGGTGAACTGCCATTGGTTGGTCTGCCAAACCGAGCCGTCGGAAAAAATCGCCTGCACCGTGTTGAGCGAGCCGCCGGGGAGAAGCGAAGGGACAGCATAATTGACAGCAGCGCCGGCGGCGTTGTTCGAGACTGCTAGGGCACTGGTCACTTCCACGCCGTTGAGAAAGAGCCGGATGCTGGCGGGTTGCACGGCACTGGCGCGGTTGGCGATGGTGAAGGTGATCGTGACGTCGGGAGCGATTCCGGTCGCGTCCGGCGTGGGATAGCCGGCGGCGATGTAGGGCGGCAACGGGGCGGTGTTGGTGGAGGGGAAGAAGAGCCAGTAATTGATATTGCAGGAGGCGGCCAGGCAGGTGGCGCGCAAGGTGTTTGTGCCCGCCAATTTCAAGACGACAGGATTGCCGAAGAAATCGGTCAGCGGGACATTGGTGTAGGATTGGCCGCCGCCGGCGCCGGACGGGCAAAGCAACGTGCCGAGGGCGGCGCGCGGCTGGGTGGAATTGGCGGTGGTGGGCGAGGCCAGGCGTTCGAGCAGCATGGCGGGATTGCCGGAGACCGCCGCCATCCGGCCATAGACGACGCAGGCGAGATTGCTGAAGGAGCGGGTGTAGTCCTCCCATTCGCCCACCTGGATGGAAGTGAGGCTGTAGTCGGGGAGGTCTTGCTGGAAATAGATCGGGCGGGGCGTGTCGGCATTGGTGATGACATCGACAAAGCCGCTGTCTTGCGGGCGATAGACATTGGCGCCGGCATCCGGCGCGAAGGGCTTGAAGGCGTCCACGTTGGCGAAGGCGAAGGCGTTGGTTGAGAGGGCGCCCAGGCCGTCTTCGGCCGCGCCGAATTCATCGACGACGGGGTCTGGGATGAAATTGCCGCCGTAAAAGTTGTAGTCCTCCGCCTCGATGAATTGCAAATCGAAGGACCATGTGTTGAACGAGAAGGTCTGAGTGGCGGCATTCCCGCTGAGATCGACGACGTTGATGGAGGCGGTGAAGGCGACGTTGGTTTGCGGCGGGACGGTAGTATTGACGTACCAATGGGCGGGCGCGCCGGAAAAGGAGAGGCCGTTGGTTTGCACCGCACCATTTAAGGTCAGCGTGATACGATTGGTCGCGACGCCGGAAAAGGGGGAATAGACCTGGAAAGACACGCCGCCGGCGGAGGGATCAACAAAGGCGGCGCCATTGGCGGGAAGAACGTTTTCAATGAGGGGCGGCAGGGCGGTGGCGGCGCTGACGGATAGTTGGTTGAAAAAGACGTTGCCGCCTGCGCCCGCATTGAGATTGTAACAAGCGAAACCATTGACCGGACCGGCATGGAGGAACGGCTCGGTGGGAAAAGAGGCAAGGAGCGTGACGCCGTCCGCGGTACGAATCATCAGGAAATAATTTGTGTTTGACAACGGGGCGATTTCCAGGAGGAGGCCGTTTTCATTCCAGCCGATGCCGGTGTCGGTCACGCCGTTGCCGTCGGAAAGCAAATAATCGGCGCCGCCGCCCGGGAAATAGAAGCTCAGGCACGCGTTGGAAGCGATGGCGGCGAGGGTGTTGGTGGCCACCGTGCCGGAGGCGGGCAGGAGACTGATTCCGGCCGCGCCGCCGGCGGCCACGTCGTTGTTGGCGAAGATGACCTTGAAGAGCTGTGCGGGGGCGAGGGAGGCGCGCAAGCCGCGCCAGGCCACTGCTTCGTTGTAATCCGGGCCATTGGCGTAAAGGCCGAAGGATTCATCGCCGGTGTCCATGGCCGGGATGCCGGAGGTATAAAGAAAAAAACCGGAGTAATCGTCGGAGGCCGGAGTGTTGTTGTTGTCCTGGAGAATCCAAGGCAGAAAGCCGCTGCCGCCGTTTTCGCCATTGCTCCAGCCGCTGGTGTAATTGGAGGCCTTGTCCTGGGCGACGGTCTGGGCGTTCACCCCGCCTGACCGGACGAGCACGAGCAGGCAAAGCAAAAACAAACGGGACAATCGGCTCATGGAAAAACCTGGATGAGATAAAAGGTGTCCGGCGCGTTGGTGTAATTGAGATCGAAGAAAGAACTGTTGGAGCCGGCGGCGCTCAAGACCGGGCTGATGGGCTGGAATGGATTGTTGAGGTTGGTGGTGGCCAGGACTTGGTAGGATTTATTGGAGACGCTGTTCCAAGAGACAAGGCCGTTGGCGACGCTGGTAATCTGGAGCCACGTGGCGGGGTTGGTGGGATTGGTGCCCGCCACAATGGAGTCGTAAGCAGGCAATCCGAAAACGGGCGAGGAGCTGTTCGGATCGAAAACCAGCACCGTCCGTTGGGCGCTCAGGAGTTGGGCGCCGTCGAAGGAGACGTTGATGACATCGGCGCCCGGAGGCGGAGCGAGCCATGTATAATTAAAGGTGCGCATGGCCGGTTCACAGGTTTCGCCCCCGATGTAATAGAGAGGCTCGAAGCCGGCGGTCCATCGCGGCTGGGTGACGCCGTTGACGGAGACAGTGAAATTCTCAATGTCATTGGTGTCGAGATTCGGCGTGAAACAGGCCTGGATGGTATAGACGCTGTTGGAGCCGAGAAGGAAGGCCATTCCGTCGGCGGGCGGGGAAGTGATTTCAAGGGAGGCGGCGGGCGCGGCGGTAAAAAAGGAATCGGTCAGTGTCGTGACGCGGTTGGTCAAGACCTGCGTGGTGATTTCACTGAGCAAGACGGTGATCGTGGCGGGGCCGTTGGTGGGCACGGCCGCGTAGGTGAAGTGGAATTCCTGCGGCAGATTCGGATAGAGAGCGTTCAAGGCCGGGGTGGGCACGGCAACCGGCGGGGAACTGACGAAGATCGGAACGCCATTGCGCGAGCCATTGCCATAATTATAGCCGGTGGCAACGTCGTCATTGGCGGGGCTGCTGTCAGCGATATTGATCGACGCGGCCGTCGCGGTGCCGTCGGCCCGGACAATGACGGTATAGGTGGAGTTGGTGATGGTCGTGCCCGGGGCCGGAGAAACAATCACGCCGGACGGGGTGGCCGCGTCGTAATAGAAGGTCTCCAGAAAGGTATTGAAGACGCTGGATTTGCCGGTGCGCGGCAGGAAGGGGCGCGCGCGGACGATGTGCCAGCCGGGCTGGAGACCGGTGAGCACGCTGTTGGTGCTCAGATCATTGGCGGTCCAGACCAGCGCGGCGGCGGGATTGAAGTTGGTGATGGAGGCTTCGGTCAATCCATAGAGCTTGGCGGGGTCGGCGTCGGAAATGGGCTGGATGTTGTTGTCAAAAAGGGCGACGGCGTAACGGACGGTTGCGCCGCTGGTATTGACAGCGGCCGGGAGAGTGCCTTTCCACCAGTCGATGGTGGGATCGGTTGGATCCTGGGCCATCAAGGCGAGGGGGACAGTGCGGGTGGTCCCGGCGCCGTGGCCGTAGGCGCCCTGGGGAGCACTGCCATCGGTTGTGTAGTAAATCGACCCTTGGGTGATTTGCGACTGATAGCCGACTTTGACCCAGACATCGACGGACTGGCCGGGGGAGGGATTGAGGGGATTCAACTGGCTGGGCGGCGGGTTGGCGGCGATGTTCACGATGTCAGAGGGATTGTGATAGACCCATAAGGCGGTGCCGTTGGTGATGCCGGCGGCATTGCCTTCCCCCAGCGCGACCGTGTTCGAGCCGCCGACGGTGTAAGCATAGACTTCGGCTCCAAGGGAGGTGACGTTGTCGCGGGAGATGTCCCCGGCGGCGAATTTTTCCGGCCCGTAACGGAAATCAAAGGCGGTTTGCTCGTAACCGAGAAAGACATCGTCAGCGTAACCCGGCTTGTTGTCGCGCAAATCGAGCACGCCGGCGGTGTAGATGTTGGAGGCGCCCAGATCCATCTGGCTGTTGAGGTCGATGCCGCCGTCGAGCTTGACCAAAGCATTGACAGAAGAGGCATCGTTGCGGACGAGGATGTCAAAGGGGGCGTTGGTGAGGATGGGAAAGTCGATGGCGTAGGTGAGGTTGCTCACGTTATGGCCGGCGACGAGGTTGCCGTTGGAGTCGATGCGTCCGCGCATTTTGAACGGATAAATGGGATTGAAATTGGGGTCGCCGTTGGCGCCGTCGGTTCGATGAAAGGTGAGGCTGGGCACCGGGTTGCCTCCCTGGCGGAAGGTGATGGCGTCGCTCAAGGCGGAGCGGCTGGGTTCCGGCCATTGATAGCCGTAACAGACGTAGCTGCCGGCGGGGATTTTGAATTCGATCGCGCCGCCGCCGGGAGCGAGGGTCTGGCCGCCGATGAAGACGGCGCGATTGACGGGATTGGGGTCGTTGGCGGTGGCCTGGGCTTCGGCGAGGCTGGCCGTGGCGTTGCGCACGAGCAATTTTGAACAGGCGCCGCTGTTATCGAAGACCCAATCCTCGTTGGTGCTGCCGGTCGGGCCGGAAGCCAGTTGCGATAGAACCGAGCCGGGCGGGAAACCGACGACCAGGCCGACGCCGCGGGAATTGATGACGGGAAAGCAGTCGTAATAGGTGCCGTCGGTCAATTGGGCGACTCCGTCGTCGAAGCATTGATCACCCTGGCCGGCGACCATGTAGTCATTCATTGCGAACAAAAGGGTGACCTGGTCCTGGGCATTGGCGGGGCTGCCTTCGCGGTTGTCGTATCGCTCGAAACAAACGACGGTGCTGTCGCTCCAGCGCGAGGTCTGCAAACCGCGGGCCAGTTGATGCTGCAAGAACGCGATGTCCGGCATGGTTTGGTCGCCGAACTGGCCGAGGTAGTTGGCATTGGGAATGCCGGGGAAGGGAGGGCTGCTTTGGGATTCATTGTAGCCATCGGAATAGATCTCCGGCAGGCCCACGCGCATAAAATTGTAGGCGTTCTGCAAGGCGCGCACGGCGTAGGAAATGCCGCAATAGGTATTGTCCGCGCTCTGCGAAAACTGAACTCCTTGGAAGCCGATGATTGAGTCGCCGTCCTGCTGGAGAGACCCCCAGTTGGTCGAATCCATGCCGCTCATGGTCGCGCCGGGGATGCCCAGGATGCCGTTGAGGGCGTTCTGGCCGGGCGCGTTGAGCAGCCTCATGCCGCGGGTGATGTATTCGCTGAAGCTGGGCGGCTCGCCAAGATGCTCGCCGAAGATCATCGCGTCATTGCGCGGCGCCTCGGTGTCAAAAAGGCTGGTGCGGTTGTCATTGGTGTCGAAGTAGCCGTTGCCGGTCACGTTTTGGCCGTAGCCGTGGACGTAGTTAAACATGGTCTGGATTGCGCCGCAGTAGCCGTTGGGCGAATCGGTGGTGTCGCCAAAGAAGCCCGACGGGACGTGTTTGACGGCGTCCAGGCGAAAGCCATCGCATTTGGTTTCGTTCAACATCCAGATGACGGCGCGGCAGAGGTAGCCGCCGACGTCCTCCGGAGTTGGATTGCCGTTGGTGCCGTTGAAGGGATGCCAGGGGCCGGCGATGGCGGGCAGATTGGTGTCCATGTAGAATTCGGGATGGGTGGGGTGGCGGACGAAGAAGATTTTTGGAATGGTGTCGCCCAAGGCCGGGCCGAAGTTATCGTTGATTCCGCCGGGTTCCTGGGCCAGATCGACCAACCCCAGCAGCGACTCATTCTGGACATCCCATTGGTCGTTCCAATCGCTGACTTGCGGGACGTTTTGAAAGAAACCATTGGGAGTGGTGAGCAAATGGAAGTCCTGCGGAAAAAGGCCTGGGTAATAGTTGATGGGGGTGGCGCTGTTGTAACCGGGCACGACGTAGCCGCGGTGGTTGACAATGTTGTCAAAATAGACGCGGATGCCGAAGCGATGAGCGATGAGGACGGCTTGCCGCAACTGGGCCTCGGTGCCGTACATGGTGGCAATGGAGCCTTGCTGGTTCTGGCTGCCCAGGTCGAAGGGATCGAACTGGTCATAACCGACGGAGAAGACGCTGCTGGCTTTGTAGGGGGGAGGCAACCAGAGGCTGTCATAGCCGGCTTCGGCGATTTCGGGCATTTTCTGGGCCAACTGAGTCCAATTGACGTTGAAAAGCTGGAGCATCGATTCGGCGCGGGCGGCGCCGCCGCACGGGCACGAGAGGCAGAGGAGAAAGCAGAGAGAACGCAGTTTTCTAATGAGATTCCGTGGCATCCGCAGCCAATCGGTTGATTTACTCGGTCAGCTTCGCGTGCTCAAGCTGCGTTTGTTCGCCCGCGGCTTTGACGACGGACCGATGGTAAATCCGCCAACCGAATCCGGGCAGATTCAATGCCGTGAGGTTGTCGGCCCCGGCATCGGGCATGCCGGCGATTTTGACGGGTCGAAAATCCCCGGCGTGGTCCACATCGACGGATGTTTTTTGGGGCCGATTGGAAAAATTGATGACGACGACGAACTCGTCGCTCTCATCGCGGCGCATGAAGGAAAGTGTGTTGGTGGCGTCGGAGGCATGGAGCCAGGTGACGCAATCGTTCTGGAAGGGCGCGAATTTTTTCCGCAAGGATATCAGGCTGGAATAGATGGCGGGGAGGTCCGGGCGAGCTTTGGGATGCCAGAAGACGGGGATTTTCTCGAAAAGGGCGGGGTCGCCGGATTCGGTGGCGTCACCGGCTTCCATGCCGTTGTAAAGAAGAGGAACCCCGTCCAGTGTGAACATCAGCGCCGAGGCGGCCAAGGCGCCGCGGATGCCGTAGCGGGCGACGGCGCGAGCCTCATCGTGGTCGTCGCTGATGCGCATGTGCAAGGCGCCCGGCGGGAACTCGCGGCGGGTCTGCTCCCAGGACTGCTGCAAGTCCAGGGCCGGGGCGCCATCGAGCATGACCCGATTGAGGGCGGAGAGGAGCGGCCAGGAATAATCGACGTCAAAGGCCTTGACCATCAGGTCCGGCTTGCTGGCCTCGGCCAGAAGGATGATGTCGGGCTTGACCTTCAGCAATTCGGCGCGGGCCTCTTCCCAGAAGCTGGTCGGCACATCGCCGGCGACGTCGCAGCGAAAGCCGTCGAAATCAAAGCCGGAGGGATCGATCCAGTATTTCATCATTGCGATCATGTAGCGGCGCAATTGGGGGTTGGCGTAATTGAGGCCGGCGACGTCGGACCAGGCGGGATTGGGCGGCAGGATGTGGCCGTCGGCATCCTGCTTGTAGAAATCGGGATGACTCATGAGGACGCAGTCCCAGGCAGTGTGATTGGCGACCAAGTCCATAATGACCTTCATGTCGCGGCGATGGGCTTGGGTGATGAGGCGTTTCAGATCGTCCGCGGAGCCGTAGTCGGGATTGATGGCGTAGTAATCTTTGACGGCATAAGGGCTGCCGACGTCCCCTTTGCGCATTTTTTGGCCGATGGGATGAATGGGCATGAGCCAGAGAATGTCAATGCCCAGGCCCTTGAGATCGTCCAGCCGCGCGGTGATGCCGTTGAAGTCGCCATTACTGGAGAAAGCGCGCGGAAAAACCTCGTAAATCACGCCGTGGCGCAACCAGGAAGGAGAAGCGAGCGCGGCATTTTGGGCGGAGATGATGCCGCCGCCAACGAACAGGGTAACGAGGCAAAGGGTCGAAACCGCCCGGCGCAGCGAGAAGGATTTCATGTTTTCAGGCGAGCGAGCGGTTTCAGGACTGGTTGCAGAACAAAGGACGGCTCTGCGCGCGGTCAGGGCGCCCCAGGCGCATGCGGAGTTCACTGGGCAAGCCAGGCCAGATCCCTGCTGCGGGTTACCCCAACCTGGTCGATGTCAGAGTAGGTCACGGGGTGTACGGTCTCAGTCTCAAACCACTTGTGAAGTTCCACGTGTCCATCGGCAAAGCTCACGCCGCAGGCCAAATTATGGTAACTGGCCGGCAACTCGGTGAAGGTGCCCGTGCCGTTGGTGCAGCCCGGATCAATGTACATGATTTCGTCGTCGATGCTGTCGGGATGCTCATCACTAAAAACCCAACTTTGGGCCGTGCCGGGAGCAATCAGATCGGACATTTTCTTGGCCCACCACATCTGCACGCCGCCCCAATTGGAAAAGGTATATTTCTTGCCGTCGCCGACGGCGCCGTCCATCGAGATACTGCGGCAACGATGCGACCAACCGAGCGGAGTTTGATGAGGGCCGACGTAAATGTCGGCGGGACACCACTCGATAAGGTAGTTTTTGCCAACATAGGGTCCCATTGAAGAAACCCGTGGATCAATCAAGTACATGTAGTTGGTGTTCTCGGGATTGGTGCTCCAATCGAGGATTCCTTCCGCCCAATCATGGGTGGCTTCGTAATCCTGGGATTGGTCGTTGTTGAAGGCCAGGCGGTCGCCGAAGTCGTTGGCGTACATGGTCCACGCAACTTGCATTTGCTTTTTTGCGCTGATGCAATTGGCGCCTGTGGCTTGCTGTTTGGCCCGGGCGAGGGCCGGGAGCAAAATCCCAGCAAGGATCGCAATGATCGCGATGACAACCAACAACTCAATAAGCGTGAATGCCTGTTTGTTTTTCATACCTTTATTGCTCCAGTCCCGCCGGGAGGCGGATGGCGCCCCCGGCGGACGGAGCGTCAATGCATTAAGGATAAACCAACTCGAAGTACAAGTTGCCGGCGCCAATGGTATAGTTCGTCGTAGCGATTCCGCCCGGCGCCACGATCAGGTTCGTTCCGTCGGTGGCAATTTGGGGGGTCCAAACAGTGTGGGCATCCAGGGAGGTGGCCGTTTGCAAATGAACATACTGGCGCCCCAGCCAGGAAATAGAAACCTGGTTGCCGCTGGTGGTGATCGAAAGATCGCCAAAGGAAGGTTCGGAAGAGCTGGCGGCGCCTTGGGAGCCGAAGACATCCACCGGCATCGTATAATTGGGCTGGCTGCGAATATAGCGGGTATGATTATCGGCAAAACCAGCTTCGTTGTCGTTGCCATCGATGCTGTATTTGTAAACCAGATCAATGTTTTGTCCGCGGTTAACCGGAACTGTCACGGTGTACAAGGACGAATCGCCAATCTCTGTCATTTGGAACTGTGCCGGGGCGTTTAACACTCCCCATGTCCAGAAACTATTGTTGTTCCCGCCGTTGATTCCGTTGATATAAACAGGAAGGCCCGATCCATTAAACACCGTGCCGTCGGTGCCCACCGCATTGGTCATATCGACAGTAAAGGTCACCATGCAATTTGTGACATAGACGACATCGTCCAAGGCGCTGGGGCCTTCAAAACTGAAGAAATCCGGCCCGACCACATAACTGGCGTTTGTGGTGCGAAGAGCGAACTGGCGGTTGCCGCCGCCGGGGACATTCTCCCACTGTGTGCCCGGTTGGAGAACGTATTTATAGTTCACAACCGTTCCGGGCGGGTCAACGTACTCGATATCGGCGACAAAGATATTGGTGTTGTTGAGGCCCGGATCGTTGGTCATGTCAACCCCGTTAGAATCCCAAGAGTCAAAGTCTCCGTGAAGTTGGATCACGCTGAGCGGATTTCCATTGGTAAAGGTTCCCAAGGCCTCCTGAACGGACATATCGGCCTCAAATTTCACGTAGTTCGTCACCGAGGACGAAAGCCGCTGGTCGCTATAATAAACAATCGGCAGGGTCTGATCGATGCTGGCGAAGAAGCGGTTGTTGTTGTTGTCGCGGTCGCCGTCGGCGGCGGAGGGGGATTCATACTCGTTGGCTGTGCCGTTGAAAATGACATATTTGAATTCCTCAGCCGCGCCCGGGGAGGCGGCGAGGGCATAAGTCCCCACATAGACATTGGAGGTCACTATCCCCTGATAATTGGTGGTCGCAATGGCCGGATTGTTGGTGAGAGGGAAAGTGTCATTCCAACCCTCAAATGATCCCTGGCTATAGAGGCTATCGACGTTGGTGTCGAAGTTGCCCAGGTTGATCTGTTCGGACATATCGACCTGGAAGGTGATATTGGCCGTGGTGACCGGGCCGTCGTCGTTAAAGAATACAACTGGCAGTGCCAGGGTCGCGCCGCTGGCGGCCGGGAGCAGGCCGCAACGATTATTTGCGTCGGCGGTCGTCTCATAGGTGCTGTTGTCGATGACATACTTGAATATCGTGGCTGTGCCGTTGGCCTCGGCGGTGTCATTGGTCGTGCCGCTATAGAGGTATGGGTTTGAGCTCGAGGCGTTGGTGGTCAACAGAACGCCGACGCCCCAGCCATTGAAGGATCCATGCGCGGACACCGTATCTGTCCCAGGGGTAAAGCCGTTACCGACCATGTAGGTCATATCGACCTGGAAGGTGATCTGGGCGTTGGTCAGGGTTTGGGCGGAGACGAGAGTCGCCGAGCACAACAAGGCGCCGGCGCACAGACACCGCGAGACAGTATTAGAGAGGAGGTTTTGCTTCATATATTGATTAAAGTGCATAGTGATCGTGGCGAAGATACCCTGTTCCCGCCACCCGTTCAACCGCACGTTTGTGCGGTGCGATTTGAGGCGCCCTAAATCTGCCTATTTTATCGGCCAGCCTCCGTGTTGTTTGATGCTCGCGTCAATCTCCCCCATCAATCGCCCCGTTTCCAGCAGCGCCCAGATGATGCGTTGATATTCCGCCTGCTCCTCGTACCCGAGCGTGCGGCCCATTCGGTCTTTGAGCCAGCGTTGCGCGGGCAGGTAACCGCCGATGGGAAACGCCCACGCCGATTCCGGCACAGGCTCGAAATACTGCCGGTCGTTGATCCAAACGCGGCCCGCTTTCACATCCGGCCACGGACCCGTTTCCACATGCCCGCATGGGTTGGAGCTTTTCATCCGTTTTGCGCCAGGAATGACCAGGGAATCGACAGGTTGGAAACGGACGTCACGGACTTGGTCGGTTCCTTTCACAGGAAATCCAACTGGAGTGTTTTTCCCCTGTCCGCGCGCGTGCAAGTCCACCAACCACAGGCCCAGCCCCGCCAACTCTCCAAAGAGGTCCCAATTGCTGGTCAGCGGCAGTCGAGGAAAGTCAGCGCGGAGAAAATCCGCATAACGTTCCCGATAGGTTGGACTGTGGAATATGGCGTAGGCGTAATTGAAGATGCATTCCGGGCCGACTTCCCGCCGGGACGTGCGGCCGTATCCATCCGGCACAAACTTGCAACCGAGTCGTTGACAAAACTCTTTGACGAAAGAGGCGCTCAAATTCGGGCGCCGGTCATTGTCGTGCGCAAACAAATCAGCTTCGGGAAGTTTCCCGTTGGCATAGAGATAGAGTGGAAAGACGAAATTTCCCTCCTTTGCCGATGTTGAATGCAGAACGGAAATCCTGCTGCTTGCGAAGAAGTGAGTAAACTGACCGCCCCCCTCGCTTCGTCGCACCGTGATGAGGGATAAGTTTGAATCAAACAGATGACGCATCAAATCGTACCGATGATCGCCTCGTTCAATCATCGCCTTTTCATAATAGAGGTACCGCGTATCAAACGGCCGGAAAAGAATCGGCATCACCGATTTGGAGGGATCGCCAGGAAGTTGTTTTCGCGCCTGGGCAAAATCCCAGTGTGGAGCTTTGCGAATCCCAAACTGTTTGATCGCTTGCTCGACCGGCAACGAAAGAATCGCTTCAAACTTCTTGACCAACGCCTTCTGTTCAAAATCAACCAGCAGATAGTCCTTGCGTGTTGCAATGCCCCAACCGTTGATCGGCATCATCTCCGTGACCTTCCAGCCGCGCCCGTATTCCTTGAGCCGCTTGGTGTCTTGGGCAATGAACAGGTAGTGGGGCGCGGCAGGCGCAAGCCTCGTCCACTCCGTGCTTTCTACGTGGTGATCGTCGAGCCAATCGTATTTTGCCTGCCTCTGCGCGCCCCAGAGGTCGCAATGGCGGACGGTGGCAGGGGGCTTCTCCTTTTTCTTTGCCCGTTTTTCAGGCGGGAGTTTTACGAAAATGCCGATGGCGACCCCTTGCTGGATATCGAACACGTTTTTGTCCGGTTCGCCTGTGTTGGGAACGGTTTCCTTTTTCTTCGAGTTGCCGTGCAGGTCGAGCACGTAAATCTCGTCGAACGTCTGCATGAGATTCTGCCTCATGCCGCGAAAGGTCGGATTGTCCAGATAGCCGTGGTTGGTGATGAAGGCCAGGATGCCCTGGCCGGTCTGCTCGATGCGCCATTGCCCCCAGCGCAGGAACTTCACATAGTCGTCCTGCAGCCATTTGGGATTCCTCTCGCCCAGCGGTTTGCCGTCGCAGAAATAGTAATCGCGGACAAGCTTGCTAATCCGCCCGCCTTTGTTCGCGCTGTGGCCGGGCGTCGATCTCGCCGT
>JBEKSF010000014.1:0-66569 GCA_049517295.1 Verrucomicrobiota bacterium
CGTTTCCCGCGGCAATGACGCCGGATGAAAAGGCGCTGCTCTATGTGACCTGCGCCAACGAGATTCAACTCGACCAGGGCAACAAAGCTCCGGGCATTCAGAACGACGGAACGGAGGTTTCCTACAGCCCTTATGAAGTGTATCGCTGCTGCCAGCACAACGTTTCGCACGGCTGGCCTTATTACGCCGAGGAACTCTGGCTGGCCACGCCCGACAACGGCCTGTGCGCCTCGCTTTACGCTGAAAGCGGCGTGAGCGCGAGAGTGGGCGACGGCACCATGGCCAGGATCGAGGAGGGGACAGATTACCCGTTCGCGGAATCGGTCAGTTTTAGGGTTGACATTGGCAAAGCCACGGGGTTTCCCCTCTACCTGCGGGTGCCCCGCTGGTGCGGCGCGGCCTCAGTGAGCATCAATGGGGAGGACGCAGGCGTGAAACCCGCGCCGCTGAGCTTCGTTCGCGTGGCGCGTCTTTGGCACAACGGCGACCGGGTCACGTTGCGGCTTCCGATGAGCGTGGCGGTCCGCCGGTGGCCCAGGAACCAGAATGCCGCGTCGGTCGATTACGGTCCGTTGAGCTTCTCATTGGCGATCAAGGAGCGCTTCCAAAAGTATGGCGACCGCGATCCGCGGTGGCCGCAGTGGGAGGTGTATCCAGACTCCCCGTGGAATTACGGACTTGTGCTTGACTCGGACAATCCAGCGTCGTCTTTTCAGGTCCGCCTGAAGACCGGCCGGCTGGCGCCGCAACCCTTCACGCCGGAAACCGCGCCGATAGAGATCAAGGCCAAGGCCCGTCTCATCCCCCAGTGGCAGGCCGACGCCAACCATCTTGTGGGCAAACTCCACCCCAGCCCGGTCAAGTCCGCCGAAGCGGTGGAGGAGATCACGCTCATTCCCATGGGCGCGGCCCGTCTGCGCGTGTCGATGTTCCCGGTCATCGGGTCAGGACCCGGCGCGCGCGACTGGCAGTGAAGTCAATACTAAATATGCCAGCCTTTGCGGAAGGCGGGGTGAACGAATTCCGCCGTCTCGGGCGCGTTCCTGGCCCGCATGTTTGGCCCGTCCCATTCCAGCTTCCTGCCGGCGCGCATGGCCACGCAGCCCAGGAGGATGATTTCGGTGAGGTAGGCCGCGATGTCGAAATTGGAATAGCCCGGCGCGCCGCCTTTGCAAGCGGCGATCCACTCTTGATGGTGGGCCACGCCGCTGTTGGTCCCTGGAGCTGACATGAACGGGTTGCGCGGGATGGTTTGCGGAACGGCGGTGGCGGCTTGGTGAGTTGCGCCACTGGTAAATTCCTTCTCATCCTTCAACTTAAGGTAGAACCGGGTGCCATAGTCATCGGGAGAAAAGATCTGTCCCTTGTCGCCCAGGATCAGGCAGCCGCTGCGGGGAATCTGGTTGCGGATGGTCAGTATGTCCGCCGTCACTTCGGGCGGCGGTTTGTTGTTGCCGTCGTGAAAGGGCCTTTGGGTGGCATTGGGGACGCGGTTGCCGCCGTCATACCAGCGGAAGCTGACAGGGGCCAAACCTTCGCGCGCCGGAAATTGAAACCGGATTCTGGATTTGATGGGATAGGAGTCTTTGGTCAGATCGACGGTTTCGGCCTCGATTTCAGTGGGATAGCCGAGTTTGAGGGCGCGGAAAGGGAGGTTGACGGTGTGACAGGCCATGTCACCCAAGGCGCCGGTTCCGAAGTCGATCCATCCGCGCCAATTGAAGGGGTGGTAAGCGTTATTGCCGAGGTAGAGGCCCTTGTAAGGGCGCTGCGGAGCCGGGCCGAGCCACAAATCCCAATCAAGGCCCTCGGGGACAGGATCGGAATCGGTGGGCCGTTGGAGGCCTTGCGGCCAGATGGGCCTGTTGCTCCAGACATGAACGTCGGTCACTTGGCCGATAATGCCGGCCTGAATGACTTCGACGGCGCGGCGGAGGCCGTTTTCGGCGCTTCCTTGATTGCCCATTTGCGTGGCGACATTGGTTTTGGCGGCCAGGTGGCGCAGCAGCCGGGCTTCGTACACGGAGTGAGTGAGGGGTTTCTGGACATAGACGTGTTTTCCAAGCTTCATCGCCGTGGCGGCAATATAGGCATGCAGGTGGTCTGGCACGGCGATGTTGAGGGCATCCAGAGACTTTTCCTTATCCAGCATCTGACGGAAGTCCTGATAGTAAACCGCCTTCGGGTAACGTTCCCGGACACGGCTGCCGACCTTCTGGTCCGCGTCGCACAGGGCGACGATGTTTTCCCCGGCGCAGCATTCGGCGTCGCTCGCGCCCTGTCCGGCGAAACCGACGATGGCGATGTTGAGTTTTTCGTTCGCGGACACCACGCGCGGCCGGGATCGCGGGGCAACGCATCCGCCCGCCGCCGCGCCGCCGGCCGCAACGGCGGAGAGAAAAATGAACTTGCGGCGGGACAATCCGTAGCGGGATGGGCGGTCGGAGTCGATTGGCATCATGGGTGTGTGTTTACTGGATTGACGGTAGTTGTTCAATGATGTTGTTGCGATGCGATCGGGTGACTTTCGTCGCGTTGTCAATCGGCGATAACGGCGCCGTCGCGCAGTTCGGCGGTCAGGTTGAGCGCGTTGCGGCGGAGGCACCAGGGGACATCGTCGCGCAAGGCGGGGTTTTCCAGGAGGCGGCGGGCGTTGCGGGAGCAGGAAAGGGCGGCGTCCAGATTGCTTTCGGCGGCGAGATAGAGCTGACGGGCGATCAGGGCGGAATCGGCAATGCGGGCGTGCTCAAAGCGTTTCCAAACGGCGTGACATAACGCTCCCGCAGCCAGAGTGTCCTCGTAAGCGGCTTCCTCGAATGTTCCGGCGCAAACCAGCAGCAAGCGCGCGGGGCGCTCGGTTTCCAAGCGGCGGGCCAGCGCGGCGAGGTTCAAAAGAGCGCCGGCAAAAATGCGGCGCGCGCCCTGGCAGGCCTGCAAGGCGCGGGTGCCGTTGGTCGTGGTCATAATGATTTCCCGGCCCGCCACGCGGCCGGGGGTGAATTCGCGGGGGGAATTGCCCAGGTCAAAATCCACGCCGCCGGTCTGCGCCGAGAGGATGCGCACGCCGTCGCGTTCACCGGCGAGCAAGGCGGACGGATGAGCGCGGCGCAATTGCAGGGCCTGGGAAATCTCGCGCACGGGATAAATGCGGGTGGCGCCGTTGGCCAGCGCGGTGAGCATGGTGCTGGTGGCGCGCAGGACGTCAAAAACCACGCAGACGACGTCCGGCAGGTCGCGCGGTTGCAGCGCGGCGAATTCCGCCGGGGTAAGGAGGACTTCCAGGTCTGAATCCATCGCCGGGAAGATTACGGTCGCGGGGCGGCGGTTCCAAGGGAGGATTTGACGCGGAGCAGGGCGCACCCGTGGGGGGGCAATTCGGCGGTGAAGCGTTCCTGTATTCCCAAGTCGCGATGCAGCCACAGGTCGCGGACTTGAGGCGGCTGCAAGAAACCCAGGTGACGCCAGGGGACATCGAGGCGGACGGAAGTGTTGGTGCGATTAAAGAAGCCGACAGCGCAGGCGCCGTCGTCCAATTGCTTGAGCCAAGTTTCGGCGGGGACGGGCGGGCCGTACATGCGGCGGGCGCAACGGCCCAGCGAGTCCTGATCGATGGCCAGCACTTCGGGATTGGTCAGGAGATCGGTTGTCCAGGGGTCGTTGTCGGGGAGATTCATGCCGAGCATAAGGGGTGAGGAAGCGAGGGACCAGAGGGACATGAGGGTTTGTTGTTCGTCGTGGGTGAAGCGGGTCCAGCGATCGGGTTTGACGTCGCAATTGCGCAGGCAGAGGTGGCCGAAGGGAATCATGTCGCCGTCGGGCCAATGGCCGGGTCCAGCGTCGGGCGCCCAAGCGGCGAACAAGTCGAAATTGCGGTTGAGCGCGGGCCAATTGTCCCAGAAGTCACCGGAGATGCGCCAGAGGTTGGCGAATAGTTTGAGGTGCCGCGAGCAATTGAGCGGGGCCGGTCCGGGCGAAAGGCTCAGGATTATAGGGCGTCCGCAGTTGGCGAGCGCCCGCGAGAGGGCCTCGATCTCCGCCGCCGCATAACCGCGGCCGCGACCCAAGAAGCAGATGTCATCGCATTTGATGTAGTCCACGCCCCAGGAGGCGTATTGGCGGGCGATGCTGGCGTACCAGGCCATGCCGGCGGGCGAATCGCCATCAACGCCGAACATGTCGCGGTTCCATGCGCAGGCGCGGTTGGGGTCGTCAGTTGGCAACACGGCGTCCGCGGCCTTGAAGGAGGAGTCTGCGATGGGCATGTTATCCTCGACAGCGCGGCGGGGAATCCCGCGCATGATGTGGATGCCCAATTTCAAACCCATCGCGTGCAAGCGGTCGGCCAGCGGTTGGAAGCCGTTTCCGCCCGAGGCGGACGGAAAGCGATTGGTCGCGGGAACGCAGCGGCCAAACTGGTCGATCGTCACTCCCTCCGGGTCCTGCGGTCGAATTCCGTCGGCCTTGCTGTCGTACCATCGGAAGTCAACGACGACAAAGTTCCAGCCGAACCTAAGCAGATGATCCCGCATCCAAAGGGCGTTGGAGAGCACTTCGGATTCGACGACGGCATCGCCAAAGGCGTCGTAACTATTCCACCCCATCGGCGGGACGGCGGCGGTGGCGCCGTTTTTCGAGCCAGGGATGAGGGGTTCCTCATGTATGGCGAGATTTGTGGGTGGCAGGAGACCTTGTCCACGCAGGCAAGCCAGGGTCAAGGACAAGATCGCTGCCGTGGAGAACAGGGCTGAGTTTTTATGGGCCATAAATGGCAGGGCTGGCGCACTATGGCGCCAGAGACCTTGCTGGCAAAAGTCGATTTACCAGAACTTGATGTAGAAGAAGACGATGGCGCCAACCACAATGAGGGAGAGCACGACATCCCTGCCATTCCAACTGGCGCGAGTGGCGGCTTTTTCCTCCGGCGTGGCGCCGTACCAGGAGAATTTGAGCACCTTGGCATCCGGCGCGGTGGTCATGAAGCTGACAATGACCATAATGGCGGCAGTGATCACGAAGAGGGCCTGACAATAGTACCACTGGTGAATATTCCAAAAATCGAACAGGAGGCCGAATTTTGCCTTGATGGGGGCGATACCCGTATTGAATTGGTCCAAGGTGATGGCGCCATGATAGAGCTGCCGTTTGAGATTGGCGACTGTCTCGCCGTCATTGCGCATGACGATGTCGGCAGCGAGCTTGGCGAAGCCGCCCACCACGCCGATGACGAAGGACCAGAGGGCGGCGGGGGCGGTGGCGCGTTTCCAGAACACGCCGGCCAGGAAGAGCACGGCGATGGCGGGCGAAAGGTAGCCCTGGACGTTCTGGAGGTAGTTGTAAAGATTGGAGTGGAGGCCCTTGATCACCAGGACCCAGCAGATGCCGATGAAGACAATCGCAGCCGTGGCGATGCGGCCCACAATGACCTCGGTGCGGCCGGAGGCATTGGGATACCATTCGCGATAGAAATCCATCGTGAAGAGAGTTGCGGAGGCGTTAAACTTGGAACCGAGCGAAGCCATGAGGGCGACGATCATGCCGCAAGCGACCATGCCCCGAAGGCCGTGGGGCAGGATTTGGGCCACGAGGGAGGTATAGGCTTGGTCGCCGTTGGTATTGAAACCGGCGGACGGCATCTTGGTGAGCGCAAAAGCGATCATGCCCGGCACCAGGAAGATGAAGACGGGGGTGAGTTTGAAGAAGCCGGCAAGAATGCAACCGCGGCGGGATTCCTGCTCGTTTTTGCCGGCGAGCACGCGCTGGACGATGTACTGGTCAGTACACCAGTACCAGAAGCCGATGATGGCCGAGGCGGGCAGGACCGCCAGCCAAGGATAATCGGGATCGTGGATGGAGCGGACGAGATGAACATTGTCACCGACGGTGGCGATCATGGTCTTCCAGCCGTCGATGAGGCTGCCATGGCCCAGGACGTGAAGACCCATGTAGAGAATGCAGGCGGAACCGAAAATGAGGACCGGGGCCTGGAGGACGGCGGTGTACATGATAACGCGCATGCCGCCGAAAATGGTGTAAAGGCCGGTGGTGAAGGCCAGCCCCAGCGCAATGGCCCAGAAGACGTCCAGCTTGAGTCCGAAAATATTCACGGTGTCCACGTTCAAAAGGGTGCGAACGACGACATCGCCGGCGTAGATGGTGGCGGCGATTTTGGTAAGCACCAGGCTGGCCATGGTAAGCAAACTCAAGACATTGCGGGAGCCGCGGCTGAAGCGCAGTTCAAGGTATTCCGGCATGGTGAAGACCTTCATGCGGTCGTAAAGCGGTACGAAGGCCCAGCCCAAGAGGAGGATGACCCAGCCGTGCATTTCCCAGTGGGCCATAGCCATGCCGGTGAGGAAGCCCGCGCCAGCCAGACCGACGAGGTGTTCGGAGCCGATGTTGGAAGAAAAGATCGAAGACCCAATCTGCAGCCAGTTGGCGTCGCGTCCGGACAGGAAGTAGTCCTTGCCGGACTCATTTTTCTTGAGCATGGAGTACCAGACGGTCGCCACCATGCCGAGAGCGAAGAGAACGATGACAAACCAGTCAAGTGAATCGAACACCGTGCCTTGATGGGCGGCCGAAGCGACGGCGGCAACGGCGTTGGTGGCGGTGTTTACAACGGCATTGGTAGCGGTGTTTTCCATAGGATGAGCTGGCGGGTTGAATGACTCAGGTTTTGAGGGTCATGGTTGGACGGAAAACTTGTAAATGATGGTGCTGTGGTAGGTTTGGCCGGGTTTCAATTCCGTGGTGGGGAACTCCGGCTTGTTGGGGGAATCCGGGAAGCGCTGGGGTTCCATGCAAAAGGCGTTGCGATGCCCGTAAACGCGCCCACCCTTGCCGGTGATCGTGCCGTCGAGGAAATTGCCCGAATAGAACTGCAAGCCCGGCTGGGTGGACCACACTTCCAACACGCGGCCGGTGGTGGGTTCGGTGACGCGGGCCAGCATGGTGAGGTCGCCGATTTTTTTGTTGAACACCCAATTGTGATCGTAGCCTTTGCCAAACTTCAGTTGCTCGTTGTCCTGGCCGATGCGGGCGCCGATGGCGGTGGGGGTGCGGAAGTCAAAGGGGGTGTTTTCCACCGGGCTCAACTCACCGGTCGGAATCAAGGTGGAGTCCACCGGCGTGAAGCGGTCGGCGGGCATCATGACGATGTGGCCGAGGATGTCGCCCTTGCCGGCGAGGTTGAAATAGGAATGGTCGGTGAGGTTGACAACGGTGTCTTTGTCGGTCTGGGCGGTGAACTCGATGCGGATTTCGTTTTTATCGGTCAGAGTGTAGGTTGCCGTGACATCCAGGTTGCCGGGGAAGCCCTCTTCGCCATCCTTGCTGAGGTAGGTGAGCTTGAGGCTGGGACCATGCGGGCCTTCCATTGGAGTGGCGGTCCAAATATGCTTGTCAAAACCTTTGATGCCGCCGTGGAGGGTGTTGGGGCCGTCGTTGGCGGGGAGGGTGTAAGTCGTGCCATCGAGCGTGAATTTGGCGCCGCCGATGCGGTTGCCATAACGACCGATGAGCGCTCCAAAATAAGGGCTGCTCTTGATGTAGGAAGCCACGTCATCGTAGCCGAGCACGACATCGTCGAACTGGCCGTTTTTGTCCGGCATTTTGAGGGAGAGCATGATGCCGCCGTAGGTCATGATGCGGGCCTCGGCCCCTTTGTCGTTGCGCAGGGTGTAGAGGTCCACTGGCTGGCCGTCGGGGCCGGTGCCGAAGGGCTGTTGCTCAATGTGACTTGTGTTCGCGCTTTGACTGGCGCAACCGGCCAGCAGGCAGGCGGCGGCGGCGATGGCGAGCATCGATGGGATCAATGTTTTGTTATTCATATATTTGTTGCGAGGCGATCAGCCGCCGGGAGGCTGTCCATAATAAGCGCCGGGGCCGTGTTTGCGGAAAAAATGCGTGTCCAGCAGGGGCGAGGAAATCGGTTTGACGTTGTGGTTGAGGGCGACGGTTTCGGAGGCCAACCGGGCGATGAATTCCAACACGGCGGCGTTGTGAGCCGCCTGGGCGGCGTTGGGGCCCCAGGCGAAGGGGCCGTGATGGGCGACCAAAACGCCAGGATTCAGCAGCGGGTCCAACCCCTTGAACCGCTCGACGATGACGCGGCCGGTGTTCAACTCGTAGGAGGAATTGATTTCCGGGGCCGTCATGGAGCGCGTGCAGGGGACTTCGCCGTGAAAGTAATCGGCGTGGGTGGTGCCCAGGGCGGGGATGCTCCTGGCGGCCTGCGCCCAGGCGGTGGCGTAAAGACTGTGGGTGTGAACAATGCCGCCGATGGCCGGAAAGGCGCGGTAAAGCTCCAGGTGCGTGGGCGTGTCCGAACTGGGCTTGAGAGTGCCTTCCACGACTTTTCCACTGTCCAGCGCCACGACGACCATGTGGGCCGATTTCATGCCCGCGTAGGGAACGCCGGAGGCTTTGATGACCACCAAGCCGCGGGCGCGATCGATGCCGCTGGCGTTGCCCCAAGTCTGCACGACCAACCCTTCCTTGACGAGGTCAAGGTTGGCGCGGCAAACGTTTTTTTTGAGCGGTTCCAGCATGTGAGCCGGGGTCACGCGCGCGCGCGATTGCGGATGTCAATCAGTTGTTTCATCACCGGATACAAGCTGCCTTCCCACTGAGCGGTTCCGAACGCGTCATGCAAAATGGTGTAGAGCGCGTACAACTCCCCGTAAACGGCGTGGGCCGCCGGGTCGGGCTGGAAGAGGCGCGGTTTTAAGCCGGTCATGGCGGCAATGGCGGATGGGAAATCGGGGTGCGCGCCCGCGACGACGGCTGCGGCGACCGCGGCGCCCAACGCGCAGGTCTGGGCCGAGCGGGAGACTTTCATCGGGCGGCCGGTGACGTCGGCGTAAATCTGCATGACGAGGGGGTTTTTTTCGGCAATCCCGCCGCAGTTGACGACCTGTTGGATTTTGACGCCGTATTGCTCGAAACGATTGATGATGGTCAGCGCGCCGAAAGCGGTGGCTTCGATGAGCGCGCGGTAAATCTCCGGCGGGGTGGTGTAAAGGGTCTGCCCCAAGAGAAGGCCGGTCAGGCGCTGATCGACGAGCACGGTGCGGTTGCCATTGTTCCAATCCAGCGCGATCAAGCCGGACTCTCCGGGGCGCAGGCGCGCGGCGCCCTTGGTCAGCGCGGCGTGCGAGCCGGCGGTTTTGCCGCCGGGCTGGATATAATTGACAAACCAGTTGAAGATATCGCCTACCGCCGATTGGCCGGCCTCCAACCCGTAACAATCGGGCAGGACGCTGCCCGGCACAATGCCGCACAGGCCCGGGATGTCCGGCAGCTTCTCCCGCAGCGGCCAGACGGCGATGTCGCAGGTGCTGGTGCCGATGATTTTGACAAGCGTGCCTGGGGCAACGCCCGCGCCAATGGCGCCCAGGTGGGCGTCGAACGCGCCGACGGCCACGGGGATGCCTTCGCGCAGGCCGGTGAGCCGGGACCATTGGGTGGAAAGGCCGCCAACGGAGGAACTGACATCGCGCGCTTTGGCGCACAGCCGCGTCCGCAGCGCGCCCAGCTTGGGCGCCAGCGCGGACAAAAACTCCTGGTCCGGGTATCCGCCCCAGCTCTCGTTATACATCGCCTTGTGGCCGGCGGCGCATACGCCCGCGATGAACTTTCCGCCTTCGGCGCCGGTCAATGCGGCGGGGATGTAATCGGCCAGTTCGACCCACGAGGCGGCGGCGTCGAATACGGCGGGATTGGTGCGCAGGCAATGGAGGATTTTGCTGAAAAACCACTCGCTGGAATACGTCCCGCCGCATTTGGCGAGGTACTGCGGACGCATTTTTTTCGCCAGCGCGGTGATTTCCTCCGCCTCGGCCACGCCGGTGTGATCCTTCCAGAGCCAGGCCATGGCGGCCGGGTTTTTGGCGAAACGGCGGTCAAAGGCCAGGGGCTGGCCGCGCCCATCGACCGGCAAGGGGGTGCTGCCGGTGGTATCGACGCCGACGCCGGCGACTTGCTCGGGTTTGAAGCCGCGGACTTTTTTGCGCGCGGCCGCCAAGGCCCGTTGGAGGGTGATCTCCGCCCCTTTGATATAATCGGCCGGATGCTGGCGGGCGAGGTTGGGGTCGCGGGACAGGATGACGCCGGCGTCGCCATGCTCGTAATTCCACACCGCGGTGGCGACTTCGCGGCCATTGGACGTATCGACGATGAGAGTGCGGACGGAGTTGGTGCCGTAGTCGAGTCCAATGGTGTAGGAGGGAGTCATAATCCAAAGCCCCGGGCCAGGGCGTAATAGACCTCGTTGGCGCGCAATTCCTTGCGGAACTCGCGCAAGTTGGTCTTGTCATCAATAATAACAGTTTCAATTCCCGTGATGTTGCCAAAATCCTCCAGCATTTCCGTGGTGACCGCCGGGCTGAAGCCGGTGTGGTGGGCGCCTCCGGCGTAAATCCATGCGGTGGCGGCGGTCGGCACATCGGGTTTGCAAATCCAGACCGCGCGGGCGACGGGGAGCTTGGGCAGCGGTTTATCCGGGCGGACGACCTCGACCTCGTTGACCAGGAGGCGGAAACGGGATCCCATGTCAATCATGGAAGCATTAACGGCCTGACCGGGGGGCGTGTCAAATACCAGGCGCACGGGGTCGGCCTTGCCGCCGATGCCCAAGGGATGGACTTCGAGCGAGGGGCGGCTTTGGGCGATGCTGGGACAAATCTCCAGCATGTGCGCGCCAAGCACGCGCATTTTGCCGGGAGCGAGGTGGTAGGTGTAATCCTCCATGAAGGAGGCCCCGCCCTTGAGGCCGGACGACATCACCTTCATTGCCCGCACCAGGGCGGCTGTCTTCCAATCGCCCTCGGCGCCGAAACCGAAGCCGTCGGCCATGAGGCGCTGGACGGCGACGCCAGGCAATTGGCACAGACCGTGCAAGTCTTCAAAAGTGTCGGTGAATCCTTTGAAACCGCCGGCGGTAAGGAATGCGCGCAAGCCGGCCTCGATCCGGGCGGCCTCGCGCATCGACTCGCGCATGGCGCCGCCGGCGCGCAATTTGGGGGCCACCTTGTAGGCGGCCTCGTATTCCTTGACCAGGCGGTCGATCTGGGCGTCGGAAACCTGATTGACACATTTGACCAGGTCGCCCATGCCGTAACCATTGACGGAGTAGCCGAACTGGATTTGCGCGGCCACTTTGTCGCCTTCCGTCACGGCCACCTCGCGCATGTTGTCGCCGAAGCGGCAGAACTTGGCCCCCTGCCAATCGAGCCAGGCGGCGGCGGCGCGGGACCAGGCGCCGATGCGCTCCTGCACGGCGGGGTCCTGCCAGAAGCCGGCGACGACTTTGCGGTCCAGCCTCATGCGGGACATGATGAAGCCGTGCTCGCGGTCGCCGTGCGCGGCCTGGTTGAGGTTCATGAAATCCATGTCGATGTCGCTCCAGGGGATGTCGCGGTTGAACTGGGTGTGAAGATGGAGCAGCGGTTTGCACAGGAGGCGCAGGCCGTTGATCCACATTTTGGAGGGCGAGAAGGTATGGCACCAGGTCATCACCCCGGCGCACTGCGGCGCGTCATTGGCCCGCCGGCAAAGCGCGGTGGCCTCCTCGGCGCTTTTAATCACCGGCTGGAAGACGATTTTTAGGGGGATGGCGGCGGAGGCATCAAGCGCGGCGGCGACTTGGCGGGCGTTGGCGGCGACTTTTTCGAGGGCAGCGGGGCCGTAGAGATGTTGGCTGCCGGTGACGAACCAGACTTCGTTATTTTTGAGAGTATTCATGCGAGCGGGAGGTTTCTTAATATATAAGCATTGTTAAGTAAAGGGGAAAATAGACCGTTTTTTGTTCCCGTTCAATATGATCAATGACCGATAAGCCGCTCGATGTCGAGGGCGCATTCGACGCTCAAAAGCACAGTCTTCATTTTTTATCCATCATGGGCAGCACCAGGCGTTCGATTCCGGCGGCGGCCAAACCGGCGCTGCGGCGGCGCGGGGCGGAAAGGACTTCGATGCGGCCCAGGCGCGCCCACAAGGTTCCGCGTTCAATGGCCGCGGCCAGATAACGGAAAACCGCGGGCGGCAATTCCACCACGCTGCCGGTGACGACCACGCGCCGCAATCCGCAAACATTGAGCGCCCCGGCGATGGCGGCGGCGGCGGCCTCCAAACCCTCTGCCAGCCACGGCGCCAGGCCTTCATCGGCGATCAACCGCTCCAGAGCCGGCCAGTCCGCCCTGGCGCCGGGCCGGGCGCCGGCAAAACTGCGCAGCAAACCGGAAGTCGAAACGAGCGTTTCCAGGCAGCCAACAGCGCCGCAACCGCAGGGCCGCTTGTTGCCCAAAACAGGGGTGTGCCCGATCTCGCCGCTGAGCGGCAGCGGGGGCACAAGCAACTTGCCGCCGACGATGGCCGCGCCGCCAACCCCTTCGCCAAAATCGACCAGCAGGAAATCCTCCTGGGCCGGCTCGGAAACGTGGTGTCCAAGAGCCAAGGCCCGTTCCTCCTGCACCAACGCCACCGGCGCGTTCCAGACTTTCTTGATCAGACCTGGCAGCATGTTGCCTTCGGTCCAGTGCAAATTGGGCGAGAAGAGCACGGCGCCCTTGCTCTCATCGACCACCCCCGGCACGCTGACCAGCACACCCCAAAGGTCTTTGCAAGAGAGGCGCGGGGCGGCTTTGGCAAGCGCCCGCTGCCAGGCAGGCGGCGTGGCCGGCGTTGGCACCCGCACCGTCCAGTCATCCTCCCCTGGCGCGGCCAGCGGCAACGCCGCCAGACAGGTTTCCGAGACGCCCAACTCAATGGCGACAAATCGCGGCCGGAGACCGTCGAGGCGCAGCCGCCGTCCCGGGCGCCCCAAAGCAGCGGCGGCGCCGCGCTGCTCATCAACCTCGCGCAGGAGGCCCAGTTTGAGGAGATCATCGACGATTTTGCCGGTGGTGGGCTGGCTCAGGCCGAGAGACTTGGCCAATTCGGCGCGCGAGGCCGCGCCCAGGACCTGCAAGCGGGCCAGGACGGCGCGTTTGTTCAGTTGCCCCATTTTGGAAGGCACCACGATCATGATACTTAAGAAAACAACGTAATGGGCCGCGAGGCAAGCCCCGGATGAATGTTCACGTTCGTTTTTCGCATGATCCGCGTGTTTGACACCGCCAAACGCCCTGCGGGGGCACGCGGCCCGCCTTTTGCGGTCTTGGATTTGGAATGAAGGCAAAAGCTGTGATTGCGGGGATGAAGCGGATCGGGGACTCGCAGGCGCGCGCCCCGGCCGATAGGCTGTGGGGGGTGTTACGGTTTCTTTTCCGGATCGAGCAAAATCACTTTGAGTTTGCCGGGAGGATGGGTGGGCTGGGTGAAGTTGTCGAGGAGACTGGGGGCGGCGGCGGGGGCGGGCTGCGGCGGAGCGGGTTGGGACTGGAGGGCGGAATGGAGGGCGCTTTCCACGAGTTGCGTGCAATGGATTTTCACCGGCGGCAGCGGGCCGAGGCCGGGGGCCAATTGTTCGGCGGACATGGCAAGGACTTCTTCGGGCGTCTTGCCGCGAATCATCTCGGTGGCCAAGCTGGCGACGGCAATCGCGGTCTCGCAGCCGAAACTCTGGAAGGTCGCACGGTCAACAACTTTTTTTCCGGACTCCTGCTTGAATTTGATCCAGAGCCGGATCATGTCGCCACAGGCGGCGCTGCCGGCGGCGCCCACGGCGTCGGCCCCTTCCAACTCGCCGAGGTTTTTCGGGTCGCGCAGGGCGGCCTCGATGCGTTTTTGAAGATCGTCGTCGGGGTTCACGTGGAGAGTTCCAGGCGGTAGCGCGGGATTTTTGGGTCCATTTCGCGCGACCATGCGTCGATGCCGCCGCGCAGGCAACGGACGTTGCGAAAACCCTGGCCGGCAAAGTAAGCGGCGGCATCGAGACTTTGCTGTCCGCGGTGGTCGCAAATCACCATCAACCCCTCGCGGGGCCAATGGGCGAGGATGTCCTGCATGACGGGCTGGGAGAGAAGAACGGCGCCGTCGATGTGCGCGGCCTCGAACTCCTCGCGGCTGCGGATATCGACGAGGCGGAGCTGGCCCGCGGCGCGCAGGGCGGCCAAGTCGGCGGGCGCCATCCGCAACTCCTCGTCCTGTTGGTGGCTGGTCTGGAGATGGGCGATGACCTCGGCCACGTCGAGATTGTTGCGCGCGCACAGGCCGGCCAGCGTTTCGTCCGGCTGAAAGGCGCAATTGGCGCAGCCGCCGATGTGGTAGCGGCGGAACAAGGCGCGCTGCGCGCCGGGGAAAACCTCCAGCACGCGCCGCAGGGTGCTTGTGGCATCGATGGGATCGCTCATTCGCCAAAGAAATGTTGAATTTCGGCCAGGACTTCGGCCAGGCGGTCCACTTCCGCCGGGGTGTTGTAGAAATAGAAACTGGCGCGGGCGGTGGATTCGACGCCGAGCTTTCTCATCAGCGGCTGGTTGCAATGGTGCCCGCCGCGCAAGGCGACACCGCGCTGATCGGCCACCGTGACGACATCGTGCGCGTGGATGTTGCGCAGGAGAAAGCTGACCACGCCGGCGTGGCCCTGGCGCGGGCCGAACAAGCGGATGCCGGGCAGGCGCGAGAGTTTGTCCAGCGCGCGCGCGGCCAAATCCTCGTCATGGCGGGCGATATGCTGGCAGCCGATGGCCGAGAGGTAATCCAGGGCCGCGCCCAGGCCGATGGCGGCGGCGAAATCGGGGGTGCCGGCCTCGAATTTGTGGGGCGGATCCTTAAAGGTGCTGTGGAAGAAATCGACGCTGGAAATCATGTCGCCACCGCCGTGAAAGGGCGGCATTTGCGCAAGGATTTCGCCGCGGCCATAAAGAACGCCGCTGCCCGTTGGCCCGCACACCTTGTGGCCGGAGAAAGCGAGGAAGTCGCAGCCCACTTCCCGCACATCGACAGGGCGGTGCCCGACGCTCTGGGCGGCATCGACGAGGGTGACGATGCCGCGGCGGCGGGCGCGGGCGCACAATTCGGCCACGGGATTGACCGTGCCCAGAGTGTTGGAAACATGGGTGAAGGCGAAGAGCTTGACAGTGCCGTCAAACAAACGATCCAAACCGGACAGGTCCAGCAGCCCGTCGTCGCCCGTCACCGGCACGTAGGCCAGTTTGGCGCCAGTCCGTTCGGCCAGCAATTGCCAGGGGACGATGTTGCTGTGATGCTCCATTTCCGTCAGCAATATGGTGTCGCCGCTGTGGATATTCTTCGCTCCCCAAGTGTAGGCGACCAGGTTGATGCCTTCGGTTGTGCCCCGGACGAAGATGATTTCGGCGGGCTCGCGAGCGTTGAGGAAGCGGGCCGCGCGGTCGCGGGCGGCCTCGAAAGCGACGGTGGCGCGGCGGCTCAACTCGTGGATGCCGCGATGGACGTTGCTGTTGTCGTGCCGGTAGAAATGATCCAGGGCCTCAAGCACGGCGCGCGGCTTTTGGGAGGTGGCGGCGTTGTCAAGATAAACGAGGGGAAAGCCGTGGACCTGTTGCCGGAGGATGGGAAAATCCGCCCGCAGCGCTTCCCAATCTGGCGGTTTCGGCGTCACATCAAACCCAGTTCCAGCCTTGCGGCATCGGTGAGCATTTCCCGGCTCCAGGGCGGGTCCCAAACCAGGAACACGGCCGCTTCCTTGACACCGGGAATGTTGAAGACTTTGGCCTCGACATCCTGTTGCAGAACGGGGCCCATGCCGCATCCGGGAGCCGTCAGTGTCATTTTGATTTCCACCCGTTTCCCGCCATCGGGCAGGGGCAGGATTTGCAGGTCGTAGATCAGGCCCAGATCGACGATGTTGACCGGAATCTCCGGATCGTAACAGGTGCGGAGCTGGTCCATGACCCGTTCCTCAGTGACGCCGGCAGGGGCCGTCGTCGCGGCGGGTTCGGAGGCTGGGACGGCGGGAGCGGGGGGCGGGTCCTTGCCCAGCGCATCGGCGTCGCGCGCGTCGATGCGCGCCATGTTGCCGTGGATGATGACGGTGAAACTGCCGCCCAGCGACTGGGTAATGACCACCGGTTCGCCCGCTTGGAGGGAGATGCGGGTGCCGGCGGGAATCAGGACCGCCTCGCAATCGCGCCTTAAGATAATCTCGTCGCTCATGGCTTGTGTTCGGTGGTCGCGCGGGCTTGGCCGTTGAGGGCGGCCAGCACGGCGTGCCAGGGCAAAATGGCGCATTTGACGCGCATGGGGAAGTGATGAACGCCGGCGAAGGCGCATAATTTGCCCATGACTTCCTCGTCCATCGCGCCGGTGGTCACGAGGTTCTGGAATTGAGCGAAGGCGGTTCGGGCCTCGTCGGCGGACTTGCCCTTGAGGCGGTCGGTCATCATCGAGGCGGAGGCCTTTGAAATGCAGCAGCCCGAACCCTGGAAAGAGATGTCGCGAATCACGCCGCCTTCGATCTGGAGGTAAATGGTGAAGTTGTCGCCGCACAGCGGGTTTTTCCCCTCGACGGTCTGAGTGGCGCCGGGCAGGAGGCGGAAATTGCACGGCTTGCGGCAGTGATCGAGAATGACCTGCTGGTAAAGTTCGCTCAGTTCGTCGGCCACCGGGTCCTCCGTCACATTGGCGCGCATTCAAACCTCTCGGTCAGAAGCCGGTCCAATTGTTCCCGCAGCGCCGGGATGGTGATGCGTCCGACAACGTCGCTGGCGAAGGCGTGGATGAGCATGCGGCGGGCGTGGGCGGCGCCGATGCCGCGCGAGCGCAGGTAGAACATCGCCTCCTCGTTCAATTGCCCGATGGTCGCGCCGTGGGTGCATTTGACATCGTCGGCGAAAATCTCCAATTGCGGTTTGGTGTCGATGACCGCGTCGTCGGAAAGGAGCAGGTTGCGATTGGTTTGCTTGGCGTTGGTTTTCTGGGCGTCGGGCCGGACAAATATCTTGCCATTGAAAACGCCGCGGGACCGGTCGGCGAGAATGCCGTGGTAAAACTCGTGGCTTTCGCAGTGCGGTTGGACGTGATCGACGACGGTGTGATGATCGATCAACTGTTCGCCCCGCCCCAAATAGAGTCCGTTCAAAATCGCCTCCGCCCCTTCGCCATCCAGGCGCGTTTGGATTTGGTTGCGGGCCAGGCGCGCGCCGGTCACGATGGAATGGGACACCCAGTGGCTGTCCCTTTCCTGCGCGGCTTGGACGGTGGCGAAATGGAAAGCACGTTCGTTTTCATTTTGCAGGCGCCCATGTTCAACGCGCGCGCCGGCCGCCAGCACCAGTTCCGTCACCGCGTTGGTCACGTGCGGGGCCGGCGTGAGGCTGGCATAAGTTTCCATTACTTTCAGCGCGGCGCCTTTTTGCGCGACAATGAGATTGCGCGCGTGAACCGTGGCGCCGGGTCGATCGGAGGCGGCGACATAGAGCAACTGGACAGGCTGCCCGACCGTCACGCCCTCCGCGACAAAGACAAACGCGCCGTCCGCGAAAAACGCCGTGTTCAGCGCGGCGAAGAAATTCCCGGCCACGGCGGCGTGGCGGGCCAGGTGCTTGTCCAATTCACGCCCGCCGCCGGCCATAAGCGCCCGCAAGCTGGCCGCCTCCAATCCCGGCGCGCCCGGCAGAGAGGACAAATCGTGGCGAAAGGCGCCATCGACAAAAACCAGGCAGTGGCCATCCTTGGCCAACCGGAACGGCTCGATGTCACGCAGAGTGACCAGCCGCCCGTTTTGTTTGGCGGAGTGCAGCGGCAACTCCAGCAGCGGCGCCACGTTAGTAAAGCGCCAGTCTTCCTGGTGGGTGTTGGGAAAACCGGTTTCTCCCAGTTGCTGGCGCGCCGCTTCGCGCAGGGACTCCAGCCAGGGCGGATTGGCCGCCGGATGAAGCGCAAAAGCGCCCAGCGCGGCCGCCAGAGGATCGCGCGCCGGAGTTGATGTGAGCGTGTCCGTCATGGCTTTCCGTTGCCGGAGTCCGATTCCAAGAGCCATTCGTAGCCGCGGCTCTCCAATTCCAGGGCCAGTTCCTTGCCGCCGGACTTGACGATTTGCCCCTTGACCAGGACGTGGACGAAGTCGGGCACGATGTAATTGAGCAACCGCTGATAATGCGTGATGACCAGCGTGGCGTTGTCCGGACGGCGCAATTTGTTGACGCCGGCCGCCACGACTTTCAGGGCGTCGATGTCCAGGCCGGAATCGGTTTCATCGAGAATGGCCAGCTTGGGTTCAAGGACGGCCATCTGGAAAATCTCGTTGCGTTTTTTTTCGCCGCCGGAGAAACCCTCGTTGACGGGCCGGTTGAGGAGGGCGGGGTCAAGCTCCAGCAGTTTGGTCTTCTTCTTGACGAGCGCCAGGAAGTCGAAGCCGTCCAATTCCGGCAGGCCGCGGGCCTTGCGGCATTCGTTGAAGGCGGCTTTGAGGAACACAGTGCTGTTGACGCCGGGAATTTCCACCGGGTATTGGAAGGCGAGAAAAACGCCCGCGCGCGCGCGGTCCTCCGGTTTCATTGCCAGCAGGTCGCCGCCGTTGTAAGTGACGGTGCCGCCGGTGACTTCATAATCGGCGCGTCCGGCCAGCACGCCGGCGAGGGTGCTTTTGCCGCTGCCGTTGGGACCCATGATCGCGTGGATCTCGCCCGCCTTGACTGAAAGAGTCAGGCCCTTGAGGATCTCCTTGCCGTCCACGCCGGCGGATAGATTGTGAATTTCAAGCATCTGCGTTGTTCATTCCTGTTGTCGTTTGCGGAGAATCGGCGCGGCGCGGCTCTCAGCCCACGCTGCCTTCCAGGCTGATGCCGAGCAGCTTTTGGGCCTCGACGGCGAATTCCATCGGCAGGTGGTTGAACACTTCCTTGCAATAACCGTTGACGATCATGTTCACCGCGTCCTGCGTCGATATGCCGCGTTGATTGCAATAGAAAATCTGGTCCTCCCCAATCTTGGAGGTTGAGGCTTCGTGCTCGACGGTCGCCGTGCTGTTGCGCACTTCCAGATAGGGAAAGGTGTGCGCGCCGCATTTGTCGCCCAGCAAGAGGGAATCGCACTGCGAATAGTTGCGCGCGCCGGCGGCGCTCCTTTGAATCTTCACCAGACCGCGATAACTGTTCTGCCCATGTCCGGCCGAAATGCCCTTGGAGACGATGGTGCTGCTGGTGTTTTTTCCGATGTGAATCATCTTCGTTCCCGTGTCCGCCTGCTGCCGGTGGTTGGTCAGGGCGACGGAATAAAACTCGCCGGCGGAATTGTCCCCTTGCAGGATGACGCCGGGATATTTCCACGTGATGGCCGAACCGGTTTCGACCTGCGTCCAAGAGATTTTGGAATTGCGGCCGGCGCATTTGCCGCGCTTGGTCACAAAATTGTAAATGCCGCCCCGGCCCTCCTCGTCGCCCGGATACCAGTTCTGCACGGTGGCATATTTGATCTCGGCGTTGTCCAGCGCGATCAATTCCACCACCGCCGCGTGCAGTTGGTTGGTGTCGCGCATGGGCGCTGTGCAGCCTTCGAGGTAGCTGACGTAGCTGCCCTCCTCGGCGACGATGAGCGTGCGCTCGAATTGGCCGGCGCCGGCGGTGTTGATGCGAAAGTAAGTGGACAACTCCATGGGGCAGCGGACGCCTTTGGGCACGTAACAAAATGAGCCGTCACTGAAGACCGCCGAGTTGAGCGCCGCGAAGAAATTATCATTCGGGGGCACGACGGTGCCCAGGTATTTCTTGACAAGGTCGGGATGGTTCCTGACCGCCTCGCTGAACGAGCAAAAAATGATCCCCTGCCGGCCCAGTTCCTCCTTGAACGTCGTGGCCACCGAGGCGCTGTCCAGCACCGCGTCCACGGCCACGCCGGAGAGGCGTTTTTGCTCATCGAGAGAAATGCCCAGTTTCTCGAAGGTGGCGCGCGTGGCCGGATCGACCTCGTCCAGGCTGCCCAGTTTTTTCTTCGGCTTGGGGGCGGCATAATAGATGTAGGCCTGGTAATCAATGGGCGGATATTGGACGTTGGGCCAATGCGGTTCGGTCATGGTCTGCCAATGCCGGTAGGCCTTCAGGCGCCACTCCAGCATGAATGGCGGCTCGCCCTTTTTCAGCGAGATGCCGCGCACGACCTCTTCGCTCAGCCCCGGCGGGAAGGCGTCGGTGTCGATGTCGCTGACAAACCCGTACTTATATTCGGATTTAACGAAACTATCAATTGTGTCGGTCGTGGCATCCATATCGGACAAATTTAGTCCGCTTCAAGGATAAGCCAGCGGCGTAAGATGTCAACGTCCCCGGACAGAAAGATAGTGGGGCTTAAGGGGTTGAAGGGGGCTGGGCATCGAGACGAGTCCATCGCATCGTTAGAAACCCACTCAGACGGCGTTGATCATCCTCGGGCAATGCCGAATTGCCGGCGGCTTCCTCGATTTTGGGAATCGTGACCGCCGCCCGTATTTGGAACCCCAGCTTCTTTTCAAGTTTCCGGTTGCGTGTGTTTTGACTCGCGGAAATCAATCGTTCGACATTCCAGAGGGCGTTGCGGATATCCGCTTGCTCTATAGTTTATCAGATGTTCTAATGGCTTTGGCGATGGATAAGGCATCCGCGACGAGCGCAAAGTGTTGAAGGCGTGATGGATGGAACGAGCACGGAATCCGCCGCGGAACGGCGCCGCTGGTGGGTTTTCTTCGACTCTATTTGGCGGCGTTGCGATAATCCGCGCGCCGCGACGAATGGAACAGTGACAAACAGGATTGAGATTAAGATTACGATTAGGATTGGGAATAGATGGGACGGGGGATCGGGCGCCGGTGGGGCGTCCGTGGCGGCCCGGCCATGAGGGCCGGGCGATGGACCCGCCTTCACCAAGGTCACGGCGGGCAAGCATAGTTGTCCTCACGCGCAGGAGTTGATCGCATTTCCACGAGGGGGAAAAACCGACTGGGGAAAAAATGCACTTTTTTGAAGATTTATTTTGGCCACAGAGCAAGGCGATGATAATTGTCAACCGGCGCTGGAAGTGAACCGGCGCCTGCGTGTGCCGTGAAGTCGTTCACTCCATGTTTTCTTTTTGCGGCCGGTGCTGAAGTATGGATTTATTGCGAAGCCGCTCGCGAGTATTCGCCGGCGATACTCGCTCTTTTTGCCGCGGTTTGGGTTTTCGGTTCACTGGTTCTCGCATGGTTCGAGCCTCGGGTGCGATTTGCTTATCTTGGATCGGTCGCGCTATCTGCACCCGGCATTTCGTATTCGATGCTGGGCTACGGCGTGTTGGAAATGGGTGGTTTACTGCACCCGCTTTGCGCTGGAGTGATTGTCTTGCCAATTCATTATTTGTTCCAGCGTATCCGCGCGGGGAGGAAGCAGCCGTTGATATGAACCTTCGATTCTTGAGAATGTTCCTCGGCTTCGCGGCATTCGCGTGGGGCGTGTCTGTGTTTGGAGTTTTTCTAAGTTGGCCAGCGGCATCTCAAGCGTTGCAGGGTTTGGGCGCCCAAACGATTGTTTACGACCGGATGCTGGAATACTGGCTGCGGATGGCCGCAGGAGCCTTCACGTTGATCGGCTGCTGGTATTTGGTCCTGATGATTTCGCCGCGGAAGTTCCATGTTGCCATCCCTTGGTTCGGCGGATTGATGTTGGCGGAGGGCGTTATCCTGCTCGTTCACGGGGTGCGCCTGTCGTTGCCGCCCCTTCCATTTTACGCGGATACCACAGCGTGCTTTTTTGGTGGTGGCGGAATACTTTATTTTTCGCGTTACGCGAAACCGGAAGAAAGAAAGGATTAACGGGATTTCCTTGAACAAACGCGAGAACGGACGGTAGAGTGTGCAGGCGTTGATGGGAAGGAACTTGACGAGGTTGACCGCGAAAGGTGACAAGGATAACGGATTTGGGGAAGGAAAGGAAGCGGAGTGGGATATGATGGCAGAAATAGCGCGGTAGCAAGATGAAGCGCCATTCGGGTCAGTGCCAGGAAATTGGCATCTTCTCATTCTGACGAAGGGGGTCATGCCGATTTTCCAGGATTGACGCTTTCACTTTCACGGCATGAGCCGATGCGGTCGCAGCCGTTCCACCTGAGGGGAATCGATCTCCGAGCACTCTTTGTTTCCGGCGGGCGGGCGGGTTTCAGGTTTTTTCGTAGCGTTTGTGCTGGGTGTATTTGGTCAGGTCAATCCGGGCGGCCACCAAGGTCACGCCTGTGGCCGGCGGCGGGGGATAGGCCGTCGTATATAATAGTCAAAAAACAAAAACTTGGTTTTTCAACTTTGTTGTCCCGGCTTTCGGAGATCAACGTTCTTGCTGCCGCGACAGTTGCGCCGGCCCTGTCCGTTTCACGAGGTACCGTCCAAGGGAAATGGAAGGCCGCTCGATATACCTCCAGAACGGGTAAGCGACCAACAATGTCAGGGCGATAAGCGCCAGCAAGAGCGGCCACAACGGGAGCGCAGGAAAGCACAGTGAAAAGAGAAAATAAACGACCGACAGGTGGTTGAGATAGATGGCATAGGAAACATTTCCCAGGAACGTGAACGCCGGCTTTCTTAACAAACTGGAAATCCTGCCCGATCCCAAGGCAAACACAATGAACACGGCTCCTCCCGCGGCGGAACCATAATCCCGCAGAAAGACGATCGGGGATTCCATCGATATCCGGTAAAGCGCCAGGGCGAACAACAACACAAATATTTTGGCGGCGACAGGAATTGCCCGGCACCAACTTACCAGCGTTTCCCGATGTTGAGCGAGCATGATCCCGATGATGAATAGCGCGGCGATATGGAGGGTGAAGAAATAGCCGTCTTGATACCCGTTGCTGGTTTCGAAGTGGAATCGCGTGTTCACTTCCGAGATGCCGGACAGAACTCCGCAGATAATCAGATTGGTGACCACCTTGTTTCCACTGACCGCCCGGTAAAGGAAGGGGAACAACAAAGACACCCGCATTTCCTGAATCAGGGACCAGATGGCGTTGTTATACGTATTGGAATGAATGTTGCCGATCAGGAACAAATGTTCCAGCGCAATGCGGCCATTGAACGGGTTGCCGCACGTCTGATTGAACCATGGGCTAAGTTGCGGAATTTTCGACACGGCCACGAACGTGACGACCAGGATCGAAAGCCCGATGCCGGCAAGGTACGGCAGATAAATCCGGCAGATGCGTCTGATGGCAAAGGTAAGATAGGTTGGCTTTTGCGCCCGATGAAAAGGCAATGATAATACAAAACCGCTCAACAGAAAGAACAGAACCACGGCGCCGTCACTCCGGGCAATCCAATAAATCGGCCAGACTCCAGGCAAACTGTATGTGGCGCAAAAAAAATGCCACAGCACGACCGAAAGGGCGGCGATGCCGCGCAGCGCATCCAGTTCCGACAGGCGTTGGACGCCCGATTGCGTGTTCTGGACGGCGGAGAGCATTTTGAGTTTTTAGGGAGCGAACATGGTTTGCCCCCTTGACTTTGGCGTTCAGTGTCAAACAGGCCTCCAGAAGGGTCAATCCACTAATTTTGTTCCGGGTTGAGCAAATCACGGAGATGTGGTGGACCCGTGGGCTGCGGTTGCCGCGATGGATCAACGGAAACGGGTTTTCCACCGGCAGCGGACCAAACCATTTGTGGGATTTGGCCCAACACCCAGAAGATGTCGCTTATGTTAAGCTTAACTGTGTCAGCCTGTGTCGATCTGTGGCCGAAATGAAACTTCAAAAATTCCGCGTTGGTCATTGTTGCGGGGGGCCACGCGGTTCGATTTGATTGTGACGTCCATCTCCGCCGCAACAAAAACCTTAATGCGTTTGGATTCGATGACGACGGCGTGGCCCAAGTCGCTCACGATTGGCAATCGGCGCGCACCGGTGTTTTTTACCTTTCCCCCCGCCGCTTTTGCCTTAAAGTCAGTATGTGATTGATTCGGATGGCAAACTGTCTGAATTCCTGCCGGAACTGCGCGCGGCCCAGTGGGTGGCGTTGGACACGGAGGCCGACAGCTTGCACGCCTACCCGGAGAAGCTCTGCCTCATCCAAATCAGCATTGAACATCGAGACCGCCTGGTTGATCCGCTGGCGCCGGTGGATTTGAACGCGCTCTGGCCGGAGCTCAAGAAGCACCAGTTGATCATGCATGGGGCCGACTACGATCTGCGGCTGATGCGCAAACGGCATGGGTTTGTCCCCACGCGCATTTTCGACACGATGCTGGCCAGCCGCCTGCTGGGGGAGCGGGAGTTCGGCCTGTTCAACCTGGCGCAAAAGTATCTGGGCGTGACGCTGGAAAAAGGGTCGCAAAAGGCCGATTGGTCCAAACGGCCGCTGACCCCGCGCATGGAGAACTACGCGCGGCACGACACCCATTATCTGAAGGCGCTTTCGGACATCTTGAAGGAGCAACTGTGCCAAAAGCAGCGCCTGCCCTGGCTGGAGCAATCGTGCGATCGTTTGATAGCCGATTGCGCCATCCCAGCCCCGCCGGAGCCGGACCTGGTGTGGCGGGTCAAGGGCAGCCATCAACTGGCGCCGTCCGGCCTGGCGGTGCTGCGGGAAGTCTGGCAGTGGCGGGAGCAGGAAGCCCTTGCGGCCAATCGGCCGCCCTATTTTGTGTTGAACCATGAGGCGCTGGTGAACATCGCCGCGGCGGCCGGCAATAATGGAATCAATGACAGCATGCTGCCGCGCCACTTTTCAACCCGGCGCAAGGATGGCTTGCTGGAGGCGGTGCAAAAGGGATTGGCCCTGGCGCCGGACAAACATCCCCAACGGCGCCGCTCCCACTCGCGCCGGCAGTCGGAAGCCGAGCGGCGCCGGTTCATGGATTTGGAACAGCGGCGCAACCGGCAGGCGGCCGAATTGCAATTGGATCCCACGTTGATCGCCAGCCGCGCCACGCTGCTCGCCCTGGCCGCCGATTGGGACGGGCACCAGGGGGAATTGATGGACTGGCAGCGGGAACTACTCAAAAAGGAGAATTGAATGAAAATCGACGCCGAGAAATTCCGGGTGCGCCCGGACAAAAAGGTCAAGCTCAAGCAGTGGCCCACAAAAGTGAGGCCCTTCTACACGTCCGAGGACGACTACCAAGAAGTCCTGGCCGCCCACATCAAGGAATTGAGCGCCCACCAGGACTTGCTCTATGCCCACAACCGTTACGCGCTGCTGCTGATTTTCCAGGCGATGGATGCCGCCGGCAAGGACAGCGCCATCAAGCACGTCATGTCGGGCGTCAATCCCCAGGGCTGCCAGGTCTTCAGCTTCAAGCAGCCCAGCGCTCAGGAACGAGCGCACGATTTCCTCTGGCGCACGAACCGCTGCCTGCCCGAGCGGGGCCACATCGGCATCTTCAACCGCTCCTATTACGAGGAAGTCCTTATCGCCCGCGTTCACCCCGAGGTCCTGCAAAGCCAGGGGCTGCCCGACGAATTGATGGACGATAAAGACATTTGGAAACACCGCTTCCAATCCATCGTCGATCTGGAAAGGCACCTGCACCGCAACGGCACGCGCGTGATCAAGTTCTTTCTCCACGTTTCCAAGGAGGAGCAGCGCAATCGCTTTTTGAGCCGCATCGACGAGCCGGACAAGAACTGGAAATTCAGCATGTCCGACATGCAGGAGCGGAAGTTATGGAAGCAATACATGAAGGCCTACCAGGCGTGCCTTGCGGGCACGAGCACTGAGGCCGCCCCGTGGTATGTCGTTCCGAGTGATGACAAACCCAACGCGCGGCTGATCATCTCGCAGGTCATTCTGGACGCGCTGGGGAGTTTGAAGATGGGATCGTTGGAGCCGACCAAAGAACGCCGCCAGGAGCTGCGCCAAATCCGCAAACTATTGATCAAGAAATGAGCCGCCCGCGGCGTTGAGCGCATGGGATTCCGCTCAACAAATCGCCGCGGCCAATTCTACGGGTGCGGGGCGGCGTTGGTGGCCGCCGGCAGCCGGCCAATCCAGACGTCCCCGGCGGCCCATTTCCATTCCAAGGCGGGCAAATCGGGGACCGCCTGACTGGAGATGGCCAGACGATCTTCGGGCCGCATCTTTTTCACCCACGGCAGGTAGGCTTCCATCGCGTGGTTGCGGCGCTGGATATCGCGATAAACTATCAGGTCATCTTGCGGCATGAGAGCCGGTTCAAAGCCGACGATGTAGCGCCAGTCTCCGCGCGGGTTTTTGTAAAATGAGTTGTAGAAGAATTGCATGTTGTCGGCGTAGAAAATCCCGCCCTTGCCCGGCATCCAGCCCTTCAACTGCGCTAGGCTCGCATCGACGAACGGCTCCGATTGCCAGGCGGTGTAACGCCGCCCCATGTCGTTGGTCGAAAGGAGATAGAGCGGCAGCACAATCAAGCCGCACGCCACCAGGCGCCGGAGGGGCGAGCCTTGCCAAAGCGCCGGCATCGCTTCGTCAAACTGCGACGCCATCCAGACCACGGCCGCCGCCACGCCCCAATCAGCCCAGAAACGGTCGGCCGTCAGTCCCAAGACCCAGTTGATCAGTATCATCCAGAACACCGGCTGTTGCGCCAGGTCCTGGCAGGACTTGTTGCGCGGTCGCAGCCAGAGGTACACGATGGCCAGGGCGGTGAGGGTGGCGAACTCGCCGGTGCTGGGTTGAAACTCTCCGACGAGCATCCATTTAGGCAAATGTTCCTGATAGACGGATTTTGCCATGAAGAGCGCGCCGTTGAGGAAGGCGACCGGTTTCCCGGTCAGCAGAGCGCCCGCGACGGTTCCCGCCAGCCAGCAACCCGCCAGCCACAGGCCGGCCCGCCATCGCCGCGCCAGGAAAAAGGCGACGAACAGGAGAACCCAAAGATACCACGCCCCATGAATCCAAACCGAAAGAGCGAATGCGGCGCAGGTTGCCGCCACTTTGCTTCGTGGAGGGTTGCGGCCCGCCTCCTGTCCCCAAGAAAGGAGCAACGCCATCAGAATGCCCTCCGTCAACAGGTAGGGCCTGGCCTGACCCCATCGGGACATGAGTTCAGGAATGGCCACCGTCTGCGCCAGGACCGCCGCCATCCACGCCTCCGGGTGCCGCATCCAGATCAATGGAAAGCACAACACCATCAGCGCCATGCTGATAAACGAGAAGCTGATCAGCGCGTCTTCATCCCAGCCCGTCACCCGATGCGTCACACCCAGAATCCACTCCCAGCCAGGGCTGTGATCGACGACGTATTGCGGGCGCATGACGACAATCTCGGAGTACGATTTTTCGGCCAGAGGTTTGGCTACGTGTCTGCGGGCGTCTCCGGCCGGGATGAAACCGTAGCCGAGGATTTTCAGGCATATAGCGCCGGTGGTGAGCAACACTGCCAACCAGCAAATCAGGGGCACATAACGGTGGAGTGCGGCGCCGTTGTTCATCATTCGCTCTCCGCCATGACGCCCAAAGAAGGAGCGGATGGCAAGCCAATTCGGCTCAATAACACTGGAGAATCGTCGGTTTAATTTACAGTTTCGGCGTCACGACCCATATTTATGATGTAAGTAGCTTTGATCAAATTGGTTGCGCCTGAAGTTTCCGCCCGTTATATGGCGGCAACCCGTTTATGGAAGGAAATGGTTTACACTGTATCGATAAAGTTCTGCGGTGACTTGCCGGGCTGGCCAACGGCTGTTTTTCGTGTAACATATTTGAAATCAATATATTGCACAGTTTTTGGATGCTGCTTTGAGTGGCCCGGTCGTTTCTGGCATGTCTCCTGCTTAAACCGGGATGTTGAATAATGGTGGCACGCGATGAGCAAGTTGATTAGCAAAAAGGTGTAAAGCAATGCAAACAAAGTTACTTGTGATTATCATGGTTGGCTGTATGGCCGCCGCCAGTGCCCGTGCGCAGGGATACGTGGGAGGCATGGACTTTGTGGTAACTCACCCAGATACGATTAATCAAGTCGGCGTTTACGATGGCGGCGCGGCTCTTACAAGTGACGAAACGGTTGCCGTTTTCAATGCAATCACTGGAGATTTGGCCGGGTCTGAAGTGCTCTTCGGGCCGGGAGTCGCCGGCACGCAAATTGGCGACACCTTTTTTGAGTCGGTGACGCCCTTTACTCTGGCCCCGGGCGAATACTTGGTTCTCTCGATTGGCAGTGGCGGTCCGGTTGGGCCTGGCGATGCCGGGTTGTCCGGTGTGAACGCGTATGTGAACTTGGGCGGCACGCTTGATTTGCCGGGCGGCGGTCGTTTTAATTCAGGGTCCGTGGGTGAAGTATTGCCCAACGCGGGTTCTTCTTCCCAATCCGGCGGGGCGTATGAATTGGTTGATCCTTCAGTTCCGGACGGCGCAACAACGGTGGCTTTGCTGGGTGGTGCGCTGATAGGATTGGGCTGGCTGCGCCGCAAAGTGTAAGCGGACCGATCGCGAATTTGCTCCAAAACCAAAGGGACCGGGTTTTTGCTGATAGACGCGGACGTGGTTTGACCACGTCCGCGTCATTTTTGTGTCTTCTTCTGAGAAGGAATGATTCCGCGCGGCGAACGCAATCTGGTCCGTCAGAATTGTTTTGCGGAATCTGCTTGAAACCGGTTTTCCGGGCACCCGATAATCAAGTCAAACATGGAATCGGTTCGACTCGGCATTATTGGAATGGGCAACATCGGCAGCCATCATGCGCAGTATCTACTGGCCGGCAAAGTCAAACGCGCTGTGCTCAAAGCGGTGTCCGATGCCTTTGTCGATAAGCTATTACCATACAAGGAGCAGGGACTGGCGGTTTTCGCCGACGGCCAGGAGTTAATCAGCTCGGGCGAAGTCGATGCGGTCATTGTGGCCACGCCGCACTATCAGCACACTCCATTGGGGATCGCGGCGTTCAAGGCGGGACTGCACGTCATGGTGGAGAAGCCGATTTCCGCGCACAAGGCCGACGCCGAAAGGCTGATCGCGGTCCGGCAAGAGCATCCCCGGCAGGTGTTCGCGGCCATGTTCCAAATGCGCACCGAACAACGCTACGCCAAGATCAAGAGGCTCATCGCCGACGGGCAGTTGGGGCAACTGGTGCGGCTGACCTGGATCGTGACCGACTGGTTTCGGACCGAGGCCTACTACGCCAGCGGCGGGTGGCGGGCGACCTGGAAAGGCGAGGGGGGCGGCGTGCTGATCAACCAGTGCCTGCACCAACTGGACATGCTGCAATGGCTATTGGGCATGCCGGCGCGCGTGCGCTCCTTTGTGCAACTGGGCCGCTTCCACAACATCGAAGTGGACGACAACGTCACCGCCTACATGGAGTTTCCCGGGGGGGCGACCGGCGTGTTTATCTCCACCACCGGCGAGGCGCCCGGCACCAACCGCCTGGAGATCACCGGCGAGATGGGCAAAGTGCTGCTGGAAAATGACCAACTGCTTTTTTACCGCAATGAGGTTTCGATGTTCCAGCAGTGCAAAACCTCCAAGCTCGGCTTCCAAAAACCCGAGGCCTGGAAAATTGAAATTCCCTTTTCGTCCGAGCCGGCGCGGCACGCCACGCTGACGCAAAATTTTATTGACGCGATCCTGGACGGCGTGCCGCTGACCGCGCCGGGCGAGGAGGGCATCCACTCGATCGAACTGGCCAACGCGCTTCTTTACTCCGGCTTGATCCATCAAACGATCGAACTTCCCCTGGACGGCGCCGCCTACGAGAGGAAACTGAACGAACTGATCGCGTCCTCCAAAGGCGAGAAGAAGGTCGCGGCGGTATCGAGCGAAGATTTCACCAAATCCTTTCATCGCTGATTATGATCCTGACAGGCATAGGAGACGAGGCGGGCGCCGGGTTGGAGGCGCAAATCAAAGCGACGCGCGAACTGGGCTGGAAGCAGATCGAGATGCGCACCGTTGCGGTGCCCGGATTTCCGAAGGGCAATTTCCACGACATCCCGGACCGGGCCTTCGAGCTCGCCGCCGCGCGGCTGGAGGAGGCGGGCCTGGGTGTCTATTGTTTTGGTTCGACCATCGCCAATTGGTCGAAGAAACTCTCCGATCCTTTTCAAATCACGCTGGATGAAGTCAATCGCTGCATCCCCCGCATGAAACGGGTCGGCGCGAAATTGGTTCGCATAATGAGTTACAAACCGGGTGAGGCGGAGAGCCGGACGCCGCCGGAGGTTTTTCGCCGCATCAGAGAAGTCACCAAAATGTTCGGCGACGCGGGCCTTCAGGCGGTGCATGAGAATTGCATGAACTACGGGGGCATGAGCTGGCGGCACGGATTGGAACTGCTGGAGAAATGCCCCGGATTGAAATGGGTCTTCGACACCGGCAATCCGGTTTTGAATCCCGACCGCAGCAAGGCGGCGCCGTGGCCGCGGCAGGATGCGTGGGAATTCTGGGAGCACATTCGCGACCACGTTGTCCACATCCACGTCAAAGACGCGACTTACGCGCCGGGAAAAAACGATTGCGATTACACGTATCCCGGCGAAGGCCAGGGCCGCGTGCGCGACATTCTGCGGGACGCCTTTGCGCGCGGTTACGACGCGGGCATCTCGATCGAGCCGCACGTCGCGGTGGTGTTTCACGACGCGTCGGTCAAGGCCAGCGACGCGGTTGCGTGCGAGAGCTACGTGCGCTATGGACGGGCGCTGGAAAAGATGATCGCCGAGATCAAAGCCGAACCAATCCCGGCTCGTTCCCGCTCCGCCGCCGCGATATCGCCATAATCGCGACGGCTAGTTGGCGGGAACAAGCCGGAAGAAGGTTCCAGGGTCGCTGCCCACGGGCACGGCGACATTGATCATCCCATTGCTGCCGGCAATCGGGTCGTTGCAGGGCTGCCAATGGACCAGATCGGTCGAGGACTGCAGTTGGTAGGCCGCGCCGGGGACACCGCTCCACTGAAGATTCAGACTGGCGCCAAGCGGCCCCGCCGCGACGGACAGCGGCACCGCGGGCGCGATCATGGAGAAGGTTCCGCTGTAAGGGGCGGCCATTGGAATGCCGTAGATGTTCTGGATTGGAGGGCCGGCCTGTATCGAGTAGGCGCCGACCGTGCGCTGAACGGGGAAAGAGATGTTCACCTGGGTGTCGCCGGTCACCGAGACAACCAGATCGCTGGCGGGCACCGGGCCGTTCGGCGTGGTGATCACCAGGCTCGCCGGCGAGATGGAGGCGGGGTTGATCGGCTGGTTAAATGTCAAGGAGACAGCGTTGGTAGGATAAGCAATGGTGGCGTTGGGCAATTGGGCGACAATACCTGGCGCCACAACATTGGTCGAAAGCCAAAGGGAGCCGGCCTGGCCGGCCGCGAAGCCGCCGCCGCCCGAAACCGACGTCGCGCCCGCGAATTGATTGGTTAGGCAATAGAGGGCGATTCTGCCACCCCCGCCTCCGCCGCCCAGATTGTCCTGGCCGGCGCCGCCATTGGCGGAGATCGCGCCGTTGCCGGCCAAGAGGCCCGCTGTCAACAATAGACTACCGCCCGCGCCGCCGCCCGCGGCCGGAAACAGGGCCGGCATCCCGTTGGCGCTGATTTGCCCATTCACAGTCAGTGTACCGCCCACATTCAACCGGATCGCGCCACCGCCTTGGGAAAGGTTCGGGTCCGCCTTGTCCGTCGGCAAGCCGCCTTCGCTGCCCCAACTGACCGGCTCGGTGACCGAGCCGTAGGTATTGCCGCCGGGGGCGCCGGATGCCCCCGCGCCGCCTGTTCCGCCATAACCGCCGCCGCTGCCATCGTCATTGGTTCCCATCGTTCCGGCGCCGGGGCCCGGGAGAGAGGCGTTATAGCCCTTGCCGTCGGCGTCAATGGCCGCGTTGGATTGGACGAGGGCGTTGCCCAAGACAGTCAAATAAACACTTCCCTGCGCGGCCGGATGGGTGATGACGCCGTTGGATTGAAGGAGCAGGCTGTTGAGAACGATTTCCGATACCGAGGGTAGCGGGACCACAACCGCGCCGCCGGAGACCGTCAAGGCAAACCGCGCCGACGTGGAAAGGGGGGTGTTGGTCCCGCTCAATCCGCCGTTGTCAATAATCAATTGGTTCGATGCCCCGCTTGCTGGCGACAGGAAGACAGTCCCGGCCCCGCCGCCGACAAATCCCTGCCCGCCACAGGCGGAGAGAGCGCCGGTGAAGAGATTGGTCCCGTAATCCACCGCGATGCATCCGCCGGCGCCGCCGCCGCCATTGGGCAAGCTGCCCGGCGCGCCGTTGGCGCGGATGGTTCCCGCGCCGGAAATGGTTCCCGCCTTCAACCAGAGACTGCCGCCCGCGCCGCCGCCGCCCTGGTTGACGGCAGTGGAGCCATTGGCGGAGACAAGGCCATCAACATCCAGAGTGCCGGTCACCGACAGATGGAGTGCGCCACCGCCTCTGGCGACGGTCGCGTTTTGGCCGGTGCCGGGGGCACCGGGGCCACCCAAGTCAACCGGCTGGAGTAAGGTGTCAAAGGAAGCTCCGCCAGTGCCGCCGGTTTCGCTCATTCCACCATAGCCGCCGTGACCGCCACCTCCGCCCGCGGTGATGCCGCCCGCTGAATAAGTGCCGCCCGCACCGGGACCGCTATTTCCGCCGGCACCGTCCAGGATGATGCTTCCACCTGGCATAACGGTGGCGTTGCCGGTGATGGAGAAAGTCAACTGCTGCGGGTTGGTCTGCAAAAGCGAACTGTTGGCGGCGATGACAAGATTGCGGACTGTGCCCGCTTCGCCGGTGGAAACGGCCGCCACAGCGCCGCCGCGGATGGTAAGGTCCGAGTCTGAGAAAGAGGGCAGCGACGTGTAAGCCCCGCCGGTCCCGTTGTTGTCGAGGATGATTTGCGGGACGGAGTTCTGTGTCGATTTGACATAAAGGTAAACCGTTCCGGCTCCGCCAGGGGCGAAGCCCGGGCCGCCGTAGGCGGAAATGACGCCCTGAAAGCCGTTGGAGGCGCCAAGAATGGCAATGCGCCCGCCGCCGCCGCCGCCGCCGGAGGGCAATTGGCCGCTGCCGCCGTTGGCGGAGATGAGGCCGTTACCGGTCAGCGTGCCGACGGTCAACATAATACTGCCGCCGGAGCCGCCGCCGCCGCCTTCGGTCAGCGCCGCGGCGCCGTTGGCGCTGATTCGGCCGCCGAGCGACAGCTTCCCGTTCACTGTCAATACGATCCAGCCGCCGCCGTGGCCGCCGTAGATGCCGGAGAGGGGGGAGATTGTGGGAATCGCGCCGCCGCTGCCGAAGCCGGAAGGCTCGGTCAATTGGCCGTAGGTCGCGCCTCCGTGAGCGCCGCCTTCGCCCATGCCGCCGAAACCGCCGTAGCCGGCGCCGCCGCCTCCCCGCGCACCGGAAAGCGTCTGGCCGGCACCCTGCCCGCTGCCGTTGGAGTATCCCTGGCCGTCGGCCAGAATCCCGCCCGTCGGCGCTATGAGGGCATTGCTGTTTACAGTGAGCCTGAAGCCCTCCTCATTTACAGAGGCGGAGGTGATGAAACTGTTGGAGCCGACAGTAAGGTTGCGAAGCGTGTTCACCGACTCTTCGAACGTCGCGACGGCCCCGTTGGTGATGGTCAAGTCATAAGAGCTGGCGCCGCTGGTGGCGTTGAACAGGGTGTTGGTCCCCGACAGGCCCGCATTGTCAATGGTAATTTCCCAAACGGTGGAGGAGCCAAACTTCTCGCTGATCTCCCCCGCGCCGCCCGCCATCGCGCCCGTGCCGCCGTGCGCCGAGAGGCTGCCGCTGAATTGGTTCGACGTGGCAGAAACCTGAATTGCTCCGCCGCCTCCGCCGCCGCCCAGAGTGCCCTGGCCCGCGCCGCCGTTGGCGGAGAGGAGGCCGCTGCCGGAAAAAGTTCCCGCCATGATGGTGATGTAGCCGCCGCCGCCTCCGCCACCACCCGCGCCACCGCCGGGAGCGCCGTTGGCGCTGATGACGCCGCCGAGAGAAAGAGCGCCCGTCACATTCAATTGCACGCCGCCGCCGCCCGCACCGCCGCTGCTGCCGCCCCCGCCGCCGCCGACTTCTGTGTAGTAACCATTAGCATTGCCTCCACTGGCGCCATAAGCGCTTTTGCCTCCGTAACCGGTGGCGCCGCCGCCGCCGCCTGTGATAATGTTGTTGGACGTGATTGTGCCTCCCCCATCGCCAGCCGGATCTCCTCTTCCGTCCATGATGATTCCCCCGCCTGATTCAATCACGGCGCTGCTGGTCACCGTCAATTCGAAGATCGACCCATAACTTTCGTTTGCGCCGGAAGCAAAGAAACTGTTGGACGTGACCAGCAAGTTCCGCAGCGTGGCGGAGTTGTTGGCGATAGCCGCCGCCGCTCCGTTGGCCACGGTCAAGTCGCAAACAGGCAGATCGGAAAGAGGAGTGTTGGTCCCCACCCAGCCGCCGTTGTCCAGGATGATTTGCGGGGTGTAAGTCCCGTTGGTGGAAATGAATATGGTGCCCGCGCCGCCGGCGACGAAGCCCGGAGCGCCGTGTGCCGAAAGGACGCCGGCAAAGGTGTTGGTGACCGGATATATGGCAAGACGGCCACCGGCGCCGCCGCCGCCCACGGACCCATCCCCAGCGCCGCCATTGACAGAGATGAGGCCGCTGCCGGCCAGCTTGCCGGTCGTCAGCCACAAGCTGCCGCCCGCGCCGCCGCCGCCCCCCCAGCCCCCTGCGGCCGGCTCGCCATTGGCGCTGATGACGCCGTTAAGGAGCAATTGGCCGGTAATGGTAATGTGCGCCGCGCCGCCGCCGGCGCCACCAGTTAATATGGTCGCGCCGTTGGCCCCGGCTTGCCCGAAGGATTCCGGGTCGGTCAACGAACCCTGAGAAGTAGCGCCGCCCCAGCCACTTGTGCCAGCCCCGCCATTGCCGCCGTTGCCGCCCCCGCCGCTCTTGGCCGCCTCGGTCTCGTTCGGGGCTTTACCATCCAGGACAATTCCACCGCCCGCCTGGATGGTGGCATTAGAGGAAACGCTCAGCGACAACATTTCCGGGGAAGCGACAGTGATAAAACTGTTGGAGCCAATGGCGAGGCTGTGGAGCGATCCGCTCATGGTCCCGGGAACCGCCGCGATGGCCCCGTTGGCGATGGTCAAGTCGAATTGTGATTCCGCGCCGGCGAACGGAGTGTTGGTGCCCGACAGTCCTCCATTATCAATAATGACTTCCGAAACGTTTTGGGGGCCAGACTGCTGGCTTGTTACCCCCGCGCCGCCCGCTATTGCGCCCAAGCCACCGTGCGCCGAGAGGCTGCCATTGAATTGGTTCTTCGCGGCGGAAAGTAGAATCAATCCGCCCCCGCCGCCCCCGCCGTAAGGGAGTTGGCCGCTGCCGCCGTTGGCGGAGATGAAGCCGCCGCCTGAGAGAGTCCCCGCAGTGATGGAGATGCTGCCGCCCGCACCGCCGCCCCCGCCCAATCCGACGCCCGGCGCGCCGTTGGCGCTGATCACGCCGCCAAGGGAAAGAGTGTGCGTCACAGTCAATTTCAAGCCGCCGCCACCCGCGCCGCCGCTGCCGCCGCCGCCGCCGCCGCTGCCCATCTGTGTGCCGTTGTAATTGAGCAGGGAGACGCCGGCGTTGCCTCCCTTTGCGCCATAAGCGCTGTTTCCTCCGTAACCAACTTCGCCGCCGCCGCCGCCTGTGGTAATGCTGTTGGATGCGAATGTCTCCCCCTCACCCGGGCCGATCCCGCTTGCGTATCCAGTTCCATCCAAAACGATGCCGCCGCCCGCCTGGAGCGTGCAGTTGCTCAAAACTGCCAGTTGCAACACTCCCTGGCCCGGTGCCGCCGTCAGCCAACTGTTGGAACCAATCAACAAGTTGGAAATGGTCACGTCGGTGCCGGAGAGCAGAGCGATCGTTCCTCCGCTAATCGTCATGCTGCTATTGCTCGGAATCGCCACGGGGGTGTTTGTGCCTTGCGAGCCGTCATTGTCCAGCACCACGATCTGGTTGACGGCGCCGCCGATGGTTTGAAAGTCCATGGTACCCGCGCCGCCGGCGACCGCACCCTGGCCACCATGCGCGGTGAAAGTCCCGCTGGAATCATTGGTTGCGCAGTAAATCGCGATGCGGCCGCCGCCACCGCCACCTCCCGCCGAAGGTTCTCCCGAGCCGCCACTGGCGGAGATGAGGCCCGAGCCTGAAACCAAGGATGCCGAAATCCAAATGCCGCCGCCGGAGCCGCCGCCAGATGCCGCGTTCAGTCCGCTCGCGCCATTGGCAGTGATTTGGCCGTCCACGACCAGCGCTCCCGCGATGGTCAAATTGACAATGCCGCCGCCCGCGCCGCCCGGTCCCGAACCGGCGCCGCCGCCACTGCCCGCGTTGGTGACAGCGAGGAGCGAACCGTAGGACCCGCCGCCGGTAGCGCCGGCAAAACTGGAACCGCCGTTGCCGCCATAACCGCCGCCGCCGCCGCTGGTGTCCGGGAAACCGAACGGGAAGTCGGAGGTCAGAGTCGCCCCGGCGCCGACGCCCAGCCCCGGCCCAAAGCCCTGGCCGTCGGCGCTGATGGCGCTGCCGGCCTCGATGACGAGATTGTTGGAGATCGTCAAATCAAGACCGCCGCTGCCGGCATTGGTGATTTCCGAATGCGTGACCAGGCCGTCTCCGACGATCAGCATGTCGGAGAAGGCGTGCGGGCCGTCGATCGTCACGGTGCAACCGAGCACGATAATATCCTCGCCGTCATAATTGGTGTCGGTCGATCCGATGCTGGTGTCGCTGGTGAACAGGACGGCCCGGGCGGTGTGAACCAGGAACAAGCAACTGATTGCAGGGGTAAAAATACAATTTGGCCTCATAGAGTTGATCCTGGCCCAGACCATGCAATGAGTAAATGGGCGTTGCGACGCACACCGGTGTGCGTCGGACGGCACAGGGGGCCGGGTCAATTACAAAACAGGCCCAAGTTTATGCTGGCGCATTCGGCGGAAAAGGCGTTGTCTGGATGGAGCGAAAGGCATATCCAATGAAAAACAATTCTTTAATCGTAACCGCGGTCACCGCGGCTGCTGCAATTGTCATCGCCGGCTGCCAAAAGAAACAGGAAGCTCAGCCCGGTGCGCCCGTCACCCCGTCCGCATCCGCCCCGCGCATCGTCTCGGCGGAACGGACCAGCTTTGATCAGGTTACGGCCAAGCTGGACAAGGGAGGCAACGTTTACCTTTACCTCAGCACCGAGCAGGCCTTGCTGGGCCTATCCAACCGGCTGACCGCCGCCAGCAATTTTGTCTCGTCCCTGCCGGCGATTTCAGGGGATGGGCGGGAGAACCTCGTTCGCCTCTTCGGCTTTCTCAACGGCTTCGTCATCGACAGCGGCGTGAGCGAGATCAGCGGATTGGGCGTGAGTTCGATTGCGCGCGAGAAAGGCTTTTATTACGGCAAATTGGTGCTGCACCATTACCCCGGCGAGAATGCCGGCGTCATCTGGTCGCTCTTTGGCAAGGCCCCGCACCGGATGGATGGACTGGATTTGCTGCCGCAAAGCACGGCGCTGGCCATTTTCTCGGACTTCGATTTCACACTGGCCTGGGCCAAACTCCAGGATGAATTGGCCAGCCTGAACATTCCCGGAGTCGATAAAGCCCTCAAGCAGTTTCCGGCCCAATTTCACGAGAAGACCGGATTGGAGCTGGACGACGTGCTGAAATCACTGGGCGGAGAGTACGGATTGATCTTCACCCTGGACGAGCACAAAAAGATCACCTTGCCGCTGCCGAACAACCCCCTGGAGATCCCCAGCCCCGGCCTGGCCATCGTGGTCAAGGTCAACTCCGACCTGGTCTTTGACCGCGTCGCCGACATCCTGGAAAAGAACCAGGTCACCTCCAAGCTCGTCAGCAAGGTGGACGACACGAACTTGAAGATGCGCACGATGAATGTGCCGCTGCCTATTCCACTGGATCTGCGCCCCAGCCTGGCGCGCAGCGGCGATTACCTTTTGGTGGCCTCCTCGGATACGCTGGTGCGGGAAATTCTCGCCGTCAAATCCGGCGAAGCGAAAGGGTACAAAGCGATGGCGGAATTCAAGAAGCTCTCGCAGGACATTCCCGATCAGGGCAACAACTTCGCGCTGGTCACCGGGGCTTTTGCCAGCACGATGGCCCAGGTCCAGCAAAAAGCCCTCGCCAACCAGGCGGGCGGCGCCGAGCGCGCCCAGTCATTGCAGGACCTTCTCAACAGCGGCACCAACTCCTTCTCCTACAGCGTCGGCGTCAACGGGTCCGAGGGTTGGGAAGGATTTGCCAACTCCAGCCACAATCTCCAGGCCCTGATTGCTCCCGCGGCGGTGGCCGGGGGCGTCGCGGCCGCCCTTGCGATCCCTGCTTACGCCAAGGCGCACACCGGATCCAAGGCCTCCTCCCAAAGCCAGTGACGGCTGGCTAGTGGGTGGTGGCATAGACCAGGATATTGATCAACATCGGGTAGCCCATCGGCTCGGAATAGGTGTCAAAATAACTTTCGTCCTGGCCTTCGTGTTCCCAGCCGTCGCCGTAATGATTGTTGTGGCAGATCAACACCATCATCCGCTCCTTGTCGTCATAGATGCCGTAGTAGTGCGGGTCATGGTTTTTTTCCACGTACGGCGCCGGGTCGTAAGAGAGCCCCTCCTGCAAGAAAGTGCCGACACTGGGTATCTGCGGCTGCTGGCGGAAATTAAAGACGGCGTGAAAGATGGGATGATCCAGAGACATCTCCACCGGCTCGCGGTCCGGGAAAACGCGCTTGATCTGCTCGTAGAAATGGCGCCACTGCACGTCGCCCCAGAAATCATCCACCATCAGGAACCCGCCGTTGAGGAGGTACTGGCGCAAGGCGGCGGCCTCATCCTGGGCCAAATCCACCCTTCCGGCGGCGGCGAGATAAACGAAGGGATAATTGGCCAGCTCCTTGGGAGTAATGTCAATAAAGGTCAACCCCGGCCGCACCTTCAAACTGGTCACCTCGAACAGGCGAAAGATCAGATTCAAGTCCGCCTCCGGCGTATCGTCGTCCCATGAGCGCCAGCCGCCGTATTGGTAAGCGCGATCGGCCTCGAATTTGAGCCGCGCAAAGGTGAAGACATCCTCCTTGAAGGCTGGGTCCAGCGACTTTTCCATCAGTTGCTGCTCGCGCTGCGTCTCCGGGTCGGTGCGAAAGCGCCGGCCAAAGCGGCCGCGGCCGAATTGGGCGTGGGCGGAGAAGAGGGCAAGGAGGACGGCGCAGAGGGCGGCGCCTTTGAGCGCGTGCCCGCACAATGGTTGTCTCATTTTCAACATGGGAGCCGGTGAGCGGCGATTTACGATAGGCCGCCTGGCCCGAATTGCAAGTCCGCCCCCAATGATTGAGCAGGGTACAAAGGCCAGAAAGAAAGAGGGAATCCCCGTCCCCCCGGGGAGCATCTCATTTTTTTGGCCGGGATTGAAACAATTGAAAATGGGCATTGAAAATTTGTCATCTGTCATGTAATCAGTGAATGCGCCGCTGTTCCCCGCAACATTTTCTCTCACACCGGCCAAAGGTTTTGACATTGGCCGTCAAACTGCCATACTCGGCGTGCTGTGCCGCACGGCCCGCACTTATGAATCGCCGCGCAAGAAGCGCCTGATATGACACTCGAAGCCATGGCAGCCGATCACCCGTTCCTGAAAGGATTCAGAAGCGAGCACCTGAAGGTTCTGGCCGCCAACGCACTTCCGGCGCAGTTCGCGCCGAACGAAACCATCTTTCGGGAGGGGGAAATGGCCAACCGCTTTTATCTCATCACCGGGGGGAGCGTGGTTCTGGAAAGATGCTTCAAGGACCGCGGCAGCGTCAGAATCCAGGAAATCGGGGCGGGCGACGTGCTGGGGTGGTCGTGGTTTTTTCCCCCTTATTATTGGCGGATGGACGCGCGGGCGGTCGAGCAGACCGACGCGGTCTTTTTCTACGGCACGCGTCTGCGGCAGGAAGCCGAGCAAGACCATGATTTTGGCTACGAACTGATGCGGCGCGTGGCCGCGGTGGCCATTCAACGACTCCAGGCCGCCCGCGCGGTCGCTTACGAAAACACTGTTACAACATGACCCAACCTACCACTTCCAATCCCGCCGTCATCCGATGGGTCGAGGATATCGTCAAACTTTGCCAGCCGGAAAACATCCTTTGGTGCGACGGCGAAGAGGCGGAGAAAGACGCACTGGTGAAGGAAGCCCTCGCACGGGGAATCCTTCTCAAACTCAACGAGCAGAAACTCCCCGGCTGCTATTATCACCGCTCCCACCCCGGTGATGTCGCCCGCAGCGAAGACCGGACGTTTATCTGCACGACCACCGCCGAGGAAGCGGGGCCGACCAATCAGTGGATGGCGCCGGCGAAGATGTACAAGAAGCTGCACGAACTTTGCGCCGGCGCCATGCGGGGGCGGACGCTCTACGTCGTGCCCTACCTGATGGGGCCGCTGGGTTCGCCACTGGCCAAAGTGGGCATCGAGTTGACCGACTCGATCTACGTGGTTTTGAGCATGCGCATCATGACGCGGATGGGGCGGATAGCCTACGAGCATCTTGGGCAAAGCGAGGATTTTAACCGGGGGCTTCACTGCATGTTGGACTTAGACTCGGCGCACCGCTACATCGCGCATTTCCCGCAGGACAACGCCATCATCTCGACGGGATCGAACTACGGGGGCAACGTGTTGCTGGGCAAGAAGTGCATGGCCTTGCGCATCGGCTCCTGGCTGGCCAACCAGGAAGGATGGCTGGCCGAGCACATGCTCATTCTCAGCGCCGAATCGCCCGCGGGCGAAAAAACTTATGTCGCGGCCGCCTTTCCCAGCGCCTGCGGCAAAACCAATTTCGCCATGCTCGTGCCCCCGCCGCATTTGGCCGGGTGGAAAATCCGCACCGTCGGCGAGGACATCGCGTGGATGAGGCCCGGCACAGACGGGCGTCTCCATGCGATCAATCCGGAAACGGGCTACTTTGGAGTGGCCCGCGGCACCAACGAACGAACGAATTCCAACGCCTTGACGACCATCAGCCGGGATACAATTTACACCAATGTGGCGCTCACGCCCGACCTGGACGTTTGGTGGGAAGGCAAGACCGACGAGCCGCCGGCGGAGTTGACGGATTGGAAAGGGCAACCCTGGACGCCGAAATCGAAGGAACCGGCGGCGCATCCCAACAGCCGGTTCTGCGCGCCGGCGAAAAACAACCCCGCCTTTGCGCCCGAGGCCGACGATCCGGCGGGGGTGCCCATCAGCGCGATCATATTTGGCGGGCGCCGGGCCACGACCATTCCGCTGATTTATCAGGCCTTCAATTGGATTCATGGGGTGTATCTGGGCGCGACGATGAGTTCGGAAACGACGGCGGCGGCGACGGGAGAGGTGGGCAGAATCCGGCGGGACCCGATGGCGATGCTGCCTTTTTGCGGCTACAACATGGGTAACTATTTCCGGCACTGGCTGCAAATGGGCAAGAAGCTGGCGGTGCCGCCGCGCATTTTTTACGTCAATTGGTTCCGGCGCGATGAGCAGGGAAAGTACTTGTGGCCGGGTTTTGGGGAAAACATGCGGGTGCTCAAATGGATTGTCGAGCGGACGCATGGGCGGGTGGATGCTTGCGAAACGCCGCTGGGGTGGGTGCCGGGGCCGCGCGACTTTGACCTGGGGGAGATGAAGGATTTCAACTCCAGCAAAATGGCCAAGGCGCAGGAGATCGGTGTGGAGGACTGGCGGCGGGAAGCGCTGTTGCACGAGGACCTGTTCCTCCAGCTCTACGCCGACCTGCCCAAAGAACTGCTCTTCGAGCGCGAATTGCTAATCTCGCGGCTCTAAGCTGCGTTCTCGGCCTGCACGAACGGCGGCAGCGGACAATCCAGCACCTCGGCGATCACCCGGAGCAGTTCGGCTTCGGCTTCCTCGATGACGCCGTCGGCGGCGACGGTTTGGGCGCAGGCGTTGAGAACCGTCTTCTTGATTTGCGGGACGGCTTGCGCCAGCCGGTCCAGCGCGGCATCGACCTGCTCCAGTCCGCACTGATCGAGCGGGCGCAACTGGAGCTGCGCGCGGGCGGCGTCGCTCAGCGGGCCCGCCCCCTGTTGGAAAGCGGCCTGGATTTTGTCCGGCTCGGCCTGCCCCGCGCGGGCCAGGGAGGAGAGCACCACGGCGCAATCGTCAGTCAGGCCGCTCCAGGAGTAATACTGGACGATCGGCTTGCGCGCACCTTTGAACTGGGCGTCGAGGTGGCGCAAGACAATCTTTTGGAGCATGTATTCAAAGAGGTCAATCTGGCCGTCGCTTTCAATAAGATGCTCGGCGGCGGCATTGAATTCGTCGTACTGAGCCGGGGAAAGATGACTCAGAGCGGGCAAGGCGAGGTCCACCAGCGGCAGCTTGGCGCGGGCGGCCACAGCGGACGCGTCGGGCAACAAACGCGTGACTTCCCTGGCGATGCCGGCGGAGGTGTTTTGCGACAGGAATTCCATTTGGCTGGATTGAAGTTGCGGCTCCGAGCTGAGGAGCAGCGCATAGACCAGCGCGGAAGCGCCGAAAGGTTCGCGCGCGGCCGCCTGAACGGCGGGCGGGAAGGAGTTGCGCAGTTGCACCGCGTAATGCAGGTGCGCCGGGGTGGGCGTCCCGCCGCCCGGAAAGAGCACCTGGGCGGCAATGATGGGCGGGACGATGGGCGGCATGGCCGTTGGCGGGGGATGGGGGACGGGCGCCGGCTTTTGTACCGGCGCGGGCATTGAGACGGGCGGGAACTTGCCGTCAAAAGCAGGCTCGAAGGCCCGGATGCGATCTTCCAGCGGCGGGTGAGTGTCCAGCAATCCGAAAAGAGAATGGCCGATGCCGTTGCCGAAAAACATGTGCGAGGCCTCGTGGGCGTGGGTGGCCTGCAGGCGGGACCCGAAAGCCAGGCCGCCGATTTTTTTGAGCGCGCCGACAATTCCGGCCGGGTTGCGGGTGAATTGCACCGAGGAGGCGTCGGCCAGAAATTCCCGTTGACGGCTGACGGCGGCCTGAATGAGGCGGCCAAAGAAAACGCCCACCCAGCCGATGAGCAGCAGCGCCAGGCCCAAGAACGGCAACGGGTTGCGGCCGCCCCTGCCGCCGCGCGTTTGCAACAGGATGCGTCCGATGACCGCCAGGCAGACGATCCCGAAAATGACGCCCATGAGGCGGAGATTCAGCCGCATGTCGCCGTTGAGAATGTGGCTGAACTCGTGGCCGATGACGCCTTGCAATTCGTCGCGGTTGAGCAGATTCATGCAGCCAGCGGTGACGCAGACGACGGCGTCGCTGGTGGAATGGCCGGCGGCGAAGGCGTTGACGCCCTGTTCCTGGCGCATGACATAGACCGGGGGGACGGGCACGCCGGAAGCCAGGGCCATTTCCTCGACGACGTTGAGGAGTTGACGTTCGTGGGGATCGGTTGTGGAGGGGCTGACGCGCTGGCCGCCCATCATGTTGGCGACGGCGCTGCCGCCCTGGGACAATTCAATCGTTTTGGAAATGCTGCCGATGGCGATGACGGCCAGCGTGCCCAGCGCCACCGCCGCGAACAACCGCGAGTCCCAAAGCGCCACCGCCGCCCGGGAGCCGTCGCCCCCGTATTGATGCCGGCTGTAAGCCCCGGTATAAATGACAGCCACGCAGAGGTAAAGGGCCGCGATCAACCCCGCCACGCCGGCGCAAAAATAAACGACCAGCCATTTGGTGTTGCGATGGGCCTTTTCCTGGCGTTCAAAAAAATCCATGGGGGAAATTAAAAGTTCACGGATACGGGCTGTTTTTCCTCCGGTTTGTCAATTGTAAAGAATTCCGCCGGGCCGAAATGGAAGGCGCCGGCGACGAGGTTGGAGGGGAAGACCTGGCAGCGGGTGTTGTAAAGCATGACCGAATCGTTATAGGCCTGGCGGGCGAAGGAGACGCGGTTCTCGGTCGAAGTCAGTTCCTCCATCAAATTGCTCATCAGCGTGTTGGCTTTGAGGTCGGGATAGGCCTCGGCGAGGGCGAAGAGGCGGCCGAGGCTGCCGGCCAGGGCGGTTTCTGCGCCGGAGAGTTCGCGCATGGCGGCGGCTTCGCCGGGATTGGCGGCGGCTTTGGTGTTGGCGGCGGAGGCGGCGTTGCGGGCGGAGATGACCTCCTCCAGCGTGCCGCGCTCGTGTTTGAGGTAGCCCTTGGCGGTCTCGACGAGATTGGGGATGAGGTCATAGCGGCGTTTGAGTTGAACGTCGATTTGGGCGTAGGCGTTTCTGTAGCGGTTGCGCAGAGAGACCAGGCGGTTGAAGGCGCCAACGACAAGAATCAGGGCGCCCATGACCGCGATTACAACGATCAGCAATATCGCAACTATCATCGACATACAGCGGGTCCTTTCGCCAATGAGCTAACAGCCGAAAGGCGAAGGAGGCAATTACAATTTGGGCGGGAAATTCCAATGGGGCGCATTGGAGATTCCCGTGAGGCGGCGCCCGCTTGTCATTCATAAAAACGCGGGAAAAATCAAAATAGTGTTTCGAAATTGATAAGGTTTGCTAATGGCATAATTGCAAGTGGCTCTGGCGCAATGGTTTGGGCGCGGCGGCCGGTGGCAATCGTTTGGGAATAGAGTTGAAAAAGAGGCAAATAGAGCGAATCGTTTAAGTGTGCCGCCAGGAACAGCAACGGGATGAATGGGACGCAAGGGAAGGGTATATAAGCAGGATAGATTAAGAGTACGATTAGGATTAGGAGGAAGACACGGGGGCGGCAGGAATGAGACCAAGAGGACCAAAAGGACGAAAGGGACCAAAATGAAAGGCATGAGGGCGGAGCTTGGAAGGCTTCGGCCTTCGCTAAAGCTACGGCGGACCAGCCGGTGGCGGCGGCCCGGCAAACGGCGCCGGGCGATGGACCCACCTACGCCAAGGCTTCCGCCTTCGTTAAAGCTATGGCGGACAAGCCGGTGGGCAGGCATATTCGTGCTCACGCGCAGGAGTTGATCACATTTCCACGAGGGAGAAAAACCGACTGGGGGAAAAAGTGCGGAATTTTTGAAGATTTTTGGGGATTGGCCGCGAAACAACACGTTTCCATTCGCCGAGGGGTCCGCAGCGGACAGGAGAATCGCGTCAGGTGGATGGGTGGTAAATGGAGAAGATGTTGGTGGGAAGCAACTTGTGAAGGTTGGCCGCGCAATGTGCGGACTGCGCGCAAGGGTGAGACTTCTTGAACGAGACGGCGGACCGGATACACGCACGCTTTTTGGACGGCGCCAAAGGCCACGACTGTCAAATATGCTTGTGATGACGGGGGAAACCTGATAAAGACGTTCAAGAAAGGGACATTATGAGCGAAGAACCAGTGGTTTGGGCGTTTGATTTAGGGAAGGGATCGATTGGTGAAGCGGTTCTCCAAGTCGCGCTCTGCACAACGGCCACTCAGCGCGCCGTCCTGCAACTGGAAGCCCACAGCCGCGTGCGCGAGGCGTTGCGCGCAAAGGCCAAGGTCTGGATTGAACCCGCCCTGCCGATGGACATTCTCAGAGCCTACCTGCTCCTTCCAATTCTTTGACCTATGCCCGCCCTAAGACCAGACACTTGCAAGCCGGGAATGCGCGTCCGGGTGATTGGAGCACCTGAGCGCCAAGGAATGGTTGCTGGCGAGACGCGAATAATCGATAGTCGATGGTTCGTTCGAGTGAACTTCGACGATGGCGTCCGTCGACTTACCCCATTGGATTTGCTCGAACCACTGCCCGATCACCGTGATGCCATTGAAGAAATCAAAGGTGGGCGTTTTGAGGGACCGGAAAGTCTCCGTAGAAATGTGCTCCACGAGAAACTGCACGGACGACTTTCCGACGTCATGTATTCGATGGACACATCGGACACAACTTTTCTTGCCTATCAATTCAAGCCCATCCTGAAATTGCTGGAGTCGCCCACGAACAGCCTATTGATTGCCGATGAGGTCGGCTTGGGCAAAACCATTGAAGCAGGTTTGATCTGGACGGAGCTAAAAGCTCGTGACGGTGCTCAGACCTTGCTCGTGGTCTGCCCGCCGCATCTCGTCACCAAATGGCGCAATGAGCTAAAGCGTCGTTTCGGAGTGGATACCCAGATTGCCGGTCCATCTGAAGTCTTGGAGAAATTAAACGAAGCCCGCCGTAACCAGAGCGCGGGCTTCGCCCTTGTCACCACCTACCATGGCCTTCGTCCTCCCAAGGATTGGGAGAGTGAAAACAATGGCCCAGCCGCCCAACTGGCCCGTCAGCTCACCGTTTGGAGTGATACTGAGGAACCATTCCTCGATTTGCTAGTCATGGACGAGGCCGCTATCATGCGTAACGAGGAGGCCCAGACATCGAAACTGGGCGCGCTTCTCACGCCGATTGCCAAACAAAAGGTTTACCTTTCTGCAACTCCTTTACACACGCGAGCGCGAAATCTATTCACCTTGTTGCGACGGCTCGACCCGGATACTTTTCCAGATGAGGAGACCTTTGCGACCATCCTTGAATCCAACGCCCCTTTGGTCGCCCTGCGTGACTCCATTTTACTGGGCCATCCGGAGCGGGAGTCCCTGCTGGCGCAACTCGACTTCGCCATTCATTCACCGCTGCTCGCTGGCAACCGCACGCTGGCAGATTTGCGGGCGCGGATCAGCCAGGAACCAGACCTTGCCAAGGCGAAAGTACGTGCGGAACTCGCTTACCAGAGCGAGCGAGCCAACTTGCTTTCCTATGTGGTGACCCGCACCCGTCGCCGCGACGTTGACACTCATCCTGTCCTGCGGGAAGTCAATACCGTCAGGGTTCCTCTTAAGCCTATTGAGCAAGAGTTGTATCAACGCGTCACCGAAGCGGTCTACGCTTATGCGGATCGACACGACATTAGCTCTGGCTTTCTTACCGTCATGCCTCAGCGTCAGGTCGCGAGTTGCGTCGTTGCTGCTTACAACCGCTTCAACGTCGCCGCCGAGGAAGATGAAACCATCAACCCCGACTTTACATGGGATCGGCGCAACGCATTAGCTGGCCCTCTGATTCAATTCCTTCGGGAAGAACTGGCTGGCTGTATCGATCCAGAGGCTCTCCGCAGATGCGATTCCAAATACGAGAAACTTCGCGAGGCCATTCGACACCACTGGGCTGAACACCCCGGCAGCAAGATCGTCATCTTCGCATATTTTAAGCCCACCCTTTACTATCTCACGGAGCGCCTTCGGGAAAATGGCATAGCCTCACTGCTTCTAACCGGGGACGAAACATGCGACAAACAGGAGATCATTGATAAATTTTCTCGTGTGGATTCCGCGCCTATTCTTCTTTCCTCTGAAATCGGCAGCGAAGGTCTCGACCTCCAGTTTGCCAGCGCGATGGTGAACTACGATCTTCCATGGAACCCAATGGTCGTCGAACAGCGGATAGGGCGCATCCATCGAATCGGGCAGAAGGCCGACCGGATTGTGGTGATGAATCTTGTGTGCGAAGGCACGGTTGATGAACGCATTTACGACCGCCTATACGACCGCCTTCACCTATTCCGCCGCACGCTTGGCGACCTGGAAGCCGTCATCGGACCACTCATCAATGAATTGACCAGAGAACTCTTTTCTCTCCGACTAAGTCCTGATCAGCAATCGCAACGAATCGAGCGGACGGCCGTTGCGATTGAGGAGAAAATGAGGCAGGAAGAAGAACTGGAGCAGGATGCTCCCGTCCTGGCTGCTTATGGCGACTACGTCATCAATCAGATCGCCGCCGCCCACCAGCGGGGGGACTGGATCAATGGAAGCGATCTTGAAGCGTATGTCCTTTCCTTCTTTCGTCGGGTCTTCCCGGCGACCCGGATTCAGGGCCTTGACCAGAAAGAGGGAATCTTCGAGATCGAACTGGATTCCGAGGTTTGGCGCCACTTCGATGAGTTCCTTAGTTTGAAAAACCTGCGTGGCCAAACGCGCCTCGCCACTCAAGAGAAGCAGCGCGTCCGTTTCGACCACCGTGTCTTCAAATCGGCCGGCCCCGGTATCGAGGTGGTTCATCAAGCGCATCCACTTATTCGTTTCATCGGCCACCATCTGCGGGTTAACCGCCTTGTCCAGCCCGTAGCCGTGGCTGCTGAAATCCCGGCTGCGGTCAGACCGCCGAACGCTATTCCCGGACTTTACGCCTTCGTCTCCCAGCGTTGGACGGTGGACGGACTTCGAAGCTACGAGCGGCTTCAGCACCAGCTCTTGTCCCTCGATTCACAAACAACGATTGAAGAACCAGTCCTCGCGTCTTCTATTGTCGAAATCGCCGCCGTCTTGGGACAAGAATGTACCGACATCCCAGAGGCCGGAGATGAATTGCTGGCTGCTCTTGGCGACAGTGTCGGAGATTTGGAATACGATTCAGATGTCGCCTTCCACCGTTTCCTGTCCAGCAGCGAGCGTGAGAATCAGGATCGCAAACAGATTCAAATCCGCGGTTTGCAGCGATTTGAAGCCCGGCGCGCTGCGGCCATTGAACAAGTCCGTGCTCGTCACGAGGCGCAGGGCCGCAGTTCTCTTGTCGCTGCCATGCAAGGCCAATTGGAGAGTTTGCGACGGAAATGTGAGGCCCAACGCCAGAAGATCGAACACAAACAAACCAAAGGCGACTGCGCCACTATCGCTGCTGGCTTTATCTTGGTTCGCTGAATGAGTGACTCACAATCCATCTGGAGCCGATTGCGCGCACTGTTTCGCCGGAATAATCCTCCATCTCCCTCAAGCCCTCCCCTCGCTCCGGCACCAAGCGCCAAACAGATTCCACTCGCACCTCCGCCGCCTTCCGCCCCTCTTTCACCTTCTTCAACTGCACCACAGGTTCCCCTACCTTCGCAGTCGCGGGTCACCACGGTGCCTGTTCCTGCTGTCGATCTGGTGCTGGGTGTTGATCTCGGCACCTGTTGCACGAAGGTCGTCATCGGCGATCCCGGTTGGAAGAACAAGTCCTACGCCATCTCCTTTGGCCCCGCTGAAGGCGACATCTCAGCTTGGTTGCATCCGACGCGTTTTGGCTCTGAGACCGATCTGAAAATGCGGCTCATGAATGATCCAGCATCCGAACGAGTTCGTGACGCGCTGGCGTGCTACCTCGCTACGGTGATTGATAAGGCGCGCACCCGATTTGAAGCTCAAAGCACAGCCGACTATCGCCGACGGCAAATCCGATGGAGCTTAAACCTGGGCTTTCCCGGTAAGGCCGTGGACACTTCTCCTCTGGCCTCGGCTTATCGCGAGGTTGCCAGAGTTGCCATCGCGCTTTCATCACAGCCGGAGCCTCCTTCCTTGGAACTGGCGAGCCGTATTCGGCGCAAAGAGGCTGAATTCAAGCCTTTCGTACCCACTTCACGGATAGGAATCTATCCCGAGATCGCAGCCCAACTTGCAGGTTACGTAAATTCCCCGCACCGTCGGCGTGGCAATCTCCTGTTGATTGACGTTGGCGCCGGCACCCTTGATGTTTCCACCATTATCCTCCACGGAGACGAGGAGCAAGACATCGTCGCATTCCACTTCTGCGAGGTGAAGAATTTGGGAGTGCTGCGACTATACGAAAAGCGCGCCTATGAGCTTGAGAACATTGAAAACGGATGTGTCAAATACCCGCTCGATTATTTTCAAGACGGATACCGCCCTGTTCCGGAGAAGCTCGCGGACTTTGTACGCGTCTGTTCGCCATCTCTTGACGCGGTCTTCCGGCGGGTTTCCTCCGAATTCGCAGCAGACGTTTTGGACGTTGCAGTGCGCTGTCTCTCGCGTTTTCGAAGAGCACAGCGCGAGGCTCATGCCAATCCAGCGTTTGAGCCGTGGGGACGTAACCTTCGCTTTTTCCTGACCGGCGGTGGCTGTCGCTCCCAATTCTACAATGCCCAACTTGCCAACGGGCCGTTAGAGGACAGACTCGCTTCTTACTTTACATGCTGGGAAACGCAGAGGCATCGCCGAAGGCAACTCCGCGAGGGGCTGCTCCTCGAACCCATGCCCCTGCCCGGAAACATGCACGACTTTCCCCAGGCGCTGCATCCACAGTTCGACCGGCTGAGTGTCGCCTACGGCTTGGCCTTTGGGGATCAGAACCTGATGAAGATCACGTTAGCTACGTGCCAATCATAGCCATGCCCCGCCGCGCCCCAGAATTTCAGACCATCCGCTCCGAAGGTGGCCTGCTCCCGACTGATTTGCTGGAGCGGGTCGCTGCGATGAAGCGCTTCCTCTTCGGCCAATTGCCTGCGGTTTTGCTGCGCGAAGGTGGAAACAGTGGGAATCGCAGATTGCGGAATTGAAGGGGGAAGGCTACTGTACGAGCGATGAAACTGCGAGTGGACCTGCTGGAGCATTTGGCCGACGAGGACATCCTGGAGGAGGTCCTTGCGAACAATCACCGCTACAAGCCCGAGCCGCTTTTATCAAAAACCGGAGTTGGGAGTCTGTCGTCAGCTACAACCGAGGAGCGTGCGCAAGAGGAGGCGCGCAGCACGGCTTTAATCGAGAGACTCAAGAGGCGTGCCGCCGCGAGTGGGAAGAGAAGCGAGGGCAAGTCCTCTCCCTCGCCGAATTGATAGAATTTCTGCGGCAGTGCCATCGCCGCGCCCCCGTTTCTTTTCTTCAACGGCAACACGTTCGCCGATATCGCCCGTCAGATCGTTTCCGCCCTTTTCGCGGAACTGTCCACCGGGCGCCGACGCGAGGTGGTTTCCGTTGCAAGAATGTCAGGGGAATGTTTGCCCGCTGCCCAGTGTGCCTTTATTCTTACTGCAGGAGCGTAATCCTGATGATTACTGATTCTTAATTGTTGCGCCTCAGCGCCTTACCGCGGTCGCGGCATCCGGCGCAATCTCAGGACCGTTTGTCATCAAAGTGAACGACGTAACAACGCCACCCCCGACAGGATCGACCTGAACGGCATTGAGCGAAATCGGCCCGGTTTGCTTGTTGGCGCCCGTATAAAACCCATAGGCGGCGCCACCGGCTTCCACGCCATGGAATGTAAGCGCGCTGCGGCTGCCCGGCGGAGAGAACGTGCCGGTCAGCGCGCCGGTGGCCGCAGTCAAGGTGATGCTCACTTTGTTCGTATCGGTGAAGGTGTTCTTGGCAGGATTATATGTCACAGAAACGTCAGTTTCATCTTGCAGGCTCAAGCCGCTAAAACCCGGGTCAATCGCCAGAATCAGATCGGTCGCGCCAAAGAGATTGGTGCCAGCCTTGGGCGGTGTGTAGAGAGCGCCGGAAATGGCCGGCTGTCCGCTGAAACCATCGGGCCACGTGGAGCTGGTGTAATCGTAGGCGGTCAACCAATAGATGCTTGCCGAAGACATGCTGCCGGAGCCATCCATGGCGAACTGCATCCAGCCGAGGATGACGCCGTTGCCTCCGTAGAGGGAGGCGTAAACCGGGCAGGTGCCGTCTTGCGCCAGGGCAGTCGGGAAGGAAATTGTTGGGGAAGTGCCGTCGGCCAGGTTGAGAACCAGGGCGACGGCTCCGGCGGACCCTTTTTTGCTGCTCACCGTGGCGCTGCCGTAGCTGTATCCGGCGGGGCCTTGGGATGGATCGTTGGTTTCAGGGCTAATGACGACATTGTAAAGTCCAGCGAGAGTGTTGGTGTTATAGAGGGAAAGTTCACCCTGGATTTCGGCCGTGTAAGGATTATTGGTATCGGTCGCGCTGCTGAGAGCGTTCACAAAGCCCGTCAGCAGCCCGGCGCCCGGGTCTGTGAGAACGGGATCGGTGGCGACTTGGAGGATGACCTGCAAAAAAGCATTCTTGCCGAGTTGAATTACCGGCAGGGTCGCCGCCGCGGACGAACCGTCCGGCGCCACCGACAGTTGGCCGGTGAGGGCAGACCTGGATTTGCCATAGTCGGCATTGTAAAGCGTGCCGGAAAAGGCGCCAGTCTTGGTGACGGTGAGGGTGATGTAGCCGGCGTTACGGACTTGCGGTCCGTTATTGGTGTCGTAATACAAGCCGGTATAAGTGCCCGCCAGAATGCCGTTGGTGAAAGGGTTGGGCACGAAATTGGCGGTCAAGGCGCCATCGGTGTCAATATAATCGTAGGTTGCGCTGGAGGAAAGGACATCTCCGGCCCCATCGGTCCATTGAGAGAAAATCCAGTTCGTGTTCTTGGGTTTGGCGGTCACGGGATAGGAGTTGCCGAGCTGCAACTGTTTGCCTGTCTGGAGGCCGGCGACCGTGCCCGCACCGGTCGGGTTGACGGTGACGACGGCGGAATTGGTTTGGACCCATTGGAAGGTGCGCGAGACGGGAGTGGACTGGTTGCCGACGTTGTCAATGGCAAAGACCGAGACGACAAAGGTGCCGGGCGTGCCAAATTGGCTAAAATCGACAGAATTGGACCAGGTAATTGATTTGGCTGGCAAGCCCTCCTGGTCAATCTCCATCGCATTAGTGGTTTGGTCGTTGACATAAAACAGGATGCTGGCCACGCCGACTTTATCGCTGGCCGTGCCTTTGAGTTCAATGACCGAATTCTGATTGTAAACCTTGGAACCGGCCGCAGGGGAAGTGATGGTGACGGTGGGAGGAGTGAAATCAGCCGTGCCGGTGATGGTCCCTGTTTCCAGCGGGATGGTGGTGCCATCCGCATTGCCCTGCTCCGTCTGCGTGTTTTTCCCGGTCACCGGCACAAAGGGGTTATAGTAGCTGTAGGTTCCGCCATTGGTGTCGTTAAGTGTCAGGCCCAGTTCGTAGTACCCGCTGATCGGTTCGGTACCCGGCATGGTATCGGAGTTGGTGGCGAACGTTTGCTCCTCATGCAAAAGGTCAAAAATGGTCGAGGCCGTGACAGTGATAGAGGTGGTGGTCCAACTGAGCGTCAGTGTCCCTTTTGTCGGGCTGCTGAATGTGGCGGTGCCGCCATTTTTATTAGCGGTGAATTTCTTAGCATCCCCCAACAAGCCCCCAAAGACGGTCACGGGGTTTGTCGCGGGGCCGATAGTGATCAAAAGCTGCGAGTTGGTGCCCATCTCGCTTATATCCAAGCTGGAGTTGGTTATATCCAGGAGCCCTTCCAACGGGAGGGAAATGTTGAGGCTGGCGGAACCGGACGTGCTGGCGTAATAGGCGGCGGGGGCGGCGGTATCTTTCCACGTGTCGCTGAAGCTGATGCCATGACCGGAGCCGGTCAGGGAGCCGGTTTCCAACGGAAAAGCGGCGCCATTTGGATTGGTGTGCTCGGTCTCGGTGTTTCTCAAGGTGCCTGTCACGTTGGTATCGTAGTTGAACATGCCGCCGTTGGTGTCGGAGAGAGACACATCGACTTCATTGGTCGCGGCTACGTCAAGCGTGTTGTCGGCGGGTATGCCATCGGAGCTCATGACGAAGTTGGTTTCCTCACCGAAAATGTCCACAGTAGCCGAGCCGGTGATCGTGAGGGTGGTGGGTGTCCAACTGACTTTGACACTGCCGTTGGTCGTCAGAAGGCCGGATATGGGATTCATCAGGGTGAAGGGGAAAGTGGCGCTGCCGTTTTTGCCGAGGGTGAATTTCTCGGCATCGGCCAGCGTGCCGGAAACAATGGGCATCGTGTTGCCCACGGGGCCGATATTAATCGAGAACTGCGAGTCGGTGCTAATTTCGCTTGACGTCAACTCCGAGTCCACGGGCAGCGAAGCAGTGAAGCTGAACGTGCCCGCGGTGCTGGCGGCGTCCTGTATCTCCGCGACGGCGGTATCTTTCCACGTATCGCTGAAGCTGATGCCATGGCCGGCACCGGTCAGGGAGCCCGCTTCCAAAGGAATCGTGCCGCCACTGGAATTGGTGGCGTACTCCGTCTCGGTGTTTTTCAAGGTCCCCGTCACATTGGTATCGAAGTCGAACATCCCGCCGTTGGTGTCGGACAGGGACACATCGACTTCATTGGTGGCGTGCATGTCAACGGTGTTGTTGGCGGCGATGCCATCGGAGGTCATGAGGAAGTTGGTTTCCTCACCCAAAATGTCCACCGTGGTCGAGCCGCTGATGGTGAGGGTGGTGGGTGTCCAACTGACTTTGAAAGTGCCGTTGGTCGTCAGAAGGCCTGAGATGGGATTCATCAGGGTGAAGGGGAAAGTGGCGCTGCCGTTTTTGCCGAGGGTGAATTTCTCGGCATCGGCCAGCGTGCCCGAGATAATGGGCATCGTGTTGCCAACCGGGCCGATACTGATCGAAAACTGCGAGTCGGTGCTAATCTCGCTTGACGTCAGCTCCGAGTCCACAGGCAGCGAAGCCGTGAAGGTGAACGTGCCCGCAGTGCTGGCGGTAACCGTTGAATCCGGGACAGCCGTATCCTTCCACGAATCGGTAAAGGTGGCGGCAGGGGCGGCGTGGGCGATGTTTGAGGCGGCGCAGAGGGTCGCGGCCAGAGCCATCCAAAGCACGAATGGGGTCTTGGTCTTCATAATAAAGATAGTCGGTTTTGACAGCATTTTTTCCGGGAAAACACTGATAAGTAAATTAGCATATACCGGAGCCTTGTCGAGAACTGTTTTCAAAGGGGCGTGACATTGGGGGGGCGGGGCTGTCTAATGGGGAGTGGAAACTGTCATGAAAGAGGCTTGCGCAACAGCCGAAAAGGCAGCGGGTGCGGAAGACCGGCTGTTGCCGGCGGAATTCAGCGGTCTTTATACCAGCCACAGCCGCGCCATTTATTACCTGGCACTGCGCTTTTTGGGGGACCCGCAAAAGGCGGAGGACGCGACGCATGATGTGTTTCTGAAAGCGATTCGGAAGGCGGAGCAGTTTCGGGGCGAGGCCTCGGCGCGGACCTGGCTTTATCGCATCGCCATCAATCATTGCCGCAATCTTCAGCGGGTGTGGCATGACCGGCACGTTTTTGCGGCCAGCGACAGTGAAGTGTGGGAACAGACGGCCGGGGGCGAATCGCCGTTGCGCATCCTGGAGACCAAGGAACTGGGGGACCGGATTCAAAAGGCGCTGGACGGGCTGCCGGAGGAGCACCGGCTGTTGCTGCTGCTGGTCAGCGACGAGGAATTGAGCTACGAAGAGGTTGGCGCGCTGACGGGGCAGTCAGCCGAGGCGGTGCGCGGGAAATTGCACCGCGGCCGCAAGGCCTTTGCCGCGCTATTCGCCAAGACGGAGTAAAAGATGAAACAGAAACTTACCACCGGCCAGCAACAGGAGCAGAGCGCCGAAACGCGGAGCGAGAAAACGACGGCCAAGGAATTCGCCAGCGTGGAGGAATTGCTGCGCCACGACGCGGCGCAGACGGCGGTGCCGCCGGAGATCGCGCAGCGATTGCGCCAATCGCTGGAGGAATCGCCGCCGCCGCGGCGCTCGTGGTGGCGCAAGCTTTTCTCCTGATTCCCATGCGGGCGTTCTATCAACGAGTGGCGGCGATGCTGACACCCGGAGTCGGCTTTTTGCTTGCGCTTTGGATCGGGTTGTTCCTTACCAGCCGGTTTTACCCTCTGCGGGATTGGCTCGCACTGAGCGGCCCGGCGGTCTGGCACGGACAAGTGTGGCGGCTGGCCAGTTACGCGGCGCTGCCGGCCTCGTGGCCGGATTTATTGATGAGCAGCATCGCGCTGGTGTGGTTTGGCGGCACGGTGGAACGATTCTGGCGGGCGGGAGAATTTCTTCTTTACTGTCTGGTCGCGGCCGCCGGGGCGGGGCTGGTGAAAGTGGCGCTCCAGTATTTCAGCCCCGGAGCACTCCTGGGACCCGGCCCCGTATGTTTCGCGTTGCTGGCGGCTTATGCGCGCCTGTGCGCGCAGGACGCGGTGATGCGCCAAACCGTCATCCTGTTCGCGGTGATCAGCGTTCTGCTGCTCGGCTCGGTAGCCGGCGTGATCAGCGCGGTCATCGCGCTTTCAGGAGGCGCGTGCGGGCTGGGTTATTTGTGGCTGCGCAGCGAATGGAGGCGTCCGCGAGGGGGACAAAACGCGGTTTCGCAACGCATCAGCCGGCTGGAATTATGACCGTCGCGACCCGGAACCGCGCGGAGCGGGCGAGAGAGAACGCGGCGCTGGCGCGGGAGATGCTGGGCGAATGCCGGTTTTGCGCGCATGACTGCGGCGCAAATCGCCTGGCCGGCCCGGCCGGTTTGTGCCACGCGGGGGCAGAGACCCGTTTTTTTGGGGCGCAAATTGAAGTGACGGACGAATTGGAATTGATTCCCACTTACGCCGTGGCGTTGAGCGGGTGCGATTTGCGGTGCGCATTTTGCATCACCGGGGCGGAGAGTTGGAACAGTCGGGCGGGGGAATGGTTTGACGCGGGGGCCATTGCCGACCGAGCCGTCGCGGCGCTGGATCGGGGCGCGCGCACCGTGATGGTGCTGGGCGGCGAACCGTCGGTCAATATGCACGCGGCGCTGGAATTGGTCTCCCATCTGCCGGGCGAGGCGCGTCTGGTGTGGAAAACCAACGCCCACGGCGGCCCTCAGGCCCGGGCATTGCTGGACGGCATGTTTGACGTGTGGCTGGCGGATTTCAAATTCGGCTCGGAGGCCTGCGCGCAAAGGCTGGCGCGAATCTCCAACTACGTGGCCGTGGCACGGGAGAACTTGCGCTGGGCCGCGGAGCACAGCGAATTGATCGTTCGGCATCTGCTGATGCCCGGGCACCTGGACTGTTGCTGGAAGCCAGTGGCGGCATGGCTGGCGGCGGAACTGCCGGGAGTCAAGACCAATCTTCGGCACGGGTTCTGGCCCGCCTGGCAATCGCGGCGCCACGCGGAATTGCGCCGAACGGTTTCCGAAACCGAAGCCGACGCTGCCTTGGCCTGGGCGCGTGAACTGGGGCTGAATTTGATTCCATGAACGCATCCGATCCGCCGCTGGTGACCGAATTTCTCCTGCTTCCCAACGGGCAGGTTTTGGTGCAGAATCTGACCCCAGTCATGGCCGCGATATTGCTCGAACTCAATCCGGACGATGAAGCCATTCGTCGCCGCGTCCCCGGCGCGGAAGCGCCGGCAGCCACAGAGGATGAACTTTCAAACTGAACTGGAACTGCTGATCCGGGCGCGCTACCCGATTCTTTACATCATTTCGAGCGAAGAGGCGCGCGCGCAAGCCGCCGTGCTGGCCGTGGGTGAAAAGCGCCACAAGAAAGTTTTTGAATGGACTTACAGCAGCGGGATTGTCCCGGCCGGCACGTCCATCCAATCGCAAAAACACCGCAACGCGGCCACCAAGGACCCCTTGACGGCGCTGGACCAGGTGATCGAGCAGGTGGAGCCCGCGATATTCATATTCAAGGATTTCCATCCGTTTTTGACGCGGAACAATTTTGCCATCGTGCGCAAGCTCAAGGACATCGCGCTGCACCTGAAGGACAGCCTCAAGACCATCGTGTTGATCTCGCCGATGTTGGAAATACCGACGGAACTGGACAAGGAGATCACCGTCCTGAATTTCCCGCTGCCCTCGCGCGAGGACCTGAGCGCGCTGCTGGACCGGATCATCACCGACGTCAAGGAGTTCAAGCAGGTGCGCGTGGAATTGGACGAAGCCGGGAGGACGCGTCTGTTGCAGGCGGCGTTGGGGCTGACGCTGGGCGAGGCGGAAAACGTGTTCGCCAAAATCATCGTCAAGGACGAACGGTTGAGCGGGGACGATGTGAACGAAGTGTTTGCCGAGAAGCAACAGATCATCCGCAAGAGCGGGTTGCTGGAGTACTGCACGACGACGGAAACCTTCTCCAATATCGGCGGCCTTGCCATGCTCAAGGACTGGCTGAACAAACGCGTTTCGGCCTTCACCGACGAGGCGCGGGCGTTTGGGCTGCCCGCGCCCAAAGGCATCCTCATGCTGGGGGTGCAAGGCTGCGGCAAGAGCCTGTGCGCCAAGGCCGTCTCCAGCCAATGGCAACTGCCGCTGCTGCGGTTCGACATGGGCCGGATGTTCGGGAGCCTGGTCGGGTCATCGGAAGAAAATGTGCGCCGCGCCATCGCGGTGGCGGAATCGGTGGCGCCGACGATATTGTGGGTGGACGAGATTGACAAGGCCTTTGCGGGATCGCAAGGGTCCGGCTCGGCGGACGGGGGGACGACGGCGCGGGTCTTTGGGACGTTTCTGACGTGGCTTTCGGAGAAGACGGCGCCGGTGTTCGTCGTCGCCACGGCCAACGACATTTCGCAATTGCCCCCGGAATTGCTGCGCAAAGGCAGGCTGGACGAGATTTTCTTTGTCGATTTGCCCAGCCGTGAGGAGCGGGCGCAGATTTTTGCCATTCATCTGGTCAAACGGGGGCGGGACGCCGCGGCGTTCGACACCACGGCCTGCGCGGAGGCCAGCCCGGACTTTAGCGGCGCGGAGATCGAGGAGGCGATCAACAACGCCCTTTACGACGCATTCTACGCCAGCCAGCAATTGACCACCGCCCACATCCTCCATTCGGTCACCCAAACGGTGCCGCTGGCCAAAACGATGGACGAGCAAATCAACCGGCTGCGCAGTTGGGCCGAGGGCCGGGCGCGCAACGCCAGCGTGGGGCGGGACGCGCAGAAGGCCGCCTTAAGCCGCCGCATGGAATTGTGACCGAAACGCGCGCGATTGCCGCGTGAGGAATTGCTCCTGGCGGGGTCAAAGCAAGGAGAGATTAAAACAGGAGCCACCTATGAGTTGTGTTTGTATATTGACCCCGTTGGTCATCGTCGCCTGGCCGGCGTTTGGGGCGGCGGTGACGGCGGCGGCCAGTTCCCTAGGTTATCAAGTGCTGGCCGGCCTGGAAGGCGCAGGGGTCGAAAAGGCGCAAGCCAAGTCCACCGCCGTCCAACTCGATATTCCCCGGAGCGAGATCGTCACGGGCCAACTGGGGCGCGACCAGCGGATCAGCGTGGAGCGAAACGGGGTGAGGGTGACTTTCTCGCGCGATAACCGCGGCAAGGCATCGTTGTGCGTGAGCGGCGACGGCCATACGAAGGAGGAATTGAAGGCTTTGGGGGAGGAATTGAGCCAATCGGTCGTGCAACAATACGTGTATCGAAAGTTGATGGACGAAATGCGCTCGCGGGGATTCATCGTGGTGGAAGACGAAGTCAGCGAAGACCGGTCCATCCGCCTGAAAGTGCGACACTGGGAGGGTTGAAATATGCCACAACGCGAATTTGACATCACGATCACCAAAAGCGGCAGCATTGAACTGTACGTCAAAGGTTACAAAGGCCGGGCCTGTCTGGAGGCGGCCAAACTGTTCGAGCAAATCGTCGGCGAGATGCAATCGCAACAGCATACGAGCGAGTTTTACGAGCCTGATGAGCAGGTGCATCACCGACTGGATCAGCGCCGCGGCCCATGACCACAACGGACAGCTCGTATTACCCGCCCCGCGCCAACGCGCTGAGCCGCGCGAAGGAGGGCTGGCGTCGGCTATTCCGCGTGACGCGCTTCGAACTGGCCGAGAACGTCACGCTTCTGGGGTTCGCAGCCGGAGTCTTCGTGCCGGGCCTGGCGTATTACCTCACGGGGCGGCGGCGGCTGGGATGGGCCGCGATGGGGCTGTGCGCCGTGCTGCTGGCCGTGTTTCTTGCACTGATAGGGTATCCGCAGGCCAATGCCGCATTGGGCGTGTTGTTGTCGATTCACTGCGTTGGCTTGGTGTCTTATTTCCAACCCGCCCTGGCTGGGGCGCGGTGGCCGTTCCGTCTGGTGACAGCCTTGGGCTTATGTTGCATGACCCTGGCGTTGGTCTATGCCCCGATGCGCGACTTCATCGAGAACCATTGGCTGATGCCGTTAAGTTATCGGAACAAGGTCGTCGTCATCCGGCGCACATCTTCGGCCTCCGGCCTCCGGCGCGGGGAGTGGGTCGCCTTCCGCAATGATTCGGTGCAGAGAGATCACCGGTACCTTCGGGAGGGCCTTAATCTCAGCCCCGTGGTGGGTCTGCCAGGTGATCATATCGAATTCTCGCGCGGCACATTCTTCGTCAACGGCACTCCGCATCCGGCGCTGGCGAACATGCCCCAGGGCGGGGAATTGACAGTGCCGGAAAAACGCTGGTTTCTTTGGCCGGAATTGTTCATAATACAGCATGGCAACGTGAACGTCTCAGAATGGATCATGAGCGTGGCGATTGTCGATGAGACGCAATTCGTCGGCAAGCCCTTTAAGCGCTGGTTCTGGCGGCGTCAAACCTTCTGATGAGCAGATTCGTCAATCTTGAACTGGGCGGGGAATCGGAGGAGCAGTCCTCAGAAAAGGGGCTGGTCCGGGACGAGCCATACTATTTGCGCGAGGGGCAGGCCGCGTTTGAGAACGCCGAATTCGAGAAGGCCCTGCGCCTTTACGCCAAAGTCCTGGAATACAATCCGCAGAACGCCAGCGCCTGGACGGCACAGGCGCGCCTGCTCATCGAGTTGGGCGAGTACCGGGAAGCCAAACTCTGGGCCGACAAGGCCCTGGAACGCTTTCCCAATGAGGCGGAGTTGCTCGCCGTCAAAGCCGTCGCCCTGGGCCGGAGCGGAGAGTGCCAAAGCGCGCTGGCCTTTTCCGACGCGTCGATCGAGGAACGCGGCGCCCAAACCCCCTATGTCTGGCTGGCGCGGGGAGACGTCCTGCTGGCCTGCCGCGAGGCGAGGGCGGATTATTGTTTGGAGAAGGCGCTGATGCTGGCGCCCCGCAACAGCTTCATCGCCTGGCTGGCGGCGCGCATCCGTTTTCATTATGAGCAGTTCGCCGTGGCGCTCAAGATCCTGCAAGAGGCGGTGCAATGGAACACCGGCCACTTTCTGCTCTGGCTGGACCTGGGGCGCTGCCAGGAAGCGTTGGGGTTTGTGGATGCCGCCCAAATTTCCTACACCCAGGCCCTCGATCTCAATGGCAATTGCGAAGGCGCGCAGGAAGCCCTGAATGGGCTGGCGTCGCGGGGCCTTGGCGGACGGGTGCGCGGTTTGTGGCGGCGCCTTGTCAAATGAGCGTTCCGGACATCAACGATGCAAGCATCGGGCGGCTGTTGTCGGCGGCGCACGAGTGCGAAGCCTCGGACCTTCACCTGGTGGCGGGTGTGCCGCCGGCTTTTCGCGTCAACGGCGAGATCATCCTGGCCAACGAGGATGCGCTGAAACAGGCGGAAATCCAAGAAATGGCCATCGGGCTGCTCAACGACCATCAGCGAAAGAAACTGGAGACGGAATGGGAGTTGTGCATTTCGATGCACCACAAGGTGGCGGGGCGGGTGCGCGTGACGTTTTACCTCCGCAACGGCTCACCGGAAATGAGCCTGCGCTTTTGCGGCCATTTCATCCCCACCCGCGAGGAATTGGGCCTGCCGGAGAAGGTCGATGATTTGGCGCGCAAACCCAACGGCCTGGTGCTGGTCACCGGCCCGACGGGCGCGGGCAAAACCACGACGCTCAATTACCTGGTGGATCTGATCAACAACGAGCGGCGGTGCAAAATTGTCACCATCGAGGACCCGATTGAATTCGTGCATGAGAACCGGCGGGCCATCGTCGTGCAGCAGGAGGTGCTGACCGACGTGCGCTCGTTCGACCGCGCGTTGATCCATGTCTTGCGCCAGGACCCGGACGTCATCGTGGTGGGCGAGATGCGGGACCACGAGGCGATCTCGACGGCGTTGACGGCGGCGGAGACGGGCCATTTGGTGCTGGCGACGATGCATTCGCCCAACGTGACGCACGCGCTGGAGCGGGTCATCGGCGTCTTTCAAGGCAACGTGCAGCGGCAGATCATCCTGCAACTGGCCAATTCGTTGCAAGGCATCATTGCGCAGGACCTGTTGCCGGCGACCGACCGCAGCCGGCGCGTGCTGGCCTACGAATTGCTGATCAGCAACGGCGCGGTGCGGAACATGATTCGCGAGAACCAATTTCATCAATTGGAGAACATGATCCAAACCGGGCGCAAGGAGGGCATGGTGCTGATGGACAACTGCCTCTACGACCTTTACTGCAAGTGCCTGATTTCGTACGACACGGCCGTCAGCCGCGCGCGCAACCCCGACCGCATTTTGCGGGATAGGAAGTGACGGGTTCCTTCTTTCGTAATACTGGATCAACGCCTTGATTTTCCTCGCGAAGCTGTCAGAGTGTCTTTGCAATGCAGCCGGCCGGAGATGAATCGCGCCTGCGCTCCGCAATGAGTGGAGAGCGGCGGCATGGAGGTGTGGGGCGACCTGGTGGCGCTCCTGGTCTTCAAAACCAGCGTGGGGCTCAAACAAGTCCCAGGTGGGTTCGATTCCCATCCACCTCCGCCAATTTTCCAATCCCGCGCGCCGGCGCGCAAGCACTGACGAGCATAAATCAGTACTAAGATGCCATGTTTAAACCAGTGCCACAGCCGCCGGTGAATCCCAGCTTGCGGGCGCTGGAACGCCACGATTTCTGGCCCGGCTTCGTCATGGCATTGGGCGGGTTGGTTGTCGCTTTTTGCGGCGCGTGGCATCTGACGAATGTCGATAGCGTCGATGGCGGCACCGCGTCAGAGACGCAACTGATCAAGGCCCTATCCTGTGGCGGTCTGCAATTTGCCGACCAAATGCCGCCGCCGCCACCGCCGGATTTCAAGGCCGCGGCCAATCCCGCCGAGGCGCTGGACCGCTGGGCGGGTCAGCAGGCCGCCGCCCAGCCGCCGGCGTGGAAAATCCGCGTGAATGCCGGGGCCAAAACGCCCTGCCCGACGTGAATAAAATGAATTCCGGCCACGTGGCGTGGCCATTCTGTACCGCATGGAAAGTCCTGTTCCAAATGGCCCGCAAGGGCGACCGGCGGCGCTCGGTCGAAAACTGGCGCGTCTTCGACCCTGGGTGCAGACCGGTTTTCTCGGCGTATGGCTTGCGCCCGCGGGTCAGTGGCTGCATGGCATTCCCGGTTGCGTCTTTCATTGTTACTCGTGTCCTCTGTCGTCGTTTGCCTGCCCGGTGGGCGTAATGGCAAATTACGCGGCGCTGCTGCCGGTGGTTTGGGAAGTGCCGTATCTGCTGATCGGCGTGCTGCTGCTGGTTGGCGCGTTGGGCGGTTCGCTCGTCTGCGGATGGGCGTGTCCGTTCGGGTTCCTGCAGGATTTGCTTGGCAAAATCACCAGCCGAAAAATCTCCCCGCCGTCCTGGGTTGGTCATTTCCGTTACGTGGTGCTGGTGGGCTTGGTGATTGTGCTGCCGATGATTCTCGGATTCAAAGGCATTCCGTTTGAGAAACAGGTTGTTTCCATCTGCCGGCTTTGCCCCGCGGGCGCGTTGGAAGCGGGCGTGCCGTACTCCATTCAGAGCGTGATTGCCGGCGGCGGGTGGCTGATGAGCTGGGTAAAGACCGGCATCCTGCTATCGTTCCTTGTGGTGGCGCTTTTCATTCACCGTCCGTGGTGCCGGATTTTCTGCCCGCTTGGGGGTTTGCTGGCGCTGTTCAACCGGTTCAGCCTGTTTCATCTCCGGTTCAATCCCCAGGAATGCGTCGAATGCAACCTGTGCCGCAGCCGCTGTTCGATGGGAGTGAAAGTGGACCAAAAAGTAAATGTCTCCGGCTGCATTCGGTGCCTTGAATGCACGACCTGCGGCGCGATTGAACCGTCTATTGCCTTGCCGCAGAACCACTCGTAATTCAGTTTGCTTCCGTTGATGACAGGTCATTTGGATAGGCTGCAGTTATTGGTAATTTGGGGCCGTGGCCCGGTAAACGCATTGACCTTTCGCCAAAGATCCGGGAGGCTTGGGACATGGGCAAAGTCATCGTCAAGATCAAGCTCACGAATCTGAAGGACACCTTCCTCAAAGCGGCTGGCGCCCGCAAGGCCGAACCCCGCGAAGTTGAAGTCGAGGCGCTGGTGGACACTGGCGCGACCCGCCTCTATCTCAAGCCCACAGTCATCAAGAAGCTGGGCTTGGAACGAACCGATGCCGTGCGCTCACGAACGACTAACGGCGAGGTCATCCGCAACAAATACGAACCGGTGCGGCTTGAAGCGATGGAACGGCACGAGAACTTTGATGTGGTTGAAGTGCCGGAGGAGGCGCCCAATCTTCTCGGTCAAGTGCCGCTGGAGATGCTTGATTTGGTGGTGGACTCGCGCGGCCAGAACCTGGTGCCCAATCCCGCCCACCGGGGAGAGCAGATGACGGAGGAGTATTCCGGGTAATGAGCTATCGGCTGCCGAAGCTATGAATACACCTTTATTGCGCTGGGGAATCCTTGGCGCCGCCAATATCGCCCGCAAGAACTGGAAAGCCATCTGGAACTCCAAGAACGGTGTCGTCACCGCCGTTGCCAGCCGCGATGCAAAGCGCAGCCAGCGTTTCATCAATGAATGCCAGGCTCAAGCGGCCTTCAACCCCGCCCCGCGCGCGCTCGGTAGTTACGAGGAGTTGCTGGCCTCCAAGGAGGTCGATGCCGTGTATGTTCCCTTGCCCACTGGGATCCGCGCGGCATGGGTCAAACGAGCCGCTGAGGCCGGGAAACACGTTGTGTGCGAAAAGCCCTGCGCCACCAGTCTGGCTGAATTGACGGAAATGCTCGAAACGTGCCGGCGCCACCGCGTCCAGTTCATGGACGGGGTCATGTTCATGCACAGCCGGCGCCTGGAGCGCATCCGTGAGATGCTTGACAACGACCGATCCGTTGGCCGCATCCGGCGGATTACCTCCGTCTTCACCTTCCGTGCCTCGGAAGCATTCTTCGACTCCAACATCCGGGCGCGGAGCGAGTTGGAACCTCACGGATGCCTGGGGGATCTGGGCTGGTACTGCATCCGCTTTGCCCTCTGGGTGATGAACTGGAAGCCGCCGGAAAGAGTCACCGGCCAGGCTCTCCGCGAGTTCAAGCACCCGGGCAGCGGCCTGCCTGTGCCGACGGAGTTTTCGGGCGAACTCTTTTTTGAGGGCGGGGTGAGCAGCAGCTTCTACTGTTCATTCCTTTCGGCAACCGAGCAATGGGCGATTGTCAGCGGGGAACGGGGCCACCTCCGGGTGCCGGATTTTGTCCAGCCGTTTGCCGGAAACCAACTCGCCTTCGAAACCGGGAGCCCGGTATTAAAGGTTCAAGGTTGCGATTTTGAAATGCAGCCGCACACCCGCCGCTGGGAGGTCAAAGAGCGCAGCCACAGCGACACAACGGCCCAGGAAAGCCGGCTCTTCCGCCACTTCGCCGAACAGGTCCAGACCGGGAAGCTGGACCCGCTTTGGCCCAAAATGGCGTTGCAAACTCAGTTGGTGATGCAGGCGTGTCGTGAATCATCTCTTGCGCAGGGCCGTCCAGTCTTGCATTTCGCGCAGCGTTGACTTCCGCGCCCGGCGCATTTAAGGTTCTTGGCGTGACTTGCGAAACGCGAAGATTAGAGATTCCTGGTTGCACCCATAGCTCAATTGGATAGAGCATCTGACTACGGATCAATTGTTGGACTTTCCAAGCACGTCTCGTGCCGTGCAAATACGTTGGCACTTTACCTCTGAAAATCGCATTCTAAGTATTGACATAGATATTCTCCATCGGTGCCGATTTTAACCCCAAATGTAGGACAATTTTGTGGTGTCCTACATTTTTAAAGGCGGGATAGAGGATTCTGCAGTTGGGCTTAAATTTTTCCGGGAACCCCTCCCCGGCCATCGTTAGGTTCCGGGCCGTCTGCTGCATCCAAGCAGAATCCGGGGCCAGAGTGAAACCGGCCACGCAGATCTGTCTCGATCCAAACCGCATCAAGACCAGCACGTAGTAGGTCATCAATCCACCTGCTGTACATGGCGAAACTCCAGTCAGGCGGCGATCGGCAGCTGAACAAGGCCGTGGCAATGGCTTTGCCAGCGATAATTGAGAAGGCTCGCCAAGGGCAGCCCTGAACCTCCAACTTTCTCCGCCGGGGTGTCTCCGCTCAGGCCTTGATGAACCTGCACGGCGTTAAAGTAGTCCTTGAAGGATGCCAGCTTTTGCTCCAAGTCCCGCGCATTCCAATAGAAAGCTTGATCCAAATACTCGGCCCGGATGTTTCGGAGGATCTCTCTCGCACGACAGTCCAATCTCACAGCCGGTGCAGCCACCGGAGCGAGGAAAGGTGGTCGAGTTGCCGCTGGTCCGAGGTCTACATCACCACTACCGGCGGCAGGCTGCCTGAGGCCGCGCCTGCATTGGGCACCCTCGCCGACATCGCGAAAAAATGCCTCGCACTGTGGCTGTTCACGCGCATGGGGCCACGGTCCTCGGTGCCGCCCGTTGTTCAAGTGCAGAAGCATACGCACCGCCCCGAGTGGACGACTGATTTTTCGGTTGCGACGGGTTTTCTGCCACCACAAGCCACTCTTTGGGGCGCGCCAGCCAGAGGATCTGGTCGACGAAGATCCAGTCGGCTTTCAATACCAACTTGGGCACGCCAGCCACAGCATCAAGGCCACTCGATGGTCCGGGTCTGCCGTGCCGGCAAATTCAAAAAGATCGAACTTCCATCCCCGGAGATTGGCGCTGCCCGGGTCCCAGACGCTGACGATGAACATGGCGCACAGGAGTTCACCGTGCGACCATCCGTCCGTGAGCGCCAGAAACCGCTCCGGGTCGAATTCTGCTGGATGCCAGCCTTCGAGCTTCCGTGCCAGGCAAGGAAATGATCTCGCCAGACGCAAGATTCGTTCTGTGGATTGGTTTGTGCATCTCGGTTTCATACCTCGTATTGACTGGTTTTTGTATAGTTGATTGTGTGAGTTCTGCTTGAGAGTTGGCGGTGCTCGAGTTCAAGCGGTGCGTTTGTATTGACTTCGCATGGCGGCACCGGTTCGCTGCTTCTGGGTGTCGTTCACCACAATCTCCAGTGCATCAGACAAAGGAGAGCGACGGCGGCAAAAAACCAGCCGACCAGAGCGATGATGTAAGCTGGCCACCTCCATTGAAACCGACGCC
>JBEKSF010000015.1:0-59534 GCA_049517295.1 Verrucomicrobiota bacterium
AGTATATGCGACCCAACATACTCCTTTGGGGCCACGTTTGCCCTCTCTCCCCGCGTGCGGGGAGAGAGCCGGAGAGAGGGGACCCTTTTTCGTCACCTGAAGAATTTTGTCTCACACCCAGTGGAAACTCAACCTCCAATTATAACTTGCTTTTCACAATCCTCCCCGGTTACACTGGCTGGATGAAGCGAGGACTTGTTCCTGTAGTATTGTGCGTTGCCTTTAGTGGGCAATGCTTCGCCCAGGCTCCGCCGCCCAACGACAATTTCTCCAATCGAATTGTTCTCAGCGGCAGCCAACTCACGTTTTCCGCGACGCTGGCCGGCGCCACTGTTGAGTCTAATGAATATTTTGGAAGTTATATGACAGTCTTCCCATGCGTTACCCCAACGCAATCGGTGTGGTGGACATGGACCGCGCCGCAAACATCGCTTGTGGTCTTGGAAATGATTGGGGCCTCCGCGGACAGCGTGTGTTCAGACCTCTATCCCCTGGATGGAGTTGCTGTGTACGACACGACGAATGTTTTCTCGGGCGCTCAACCGACTACGAATATGGGTTTCGATCTCTCGATGCTCTGCGAGGCATTAACCTTTTCCGCTGTCGCAGGCAGCAATTATCAAATTCAGGTCCTGGGCAGCAGTTCGGACACGTGTCAATTGCTGCTCGTGGCCACCAACAACCCGGTCATTCTTCAGCAACCCCGCAGCCTGACCGTTTCCTCCAACGCGAGCACCCTGTTTACCGCGGTGGCGGACGGCTACCGGCCCTTGAGTTATCAGTGGCAATGCAATGGCTCAAATCTTCCGGGCCAGACCGTATCGATGCTGGCGTTGACCAACATTGACGGCCCTTTGGCGGGCAGCTATTCGGTCGTCGTCTCCAACAGCGGGGGCGTTGTAACCAGTTCACCGGGCGTTCTTGTGGTCAGTTCGTCGAATGCGCCGCCTTCCTTGGCGGCCATGAGCGGCCAGCCAGGACAATTCGACTTCCAATTGACGGGGGAAACCGGCCGGAACTATCGAATTGAATTCTCGACTGATCTTGCCGGGTGGACGAACGAGTATGCTTTTCCCCGAACCCCGTATTCCTATTATGAACCGCATAGTATTTTTAGCCCCTATCTTACGAGCATTGTCTTTAACACAAATCCCGCGTCCATGTTTGTCTTGAACACCAATGTTCCATGCGAATTTCTGCGCGCCTCCCAATATGCTCCCGCGAATGAGATATGCGTCAACAATTTGAGACAGATTCGCTTTGCCAAGTTGCTGTGGCGGCGCCAATACTTCGCCAATCACACGAGGGTTGACACTCCTATTGGCATGGACTTGGCGCCTTATTTTCCTCAGCGTATCCTGCCGCACTGTCCGGAGGACCCGCAGGCATCATTCCCCATGTGTTATATTCCCGGCGACGCTTCATTTGTTCCGGTGTGCATCATAGACGCAAGCCACATCCTCGAGGAACCGCAATAACGCGGGCATCGCGCGCCAGTATCGCAGAATTGATGGCTTGACAAGCAAGCCGGCCAGAATGACGATGAGCTCATGGAGCGAGGCGCGTTATGACCAGCATGATATGCACTGCAAACCGGCAGGCGCATTCGGAAAACTTCGCAAATCAAACCACTGCCTCGGCGGCAAAAAGTCGTGACGGCTTTTCGCTCGTAGAAATGCTGGTGGTCATTGGCATCATCGGCGTACTCGCAGCGTTGCTTTTGTCAGCCATCAGCGCGGCCAAAGGTCATGCGAAACGAACCGCGTGCCTGAACAACTTGCGGCAAATCAATCTGGGTGTGCGCATGTATTCGGATGATTCAAATGACAAGTCACCCAAGCCCGGACGGTGGATCCCCAAACCCTATGACGCTTACAAGCAGCTTATGAAGAGCTACGTCGGCTTGAAAGGCGCGTCCTCGGCGCAAGACAGGTTGTTCGCCTGCCCGGCGGATGTTTATTATTACGATTACGCATTTGGGAGACGTGGTGACGGCCCCTGGGAGGGATATGTGCCGGAAAGCTGGTGCGCCCAATCCAACAGCGACTATTCGAGCTACGTATTTAATGCGGGCAACCTGTTTGATCCCACAAACAGCGCCTTCCGGCCTGGCATCGCCGGCATGTCCCTTAATTCCATAAAGCATCCATCCAGAACGGTCCTTGTGACCGAAGCACCAGCGCTCATTCCATTTTCGTGGCATCAACCAAAGCGGCCTCTTTATATCATTTCGACCAGCTATTGCCCAAACTTTTTCTTCAACAACGCGATGAACATGGTCAGTTTCGTGGATGGCCATGTCGGCTATAAGAGAATATATTGGAAAACCTCATCAGCACCCCCGTTTGTGCCGGCATGTGCTTACGACCCCCCTGCCGAATACGATTATCAATGGAGTGGGAATTGATTACTCAACCAATACGATGGCACTCCACTCCTATCCCGTTCAAATCCAGTGGTTTTCTGACGGGTTGCCGGTAGTGGCCGTTGCGCCGGAATACCAGGAATCACTCGGCAGTTGCGCGGTGCGGATCGGGTCCAAAAGGCCCGAACAAATGGAAGCGGCTGTGGCTCCTTATATCGCCCGCGAAGTTGGCGGACCCATTCGCCGTCTCCATCCCGCCTCTCCCGCCACGTCGCAAAAACCGGATTGCCATTGCGTGCGTTTTCGTTCAACATCCGCTGATGTTGGCCCGTGTTTTGTTCGCTGCGGTCAATGGAATCGAAGCCTTCCTCATGGAGGTGGAGGTTAATTCGGGGACGGTCGATAACGTCTTGATTTCTCCGCACCTTTCTATAGAAGATGGGGTCCTGCCCGCTTGTTTTGGAGCAGCGCCTTTATGTTTGCCTATATAAATTACAGCGAGTTAAGAGTGTACGATGGTAAAAGCATCCTGCTGTTGATCGTGCTGAGTTTTCTCGCTTACCTGGTTTCTCCGTTCAACTCGATGCGGCGAAAAGAACAGGAAGGTTTATTGGCTGTCTATCCGGCAATCATTTTTGTTTACTGGTGGATATTTCAGATGAACCTGCTCTCCCTGGATCCTTATGTGCATTATCATTTCGGATCATCTGGAGTTTTTGCGTGGACGACTAATTCATACATTTGTCTGACGTTCGGCGCGGCCTTTTCCCGTGCCATTTTATTTTTACCGGGTGGCGTACGACGTTGCTACGGCGGTTTATTCCTGGCTTTATACGTTCTACTGATTATTGGCTGCATATACATCCGACTGCCATTGATGCAACGTACATAATTGTCATGAACAACCCCGCGGCCAAATTGAATAAGATCACGCATCTGGGTTTGTTTCTTGTCAAAATGTACATCGCCACCGCATTGGTGGTTTGGAAATCGATTGGGTTTTATATAGCTGGAGATGATGGACTTATCTCGAATTTCAACGCTTCGACCTGGTCGCTTGCCCTTGGAGTGGGCTATGTCCTTGGCGTTGTTATATTGCTCTGCCACGCCATCGTGCAGTTCAGATTGAAACAATACCAGGGCGTTACGCAGACGCTGATTTTTGCAGGGTTGGGGCTCTTGTTTTCGTTGCTGGGAATGGATTTGCCATCTCTCACGGTGAGCTTTCTAGGGTCACTGAGCATTTTGGGATTGAATGGAGCGATGCTGTATTATTCATTCAAGGGCCTGCGATGTTTCAAAAACCGGGCTTTTGCCTATTGGCTTTGGGGGTATTCGATCAATCTGGTCTCTGAAATCGGGACCAAATGTTATACCGAAGCCGCCAGACACGTGGCGTGGAACATAGGCCATGCCGGCTGGTTCCAAAATCTGGCGCAGGATTTCGTCTGGAGCACTACGCCACCAGACAAGTGCCGGGTAATCTCTTCGTTTTGGAACTTGTCGCAAGATTTTTACTGGAGTGCCGAGAATTCCGAATGGCTTTTGGAGTTTTATTGGCTGGGCCATATCGTTTCCAGCGTTCTCGTTGTGGCGGGACTAATTTTGCTTGTCCGCCAATCGGGGCTGGGTCTTTCCCGGACGTTGTCCATCAACACCGCCAAATATGTGGCTTTCGGCGTGCTGTTCATGCTGGTTGGCCTTTATTTTTCGCTGGTCTGCTTTGGATCACCGGGGTTGGTGACAACATGCATCGTCAATGTCGTGATGCTCGGGTATTCGCTTTCAGCCTGTCGGCGGCCAAAGGGTCTCAGCTTTGCCTTTTGGGCTTGGGCTTCCGGGATCGCGCTTTTGCTCACAGTCGGAAGCCAGATCCATCCCATTTCCGTTTTTCCGCCACGGCTGTCTGACCAGATCATTCTGGAACTGAGCGTACTGGGGGGATTGGTGGCCGCAATTCTGTGGGTTGTCGGTTTGGTGATGGCGCTTCAACAACCGGCTGGGGTGAAATTGGCGGGTGAAGTATCTGAGACTGGCGCCAATCGATAGCCCGCCTACTGCAACCGAAGGATGACATTCTAACTGGTATTCTCGAGGCGGGTTTTACGGCTCGTCTCCCTGAACCCCGCCAATTCACCTGCCACCTGTCTTACTACTGCAGGCCAATCGCCGGGTTGCGGCTGCCGGAACAAACGCATGGTCGGATACCACGGACTATCCGTACGCCCCAGCAACCACCGCCAATCCGGCGCGCAGGGCAACAGAAGCCAGACGGGAGACCCCAGCGCTCCAGCCAGATGCGCAACGGAGGTGTCCACCGAGATTACCAGGTCGAGTTGGCCCACCAATGCGGCGGTGTCGGAATAGTCGCGTATGAGTGGCGACAAATCCACGAATCGGGATTCCAAGGGGTGAAGACTGGATGCCGGCTGCAGCTTCACCTGCAAACTGTAGAAAGTTGCCCCGCTACACGCCAGCAGCGGCTGCAAAATCTCCAGCGGAATCGAACGGTGCCGATCATTCTGCTGCGCGGGATTGCCTGCCCAAACCAAACCGATTTTCAGATCATCCGGATGAGCCTTGGCAACGCGGGGCAATTCGGGAGTTCTTCCCGGGCTTCTCAGGTAGGGAACCGAAGCGGGGATGGAATCAACAGTGGTCTTAAAGCATCGGGCCAAGCTCATCAAGGCGCAAGAGCGATCAAAGGCCGGTATTGCATCCCCTTTCGCGATGACCTGTTCAAGCCCCTGAATCGTGCCGAACAATCTGACCAGTGAGCCGGGGCATTCCAGGATAACCTTGGCGCCGAGGCGGGCCAACTCGGGAAGATAGCGGGCAAATTGAATACAATCTCCGGCGCCTTGCTCCGCATAGATAAAAAGGCGCAGGCCTTTGATCTCCTCGCCTTGCCAGGCAGGCTGCGCAAATTCCGGCGGCGGGGCGTGGTCTTTGAGCCGCCATCGCCAGTCATACCCCTCCCATCCCCGGCCCATATCGCCCCCAAGGAGCAACGAAAAGGCCTGGTCAAAGTGGGCCTCCGCCATGGAAGGTTCGGCCCTCAACAAATCCTCAAACGCGGCCACGGATTCGTCAATCCGTCCAGCTTCGCGCAAGGCATTGCCCAGGTTGTGCCTGAGAAGCGAGGAGGAGGGATCGAATTGCAGCGCGGTTTGAATTTCGCGGATGGCCTCGGTCGGGCGATCCAACCCGCGAAGCGCGTTTGCCAGGTTGTTGTAATAACTCGAAACCCGCGGCTGCAAGCTGATGGCACGACGATGGCAATCCACTGCCTGTGCCGACCGCCCGGCCTTATGGTGGGCCACGCCCAGATTATTCCATGCCTGGGCGAAATCCGGGTTGACTCTCAAGGCTTGTTCGTAACAGGCAATCGCTTCGGAAAGTTTATCCAACTCCTGCAGAACCAAACCCAGATTGTAAAGGGCGTCAAAGTAAGCCGGCTGGATCTTCACAGCCTGGAACAAATACCGGGCCGCCTCGAGTTTCTGAGACCGGGCAAGGCTCTCCATGGCCCGGCGAAACAGCTCTTTTGCTTTGGGCGTTACAACTGGAGCCATGTCAATGGTTGCGAGCCCGGCCCGGATTGCGCCGATTTAGCCACAACACCCGACAGCGTATTCCACGGCCAAAACGGTTCAAGCTCCCTTTTCGGACCGGCGCATTATCGTGAAGAACATGAGGATTAAGGACCGACTGGCCGAAGTGATTTTCGTTGCGGGCAATGTCATCCTGCTCAGCTTCTATTATCTCGATGGGATGGCGCTGCCGGCGGGGCGTCGTTGCTTGGAAGAGCTTGGCATATTACCTGCTTTTTTCCGGTAATGGTCTTAAAACGACCGCCTGACTGGTTGTTTAGGGCAGGTTTTGCCTGCCCGATGGCTTCGTCTATGCCCAGGAACGCTGTTCCGGGCAGATTTTGTCCGTCGGACAATTCGGCGCCGGTTGGCCTTCGTAATTCCACCCGTCCGGACCAGAGTTACATCAACATATTGTAGCTCAACGCGTCGATGCTTTCCATGAGCAGCACATTTTCTCCCCCCTCTCCGGTTGTCGGCAATGGTCGTCGGCTTCTCGAGAGCGCCCGTCAGCATTTCGCGCGGCAGCGTCCCCTGGAGGCCGCCAAGGCCTATGCCGCGGTGCTGGCGGAGGATCCGAATTGCGTGGAAGCGCACGGGCAGTTGGGATTCCTGTTTTTCCAGTCCAAACAACACACGGCATCGCTGGCGTGCCTCGAACAGGCCGTGCGCATTGCACCCAAAACCCCCAAGCTCAACCTGCTGATGGCCGCGGTGCTTAGGGAACTGGGCCGGTTGGATGAATCCGCCGCCTGCTGCCGGCGCGAAATCCAGCTTTCACCTTTGGATGCCGATGCTCATTACAACGTGGGCCTCGTCCTGCAATCCCTCCAACGGCATGGCGATGCGCTTGAGTCCTTCAAGCAAGCGGTGAGATTGCGCCCCGGCTACGCGGATGCCGTCGCGGCGGCGGAAATGGCTCTGCGCGATCTTACACGGCGTACGAACCAACCGACGGACGGCAATGACGGCGCCAATTCTCCGGGTTCCGGATTCAATCATGTCACGACGACGACAGGCGCCCCAGGCGCAATCCCGCTTTACTACGCGGGACAACCGGGCGGCGGATTCGGCTGGGGGGTCTGCAACCGGCATTTGATGGAGGAATTGTCAAGACTGCTGACAGTCCGCTACCTGGACAGAACCGATCCCATGTTCCAATCCTCAGCCCTGCCCGGGGATCTCTTCACGTCCTTGGGAGGGAATGTCTTTACGCCTTTCAGCACGGCCCGGGGGCGCCACAATTTGGGATATGTCTTTTTCGAAAACGAGTTGGTGTCCGAGTCGGTGGAAAATGCCCGCCGGTTCGATGTGGTTTTTGCCGGTTCAACCTGGTGCATGGAACGTCTGCAAGAGAAAGGAATCTCAAACACCGCTTTATTGATTCAAGGCGTGGACACGACGGTATTTCACCCTCAAGCGGTCGCAAGAGACGGGCGTTTCGTGCTTTTTTCCGGCGGCAAATTCGAGTTGCGCAAGGGCCAGGACCTTGTGCTGAAGGCCTTTTCCGTCCTCAGCAAGAAACATCCCGACATGATGTTGCTGACGGCGTGGCACAATCCGTGGCGGGCTTCGATGGAAACGATGAGGGAGTCCCCGCACATCCGGTTCGAAGTGTCGGGCCGCAACTGGGTGGAGCAGATGGAGACTATTTATCGCCTCAACGGGATTGATCAGGCGAGAGTAATGACGATGCCGAGCCTGCCGGCGGGAGAGATGGCGCAGGCCTACCGCCAATCCGACCTTGGATTGTTCCCCAACCGTTGCGAGGGAGGAACCAATCTGGTTCTCATGGAATATATGGCTTGTGGGAAGCCGGCGATCGTCACCGATGCCACTGGGCATAAAGACCTATGCCGCGAGAGTAATGCCTTTCTGCTCAAAGAACTTCGGCCTTTCCCGATCAACGACCTGAGCGGGAGATTGGTGGCGCGTTGGGTTGAGCCTTCGTTGGATGAAATCATCGCCAGCATCGAATACGCCTACGAGCACCGCGTTGAGGCGCAAGCCCGCGGTCAGGCCGCCGCGGAAGACATGAAGCAATGGCCTTGGAAACGAGCGGCGGAGATAATCGTTTCAACCGTGAGCAAGCTACATATCCGCGCATAAGTTATCCGCAGATGCTGGCCCGTGTTATGTCCGCTGCCTAGTCCACCAAAGCGCCGGTAAGCGCGACGGCGGATGTCAATGGAATCGAGGCCTTCCCCGCCAAGGTGGAGGTTAACTCCGGCTGGGGGCATACCGTGGTCGTGCTAATTATGTCGATTTCGCCTATTGGGTTTCGGTGGCAAGGCAAAGGCTTCACTCTTTCCGCGAAGGGACTTTACGGAACCTCCCGCATGGGATATTATTCTGGCAAAGATGAGAACTCTTGAACAACTAGAATCCGATGTTCGAATGCTGCCGCCGGAGAAGCAGCAAGAACTGCGTGACTGGCTGGAGAACCTGCTGGAGGACCAACTGGAGCTTACGGACGAATTCAAGGCGAAGATCGAACGCGGCGAGCAGGACCTTCGTGAGGGACGCTCGCGCGTTCGCAAGCCTTGATTGCGCCCATGAATGGCGCGGCCACCCAAATTGCTTCACGCGAATTCGACCGTGATTTTTTACAATTGCCTCTGGCAATCCAGGCCAACGTCCGGCGAAAGATTGATGCGATGGGCTTGCCGCTCGACACTTTTCCACATTATCGAATGACCGGCTCGGACAAGTTTAGGATGCAGGTCGGCGATTATCGCGTAATATACAGATTTGACTTGGCTCAAGGAGAGATTTATTTGATAGCAATAGGCCATCGCCGGGCGATTTACCGGCACTAGGCACAATCCATAGAAACATGTTTTCATTTTTCTCTAAGAACAAGAAACGGCTGTATGCACCTCTCACACCTGAACAGGACGCTTTTCTTGCAACTTGTACGCGTGAATATAACGAGAAACTGGAAACACTGAACCGAGATTGGAGCTTCTCCAATTACAAGAGATGGGGCTTCGACCAGTTCTCCGGAGTTTTTTTCTTAGAGTTGCACGATGGTTCCAGGGTTGAAGCAGATGGACAGGTCATAGGCAGCTATTTCCCGTCGAGAAACTCATGGGAGTGGGCATGGAACAATCCGAATGTTGAAGAGCCGATGAAGCGAGATGTTCAGTTAGTTCGGACGTTTGGGGAGAAAGAGAAAATCGACTATCTCAGGAAAGGCGTGGTACCGGCACCCGATAAACTATTTCCGATGTATCTTTCCGGCATTGCCATCAAAATCTCTGGTGCCGAGGGCGTGTTCGCCGGAAATGCTGGACCGCTCCAAGTCTTCATCAGCTTAAAGAGATTGAGGAAAAAGAGCGCTTAATACATGAGTCGAATCGGGCCGCGCGAGAAAGCAATTCACACTCCCTCCCGCTTGACCCACACCGGCGCAAAAACCGCATTGCTCTCACGCTTACGTTCGCCCAATATCCCTGTCCGTGCTGGCCTGCATTTTGTCCGCTGCGGTTATGGTGGCCCGTTTGAGGACTTCGCTGCTGTATGACGTAATAACCTTGCTCCTCCTCATCGATTGTCCCAGGAAATTTCCGTACCAGTCGGAAGACCCTCAAAAGGACGTAATAGCCGGACTCTGGCAGGTACACCAACAGGATTGAGAATGAGATAGAAACCGTTCGACTGGTTAAGTTCGCTCGCCCACCCTGGAATATCCTCGGCCGTAATCGGGTGACCTTTGCTCCAATGATACTCTTTCGCTTTGAACGTTTTGGCAATATCAATTAGATGCGTATCCCAAGTAAGCTTGGCGTATGGCGCTGAGATTTCCGTCCCAGCCGGGTGGCCCGCCAAACTGTCGGTGAGCCGGCCCTTGGTAAAGGTGCCGACAGGATTAAGTATATACACCCAAGGCCGAGGTACGTTGCTCACCAACGTTAATAGACCCCCTCTTCCCCTAATCACTGGGTCAAGGGAATGATCGTCAGGGGAATGGGATGCTCACTTCACACCAGAATACATTCCTCTGACAAACATTCCCCTGCCCCTTTTTGGCTTTTCATAAGCTCCAGACGTGAGTTTTCAGCGCGTTGCGCCCGGCGCATCCGGCCTGGCCAAAGGCAGCAGTTCAAAATGCGGAGTCAGCTCGTGTTCGATTCTCTCCACGCGGCATTCCAAGGAATCCTGTTGCCCGCCAGAGGGCAAAACTTGTGGAATCCGAACCAACGGCGCCGCCCCTTGTCGAGCAAGTCTCGCTGGCATCGTCACCGCCGGCGCTCCCCCTGTTTTTCCCGCGTTTAACGCGGCTTCGACGCGCGTCAACCGCGCCCCCAGCAACCGCGTGCGCGACGTGGGCCACACGAGATCAGGATTGGTCCGATCCCTCGCTAATAGGACGCAAACCAAAGCGGGTGAGTTTTTCCCGCATGGTGGTTCGGGTTACACCCAGCCACCGCGCGGCTTTTGCCTGGTTGCCTTCAGCCAGTTGGATGGCACGCGTGTAAAGCTCGCGCTCCATATCTTCGATCATCCGGGCGTGCAACCCGGACATCTCGCCGCGCTGGGCGCTGGTCAGCAGTTCGGTGAAATAACCCGCGATGGTTTGGTTGGAAACGGCAACCGGTTTCCTGGCCCGCATGTAAGCCTGCTGCACATGGTCCAGACTGATCGGATAGCCTCGTCCCAGCAGCAGCGAATGGCGAACCACGTTTTCAAGTTCCCGCACATTGCCAGGCCACGCCTGGCTTTGTAGAAACGTGATGGCTTCTGGCTGCATCGAAGGCGATTCGATGCCCAGTTCCGGCGCTGAGCCTTGCATAAAGTATTTTACCAACTCCGGGATGTCTTCCGTGCGCTTAGTCAACGGCGGCAGCATGATGGTGACTCCACTCAAGCGATAGAATAAGTCCTCACGGAACTGCCGCTCTTTCATGGCGGTTTCCAAGTCACGGTGCGTGGCTGCCAGCACCCGAACGTCCACTGAAATCTTTTCGTTTCCACCCACGCGCTGGATGTATTTTTCCTGAAGCACGCGCAGAAGTTTGACCTGGGTGGACAGGCTCAAATCACCGATTTCATCGAGAAAGATGGTGCCGTTGTTAGCTTGCTCGAAGCGGCCCACACGACGGGCGTGTGCGCCGGTGTAAGCGCCTCGTTCGTGGCCGAACAGTTCGCTTTCCAACAGGGTCTCCGGGATGGCCGCGCAATTCACCGCTATGAATGGTTGAGCGGCCCGCTTGCTATGCTGGTAAATCGCCCGCGCCACCAATTCCTTGCCAGTGCCGGTTTCGCCGCCAATCAATACCGTCACCGTGGTGCCTGCCACCCGGCCAATTTCCTTGTAAATGGCCTGCATGGCCCTGCTGGTGCCGATGATGGCGGACTGGGCTGACCGCGCTTGCCCCATTTCCAGCGGTTCGGACATGAGCCGGCTGCTGGCGATCGCTTTGGCGGCCAGATCAAGCAATTCCCCCATGTCAAAGGGTTTGAGCAGATAGTCGTAGGCTCCGAGGGTGGTGGCCTCGATGGCGGTTTCGGTGGTGCCGAAGGCCGTCATCATGATGATGGGCAACTTGGGTTTGGCCGCATGGAGTTGCTTGATCAACTCAAGGCCTGACAGACCTGGCATTTTCAGATCCGTGATCACGACGTCAACGGGCTGCGTCTTGGCGTCAACCAACCCCTCATCGCCGCGCGCCGCTGTGGCCACTTGATAGCCTTCGGCCTGCAATTCCTTTTTCACTGCGGCGGCGATGCTGGCATCGTCTTCAATCAGAAGAATCTTAGGGTCAGATTTCATCAGTTTCTTCCGCTTTTGCAGGTGGCAGCACGATGGTAAAGGTGGTGCCACGATTCACCTCCGAGCGGCATTCGAGCGTTCCGCCGTGTTTTCCAATAATGCGCGCCGAAACCGCTAGGCCCAGGCCGGTGCCCTCCTCTTTGGTGGTGAAAAAAGGCTCGAATATCTTGTTCTGCACATCGGGCGGAATTCCCGTGCCGGTGTCGCCCACCTCCAGCATGACAATTGGCCGGATGCTGCCGTTCAAGCGCGATTTGCCGCTACGGGCGCGCAGTGTAATTGTGCCGCCGTGTTCCATGCTCTCGGCGGCATTTTGGATCAGGTTGATGAGCACCTGTTCTATCTGGTGCGGGTCCACCCGCACCCATATATCCGGGACCGATTCCAAGTTCAAGCGGATGGAGGCCTTTTCGAATTGAGAGCCGAACAGTGATTGCATCTTGGCAAGCAAGCTGTCGGCTGAGATGGTGAGGAGTTTAGGCTCGCCGGGGCGGGCAAAAAGCAAAAATTCCTGCACGATACGTTCGAGGCGTTGAATTTCGTGGCCGATGACTAAAACATCTTCCTGTTCCGACGAGTTCGGAATAAGATTTTTCTTTAAACTGTGGAGGCGAACATTGATGGCGGTGAGCGGATTGCGAATTTCGTGGGCCACGCCGGCGGCGAGCGTGCCGAGCGATGCCAGTTTCTCATTTCTGGCGGCGAGTGCGCGGCTTTCGACCAACTCGACCCGCAACGGACCAATAAGGCCCCGATAAACTGCCACAGCCGCAGTTCCCAAAAAGAAGAGCAGCAGCCCCATTTGCACAGCCAATAGCTCCTGCAACCAGCCGAGCGCGTGGTGCGAAGCCTCCAGGGACTGCTGATGCACGAGACCCTCGGCGATATCAAGCTTTGAACACGCGACAAAAAGGGGAGCGGCATTCTCTTGGATTTGTTCCAGTATCCGCGTGGGGTCGCGCGCAACGCTGCCTGATACCCGTTCATCCATCAACTTAGCCGTCAGAGAAGCGTACCGTTCAAAGGCTCCTGCATTCTGGTCCATTAAACCGAGTTCCGTGGACTCACTGAGCATGGTTTGGTTAGCATGGATCCATTGCCGCAAATCCTGGCACTTAACGTCAAATGCCGCCCGTTTCCGCGGGTCGCCGTCCAGTTCAAAGCGCATCGCGATGTCGTTCAACTCATTAACCGACGCCTCGATATGATCCGAGCGGTGCGTAGCCCCCCACTCCGAAGGGCTGAGACTCTCACGCAACTGCCGGAGGTCACGCCAAGTAACGCTTCCAGCCCAAATCAAGAGCATCGAGATTAAAACGATGCCGAAGACATAACCGAAATATCGTGCCCGTATCTTCATAAAGTGAACACCCACTGCTCACCGGTGAGTTCCAGCTCGCCACAGGTTCAGCGCTTAGATTTAAGTTCTGCTTTCATAACCGCTTGCCGCTGAGCGGGTATGCCTTCCGGTTTCCGATGGCACAATTCCCGCTAATACACTTTGGTCAAGCATGACACCGAATGTAGTGCAAACCGGATGCCAAAGCGATGAAAATGCAAAAAAATAACGAATTCAGCCACTGCCTTTTTGGGAGAGGCGAGCAAATCCAGGAGCAGGATCACCTTGGAAAGACGCCACCCGCGGTACGAAACGGAATCCCACTGTGGAAGGCAGGAGGACCGAGGCGGGCCGTCTGCTCTGTGCGGCATTCTGGAATTGGACACAGCCTACGTTCCAAAAGGCGCCTGGCTGTCAGGATTTGAAAATCTATGAGCAAGAGAATCCTTATAGTGGACGACGAGAGTTCGATCCGCGAGGCTTTGAGCAAAGTCCTCAGCGAAGAGGATTACGAGGTCGTTTCCACTGAAAACGGCCGAGAGGCCATTGAGAAATTCAAGTTGGAAAGGATGGATCTCGCTCTTCTAGATATCGGCCTGCCGGCAAAAGACGGCTGGCAGACCTTGGTATGGCTGACCCAGGTCAATCCGTACTTGCCCGTGATCGTCATCACGGGGCGAAGCAATCAACGCGAATTGGCGGACAGAATGGGGGCCGATGCCATTATGGAGAAACCGCTCGACGTTCCGCGCTTGCTGGAAATAATCCGCGAACTGACAAATGAGCCAATGGAGTGTCGCACCCGGCGCGACTCCAGCTTTCGAGATGCACCATGCGATCATGAGGTCTTTCTCAAATCGCTTAACGAACGTTACACCTCTCCCTTTAAATGCCCGGACTCAATCACCACTGACACACAGACGCCATGACACCGAATCTGACAATCAAACCGAACGTGGCCAAAGCGCTGACGCGCGAAGCACCGGTTCCAGGATCAAAGGTTGAAGCCGTGAAAAAAACAATCCTAGTGGTGGATGACGACTCGCAAATCCGCGACTCTTTACGCAAGGTGCTGAGAGAGGAGGGATACGGAGTCGTGTTGGCGGCTGACGGCCGTGAAGGTGTCGAGAGATTTAACAAGGACCGCATTGATTTGTTGTTGCTGGACGTGAATCTGCCGGACATGAGCGGTTGGGACGTCTTCGGATCAGTTATCTCCCTCGATCCTTTCGTTCCAATTCTCATCATCACCGGCAGAACCGACCAGATCGAAATTGTGAGGTTGAGCGGGGTCGGCGCGCTGATCGAGAAACCCTTCAATGTGCCCATGCTGCTGCAAACCATAGCGGAAAAGCTGGCCGAACCGCCGGAAGCGCATCTGAAACGCCTTATGCGCTTTAACCGTCAGGTGCTGCATGTGCAGCCGGCAGAGCCCAATTAGCCTCGAGTGATGATCTCTGAAACAACAAACGGGCAAGTCAACTACAAAAAACACGACAAATGACAGAATTGACAGTGAACTGCTTATGAAGTCAGGACTGATTGAATTCGTTCATCCGACGGCAAAGACTATCAGCATCGTCGGGACTTTCAACCGTTGGCGAGCCGACGCCAGCCCAATGAACCACGTTGGCAAGTGCTGGTTCAAGGAACTGTTGTTACCGCCAGGGGTTTATGAATACCAACTGCTGGTGGATGGCAAATCGATACCACATCCACAATCCATGACGACTGCCCCAAACCCGTTTGGCGGAGTTAATTCCTTTTTGAACGTCACTGGCTGAACGAACTGAAGGACGCTCACATTTATGAAAATTCTATTCCGAATTCGTGGACTTAATGCCACCGCGGGCTTACGCTCTTGGATGTCTCGCACGACCTGCAGGAGCCGTTGCGCGCAGTGGCCGGTTACGTGAAACTCCTCCAGCGCCGCTTCCGGCAAAATGCGGACGCCAAAGCCCGGGAATATATCGGCGGCGCGCTCGAGGGCGTCCAGCGTATGGATTCGCTCATCCGCGATCTGTTGGCTTTTGCGCGCGTTAGCGAGCACACTGAGTTTGTCGCACTGGCCGATCTGGGCGCCGTCCTTGACAAGGCGTTGCACACCCTCCAGATCAGAATCAAGAGTGCGCGCGCCAAGGTCACCCGGAATGCCTTGCCGACGATGGCCGCAAGGCTCAACTCCTGATGATTAAGATGCCGGTGAATCATGGATTCTCGCCTTTGAGTTTCAAATCCGCCATTATTCCAACCCATCCCGTTGGAGGCGTCAACTCCGGACAAAAAAGACTTGCACGTCCCAATATTATATGGGACATTGAATACGGGCAGGCCGGCTTGCTTGCCGCGCCGGAGCTTTGGCGGAGGCGGGTTCTTTGACATATCGGGAAACAAATCCGCTCGCGCATCGCCCGAGACACTTCCAATCGCCCCTCCGCTCGGAGCCACGGCCCGTTAACGTTAACGTTGAACTCAGCCTCCTCCGGGGGAGGGCAGGATGAGTCAAGCTCAGTCAAGCCAACTCCGTTCCAAATCAAGGCAAGTCAAGCCGGGTTTGCCGTGCCGCAGCCGAAGGCGAAGGCGCCGCGTATCTTGTTCATAATCATAATCTTAATCGTAATCTGAATTATGGTCCACCCCTTCCGAGTCAACAAGAAGTCAAGGTGAGTCAAGCTAAGTCAAGGTTTGCCCTTCTCTGCACGCGCGAGGTCAGGGTTAAGGGGAAAACGGCTCCCTATGCCCCTCGCATGAGCGTCATTTTGTCCCACCCTCAAATTCAAAAACCTCAAAAATGCCAGCAATTGCTGCCATTTGCGACCGATCCCCGGCCGGTTGCGCAAGTCCGTCCCGCCCCCAAATCCAAAAAAACACCAAAAGTAGTTGACCGTTTAGTTAAGTATGTTACATTGCCTTCGTTATCCAGCATTAGCTGGCTGAAAATGCGAAAGTTTTGACGACTATGGGCCGTGTAAGTGATGCCAAACAAAGACTGATGGACGCCGTTCTGGAACTCATCTGGACCGGCTCCTACGGCAACACCACCATCGACCATATTTGCGATAAAGCCGGCGTCAAAAAGGGGAGCTTTTACTACTTTTTTGAATCGAAAGCGGATTTGGCGGCGGCGGCTTTTGAGGCCAATTGGCAGATCAAGAAGGCGGAGTTGGACGCGATGTTTTCGCCCACCATTCCGCCCCTCGAACGCCTGCAAAAATACTGCGACTTCAGCTACCGTTTTCAGAGTGAAATCAAGGCCAGGTTCGGCCAGGTGCTGGGCTGCCCCCTCTTCGCCCTGGGAGCCGAGGTTTGCCTCCAGGAAGACGGGTTGCGGCACAAAATCCAGGAGATTCTTGAGTACAATCGCAAGTACCTCGAATCGGCCATCCGCGACGCGCACGCCGCCGGGTTGATCCACGCGGCGGACGCCTCGGCAAAAGCGGCCATGATCCTGGCCTATTACGAGGGTTTGCTCACCCAGGCCCGCATCCAGAACGATGTCGAAGTCCTGCGCGATACGGCGCGCGGTATTTTCGCGATGCTTGGGGTCAAGGAGCAGGAAACCGCCGCCGCATGAACTGATTTTTGATTTTTTTTGATGACATACTTGACCAGACAGGCAACTACAGACGCAAAAAGACTATTATTGGGATTACGATTATGAACACTCTTCACCACTCATTTGACGCCGTCTCCTATCGCCGCCAAAAGCTCAAGAAGGCCAGTGCCGCCGCGCGCGTCGTGCGCCTGCCTCGGCGTGGACGCCCCGTTGCGCCGCCCGCCGCCAGCGCCCTCCCGGCCGAGCCTCCTGCCTTGGAGCCGGCGCGCGGAGACACCCTGCAATTGTACCTCAATGAAATCGGGCGGGTGGAACGGATCACGCCCCGCGAGGAAATCGTCCTGGCCAGGCGGATCAAGAAGGGCGACGCGCGGGCCCGCGAACAGATGATCACCGCCAACCTCCGCCTGGTGGTCAAGATCGCCCGCGACTTCGACGGCTTGGGCTTGCCGTTGCTCGACCTCATCAACGAGGGCAACATCGGCTTGATCAAAGGCGTCGAGCGGTTTGATCCGAGCAAGGGCGCAAAGCTCTCGACTTACGCCGCCTGGTGGATCAAGCAGTCCATCATGTCCGCCCTCGCCAACCAGTCAAAAATCATTCGTCTTCCGGCCCACGTCGTCGAGAGGCTGTCCCAAATGCGCCGGGCCGAGGCCCGGTTGCACGATCAATTGAACCGCGAACCGACCGATGAGGAATTGGCCGATGCCTTGGGGCTGAGCCCCCGCCGTCTCCAGCGCTATCGCGACGCCTCCAAAACGCCCGTCTCGCTCGACGCGCCCCTGGGCGACCAAGATCCGGGCCGGATTGCCGACATTGTGGCGGACCCCAACGCGGCCGCTCCCTTCGAACGCATCCTCAAAGAAAACGACGCCGGCCTGGTGCGCGAGGCGCTCTCCGTGTTGACCGAGCGCGAAACCAAGGTGCTGGCCATGCGCTTCGGCCTGGACGACGATACTCCCCGCACGCTGGAGGAAGTCGGGGCTTTCCTCCAGGTCTCCCGCGAACGCATCCGCCAAATTCAGGACGAGGCCCTGCAAAAAATGCGCCGCAAAATCCAGCAGCGCGACAGTCCGGCGCCGGAAACCGCCGCCCTGGCGGCCTGACCAAAACGTGGTTGACCCGGCCGTGTTGCCGCAAACTCTGGCCGGGGAGCATCCTCCCTTGGGAGAGGCCATACAATTGAAAATTGGCCATCGAGGATTTGTCATTTGTCATGTCAGCGGTGTCGCTGCGACGCTCTGTCCCCGCGCTCCGTAAAAGAGGCACTCAAAACGTCACATGATCTGCCTGCCGCGCGAATGAGGCAACGGGGGAGTTGCCAGAAGGGGGTTCTGCCGGTAGATTAGTGCGTTCGCCAGGAAGGCGAGTTTTGCATGACGCATGTTTTGAATGATGTTTATATAGCCGCCGGTGTCGTTTTTTTGTTTGGCGCGGCGATTTTTGTGCATGAGTTTGGGCATTTCTGGGTTGCCCTCAAACGCGGCCTGAAGGTGGAAGCATTCGCCATCGGCTTCGGGCCAAAGATTTTTTGCTGGGTGCGCCAGGGCATCGAGTATTCGGTGCGATGGATTCCCGCCGGGGGTTTTGTGAAGTTGCCGCAGATGATCACCTCCTCGGCAATCGAGGGAGAAGACAAGAAGGAGGAGGTGCCGCCCGCGCCGCCGTTTTCCAAGGTGCTGGTGGCCGCCGCGGGGCCGTTCATGAACGTGGTATTTGCCTTTGTGGTGGCAACGGTCATTTATTTCGTTGGCCTGCCGGTGCCGGTCAACCCGTCGATAATCGGTTACGTCGATCCCAAATCGCCGGAGGCCAGGATGGGCATCCAGGAGGGCGACCGGATCGTGGCGGTGAACAACAAGCCAGTGAAGTCGTGGGAGGAGATTTCGCAAGTGACGGTGCTGGCGCTGACCAATGTGTTTCCGGTGGTCATCGCGCATCGCGATGGGGTGTCGAACGTCTATATGCTGCGGGCGGATGTCAATAACCTGGTGGGACTAAAGACGCTGGACTTGAACCCGCGGGACCGCCTGATCGTCAAGGGAATCAAGTCGCGGCCGGCGGAGGCGGCGGGGATGAAGGCGGAGGACGAGGTGGCGGGCTTTGCGGGGGTGCCGATCAGCAGCCGGCAGCAGTTGATCAGCCTGATCCAGCAACGGGGCGGCAAGCCGACGCCGATCGTGGTCAACCGGGGAAAGACCCGTGTAAACTTGACTGTCACGCCTGCCCTGGACCCATCGACCAAGCGATGGGTGATCGGCGTGGAGTTTGCGCTCGGCAAGGACGTTTATGTGATCGAGCATCCGACGCCGTGGGCGCAAGTGGCCGGGGTATGCGAGCAGGTCTATAGCACGATCAGCGCGCTGGTGCATTCGCGCGAGAGCGGGGTCAAGGCGAGCGACCTGAGCGGGCCGGTGGGGATTATTGGCGTGCTGGCAGTGGAATGGAGCACCGACTACCGGCTGGCGCTGAGTTTTTTGGTGCTGTTGAATATCAACCTGGCCATTCTGAACCTGCTGCCGCTGCCGGTGCTCGACGGAGGGCATATCCTCATGGCGGTGGTGGAGCGCATTCGGGGCCGGCCAATGGAAGTGCGGATTGTGGAATATGCGACGACGACCTTTGCGGTGCTGTTGATCTCGTTCATGCTGTATGTGACTTTTTTTGACATCACACGGCGGCTGCCGCTATTCCGATTGATGTTCAACCGGGACACGCAGATTGAGCAGACGGACAAACCGGCCGCGGCGCCGCCCGCGCCGGCGCCGTCGGCGCCTTAAGACATGCGCTATTGTTCTTCGCCTTACTTTTATTCCCGGCGGAAAACCCGGCAAGTGATCGTTGGGGACCCGGCGCGCGGGGGAGTCATTTTGGGCGGCAACCATCCGGTGGTGAAACAGTCGATGCTGACGTGCGACACGATGGACACTGCGGCGTGCGTGGAGCAATCCCTTGAGCTGGCGGCGGCGGGCTGCCAGATCGTGCGGATCACCGCGCCGACGGTGAAGGACGCGGCCAATTTGAAAAACATCGCGGAGGAGCTGCGCGCGCGCGGGTGCGAGGCGCCGATCGTGGCGGACATCCATTTCAAACCGGACGCGGCGCTGGAAGCCGCCAAATGGGTAGAGATGGTGCGGGTGAATCCGGGCAATTACGCAGACAAGAAGAAATTTGCGGTGAGGGAGTACAGCCAGGCGGATTACGAGGAGGAATTGGCGCGGCTGGAGGAACAATTCACGCCGCTGGTCCTGTTGTGCAAGAAGCTGGGGCGGGCGATGCGGATAGGGACCAACCACGGCTCGCTGAGCGACCGGATCATGAACCGTTACGGCGACACGCCGGCGGGGATGGTGGAGAGCGCGCTGGAATTCGCGCGGATCGCGCGGCGGCACGATTACCACAATTTCAAATTCTCCATGAAGGCCAGCAACCCGAAGGTCATGATCGAGTGTTACCGCCTGCTGGTGGCGCGGCTGGAGGAGTTGGGCGCGGACTGGAATTATCCGATCCATTTGGGGGTGACCGAGGCGGGCGAGGGCGAGGACGGGCGCATCAAGAGCGCCATCGGCATCGGCTCGCTGTTGTGCGACGGGCTGGGGGATACGATCCGGGTTTCGCTCACGGAGGATTCGCCCAATGAAATCGCCGTATGCACGGATTTGCTGGCGCAGATTCCCGCGCTCACCGCGCCGCCGGGCGGCGACGGAGACTCCTTCGGCGCCGATTGGCCGTTTGATCCGTTCTCTTTTGAGCGGCGGGCGACGCCTGAGATACCCTTAAACCCGGACTGCAAATGCGGCGGCGCGCAAACGGTGCGCGTGGTGGTCACCCGCGCCACGTGGGACAAAGTGGCTCCGAAAATCCGGCCCCGAGACGATGTCAAACCCGAGGCGGTCTATGAGGACCTGAACGTGTGCGAAGTTGATCCGAGGCGTGATTTTGGCGTCAACTGCGACACACAACTGGTCACAGTGCGGGATGGCATCGGGCTGCCGGCCATAGCCGCGTTCCGTCTGCTGACGGCGAAGTTGAAGCGGCTGGGGCGGAACAATCCGATCCTGCTCAAAGACTGCCTGAGTTTTGAGGCGGCGCCGTTGGAACCGAGGATCGCGCTGTTGCGCGCGGCGGTGGTCGTCGGATCGTTATTGGCTGACGGGATTGGGGACGCGATCTTGATTCGTGGGGAATCGGGCGGAGGGCAGAGCCTGCGCCTGGCCTATAATATATTGCAGGCGGCGGGCTGCCGGAGTTTCAAGACCGATTACGTGGCCTGCCCTTCGTGCGGGCGGACGCTCTTCAACCTGCAAACGGTGACGGCGCGGATCAAGGAGCGGACGGGACATTTGAAGGGAGTGAAAATTGCGATCATGGGATGCATCGTCAACGGCCCCGGCGAGATGGCGGACGCGGATTTTGGATACGTGGGCGGGGCGCCGAACAAGATCAATCTGTACGTGGGCAAGAAGGCGGTAAAATTCAACATTCCGGAAGGGGAGGCGGTGGACCGATTGGTGGATTTGATCCGGGAACAGGGCAAGTGGGTGGAACCGGAGAGGGTTGCCGCGACGGCCTGAGCCGCGGGCGAAATGGCGAGGGCGGGATTGGCCATTTTTGCGTTTTAGAGCGTGGAGCGTATGCGGCTAAGGCAAACGAAAAAATGGAATAATCACCATCAACGGAATTTTATGAAAAGAATCGTGCTTCTGACCGGCCTTATTTTATCGTCGCTAACCTTCGTCTCCATCGCCCGCGAACTTCCGGTCGTGCCGCCGGCAGAGGCAGGATTGTCCGAAGCCAAACTCACCGAAGTGGATAAGTTCATGGAACGCGAAGTCGCCGACCATAAGATTGCCGGAGGCATCGTCATCGTGTCGCACGGGGGAAAGATCGGATTTTTCCACACTTACGGCCAGTTGGACCGTGAGGCGCGCAAGCCGATGGCGCCGGACACGATCTTCCGCATTTATTCCATGAGCAAGGCGATCACCACCGCCGCGGCGTTGAATCTGTACGATGCCGGCAAGATTGGATTGGACGACCCGGTTTCAAAATACATCCCGAGCTTCGCCAAACTGACGGTGGCCACCACGAACGGACTTCATGCGCCGGCCCGGCCCGTGACCGTACGGGATCTGATGCTGCACATTTCCGGCCTGACCTATGGCGACGTGGCGTTCTGGGACACAAACTTCCCCGATCCCGTGAAAGAAGGATTCAGACGTTTGAAACCACTCGAGTCCACCAACCTGGCGGAAATGGCGGAGAAACTTTCGCAGGTGCCGCTCGCCTTCGATCCGGGAACAGACTGGGCTTATGGAGTTGGGATTGACGTGCTGGGGCGCGTGATCGAAGTCGCCAGCGGCCGGAGCCTGGACGTGTTTCTCGACCAAACCATTTTCAAGCCGCTGGACATGGGAGACACCGGCTTCAGCGTGCCACCGGAAAAGCTGGCCCGATTCGCGGCGAACTACAGCCGCAGCAATGGATTGACGGTGATCGACGCTCCAGCCGACTCGAAGTTCGCAAAGAAAGTCACGTTGTTCTCGGGCGGCGGCGGATTGGTCAGCACGGCGCGGGATTATATGCGGTTCCTCACAATGATCGAGGGCGGCGGGACTTTGGATGGGCATCGCATCCTCCGACCCGAGACGGTGAAACTCATGTCGCGCAATTTGCTTCCGGAAAAAGCGTTCCCGATTTACTTCGGAAAGGAGAAGCGATTTGGCACCGGTTTTGGGCTTGGCTTTTCCGTATGCACCGAAATCACCAGTTGGGATCCGGCGGCTCATGTCGGTGAATTCGGCTGGGACGGCGCGGCTTCCACTCACGATTGGATCAGCCCGGTGGACAAACTGATTGTGGTGACGCTGGAACAAATCATGCCCTACGAATGGGACACGGAACGCGGCGTAAAGAAGATAATCTACGACGCAATAGATAAATAAGCATTTAAGGCACAAGGGTGCAGCGGTAGAATTGGTTGGTTGGCGCGGGGTCGGGCAGGGGTTCATAAAAAACCAACGTGCCATCGCCGTATATCAGATCCTGCAAGGGGCCGGTTTCCCAGTTCACGAAATTGGTGCTGGAATCCAGAGTGAATTGCTGGTCCAGGACGCCAGAAACCAAAAAGACATTATATCCATCGACTTGCGAGTAATCGACGAAGTTAACCGGAGTCAACACGGGCACTACCTGGCTTCGCAGAATGGTTCCTTCAAAGCCGACGACCAGCAACTGGCCGTTTTGCGTGGCGGCGCCTTCCAGCGACTTGGTGGTGATGGCGCCGATGTTGGTCCAGGTTGTAAAATTGGTGCTGACCAAGACGATGCCTTGGTCGCCGACGACGTAACAGGTGTTGCTGATCATCACGGCATCGTTCAAGAAGTTGGTGACGCCGCTGCGAACGGAGGACCAATTGGTGCCATTGGTGCTGCTCAGCATGACGCCATTTTCGCCGACGGCCAGCAGCCCGCCATTGAGGCAACGCAAGCGATAAAGCCAGTTGGTCGTGCCGGAAGCGCGACTGGTCCAGTTGATGCCGTCGGGGCTGGTGAGAATGGCGCCTTGGTTGCCCGTGAGCACCAGCAGGCCGTTGGTAAAAGCCGCAATGCCGGACAAATAGTTTGACGTGCCGGAAGCAACCTTGCTCCAGTTGGTGCCGTCGGGGCTGTTGAGGAGTGTGCCATTGCCGCCAACAAGAAAAAAGTTGTTGCTGAAGACGCCGATGCCGGCCAGGTCATTGGTTGTTCCCGCGGGCGCGGGCAGGGAATACCAAATGACGCCGAGCGAGCTGGCGCTGTAATTGGTGAACAAACTGCCGTCGTCGTTGGTTTCGACGAGTGGAACGAGGACATTTGGACTGACGGCCAGGCTGCCCCGGGTGCCGGCGGCCACGAGGAAGTTGCTTGTGCCGCCGACACAAAAGAAGGCCGTGTTGGAGGCGGAAACAGAATTCGTCAGCGGAACTTCTTCGATCGTCCAATCCGCGCCATCGTCGCTGGTCATGATGCGGGCGTTATCGCCGACGGCCACGTAGAGGCCGTTGGTGAGCGCGACTTGCCAGAGCCAGTCGCGGGCGCAAGAATAGGGAGTGTCCCAACTGTAATTGCCATTGGTCTGGGAACTTTCCACCAACAAGCCGTCATAGCCAGCCAGTTCATAGACGCCATTGGTTGCCATCACCGCCGTGAAGTAGGTCCACGTTGGCACGTCGGTCTGGGCCGCGCCAATTTGCTCGGGCCAGGTGACTTTGTTGGAGACGGCGGAGCCAAGCCGCGCTTCATTATCTCCCGCCAGCAGTCCGGTCGCGTTGTCAGCCGCGGCCGTATAAAGGACATTGGTCGAAGAATTCAGGGTGAATTGAGTCCAGGCAGCGCCATTGGTCGTGCTGTAAAACGCATAACCCGCATCGCTGACGGTCCAGAATCCGGTGTAGGGGAAATTCGTGTGGGAGCCGGAGGTGTTAATCCATGTCACGTCCTCCAGTTCGCCGTAGCCCGTATAGATGGAACGGGCTGTCCAGTTGGTGCCGTTGCCGCTGGTGGCAATGTAACCCTGTTCGCCGGTCGTCACAAAGATTCCATCGCCATAGGCGACACTGAGAAGCCAGTAAGGGCCTAAATAGGGAGGCGCAGGCTGCAGATGCCACGTGGCGCCATCGGTGCTGGTGTAGAGCGCCCCGGCGTCGCCGACGGCGACCACCAAGTTTGACGAGGCGGCCACTGAGACGATCCAGTTGGTGGTGTTGAGAGAGATGGCGGTGAAATTCACGCCGTCATCCGAATAAGCAACCGCGCCGCGGGAACCGGTGATGATGATGCGATTGCGAAAAAACGTGACCGCCTGGAGGTCGTTTGTCAGGTTGCTGTTTTGAGGGAACCAGTCAATCAAGTTCGGACTGGTATAGACCCGCCCCAATTCACAAACTTGCACCCCTAAAGTTCCGTTCCAAGCCATGCTCACGATGTCGTTGCCGTGGGGCTGCGGGTTGGACCAACGCCAGGACAGACCTTGCGATGCAGAAGGCAAAACCGGCGCGGCCGCGCAAAAGATCACCAGCCAGACACATCGCGCGAGTTGCATAAGAAATGAAATCCTGAATGCTTAACCAGGTTGCTCTGACGCCGACGATTCTCCAGCGGTCACGCCTTGGATTGCGCCACCGTGCTGCCGGGGCACAGTCAGCCGGAAAGAGCAGCCAGCCGGACTGCTCTGCTGCAGTTCCAAAGTTGCGCCCAGGGATTGCGCGAGTTGTTTGCTGATGGCCAAGCCAATGCCTCCGCCGCCTTTCTTTCCAGAGGCGCCGGGCATGAAGAGTCTCCCCTCCATGCCGGGGGGCAGGCCGGGACCTTGATCGCGGGTTTCAAAGCAGATCGCCCCGGCCTCACCCGTCACCCGGACCTCAACGATCTTGCCGGACGGAGTTGCTTCGATTCCATTTTGCACCAGGTTTTCCAGTATCAATAAAATGAGATCGGCTTCCCGGTTTGACAGCATCCGGTCGCACATCACCTTGGTTTCGAAACGAACGCCGGCCGATTCCGCGAGGCCCCTGGCTTTTTGCGCGAGCATCCCTGCCAGTTCGGCGCTCGATATTTCATATTCCACGCCGGTCTGCTGTTCCTGCAAGACGCGCACCACGCGGTTGATTAATTCTTCCATGCGCTGGGCGGTGCTCAGGGCCGTTTGCCAATCGGTGTCGGAGCCGCCGCCGTTATCCGTGTTTTGGGCGTGGACGAAATTGCGGAGTCCGCTCAATGGGTTTTTCAGGCCGTGAATCAAATGTGAAGCGACCGCCCCCACGGCCGAAGTGCGCGCCGCCAGCGCCAATTCGCGATTCGCTCGCAGAAGATTGCTGGTGCGCTCGGCGAGTTTTTGGTTCGCGCGTTGCACGCGCCGCAAAGCCAGCCCAAGGCCCGTGATCAGGATGCCAGCCGCCACCACGAAGGCGGAGGAAAACTTCACAGCCAGATTCCGATCCAGGTCGGCGTATTGACGGACAATGCTGCTGCCATCCATGACGAATTGAATCACCCCGGCCAGATGCTGATGATCGTCCGTGCGCAACGGCACTTCCACGAATAAAAGAGGCGCGGTTGGACTGTCGGTCTCGGCCAGCAGGGTTTGATCCTGCATCCGGGCGTTGGCGGCAAAAAAACTGGCCGGCTGAAGGTTCCTCAGTTGCGCCAAATCGGAAGCCGGCAGCGCGGACTCAGTGATGTAAGCGGGAAACGCGTTGACAAATTTTCCGTCGGCGGAATAGAGGCGGACGCCCAACACATTGCGCAATCGGGAAACTTTGAGGGCGAGCTGAAACTGTTCGCCCGGATCGGAGAGCGAGGCAATCGTCTCGCCGCCGGCCTGGTCATTGAGATGTTGCATGAGCGCAACGGCATCGAGAATCTCCCGGTCACGCTGGACGATTTGCGAGCGGATTCGCGCGCGTAAATCCAGGGCGGACCACGCCAGCGTGCCGGCCAGGACGGCCAGCGCCAGCCCAATGATGAGCAAGGGCGCCCAGGGCGAGCGCACAACCGGCCGCTCGATGTGAGACGCGATTCTCACGTGGTATTCATCCTTAGCTTTCTGATATGCCGCGCCCTCAATGATTGCAAGGTTTTCGTCATCATTTGGTTGGCGGCTTCAAAACTCCCAGCGGAGGCCAAAGGTCACGGTTCTGGCCGTGTAGTCGCCGGCATTGAACGCGTAATTGGACTGCGCTTGCTGGTAATCGAATTTGCCAAAGCCCTTGAGTTCTTTGTACAGCCGGCGTTCGACCTCCAGCGACAAATCCGCCAAACGGCGGGCAAGGATTTCGCCATTCAAAATGCCGACTCCCTGAATGGGATAGATTTCATCGACCCATTGCGCGCCGGCTTTGATTTGCCAGTTGGCAGATTGCCAACGAAGATCCTCGATAGCCTGGTACTGGTAGTAATTGAAATAGCCCCCGCCATTGTCATGATCGTACGCGAAAACCAGACGGGTGGAAGACCTCCAATGCCGATGTGAATCCCAATACTGGTGCCAGGCGAGTTCAGCCCGTCGTTGGGAAATCTCCAGATGTTGAGGCAACGGACGGCCATAGGCATCCAGAGCCACCCATTCTGAGTGGTACTGATACGAGGCCCCGTAGCTCAAGGTCACATCCGCATATTTGCCGAAATCATGTCCCAGTGTCACGACCGGTCCGTACTCCCAATAAGCATCCAAGGGCGATTGCAAATACCAGTGCGTGTAGGGCATTTCCAGTTGCAGCCACAACGCCAGCGGGAAGTCTTTGCGGATCGAAGGCTGGACTGTGAATCCGAATCCTTCCACCAGCGCCGTCTCCGGCATGCTCACAAGGGTGGAAATGTCGAGCACCTGTTTTTCAAAAACGCCGCGCAATTCCAATCCAAGCCGCCAACCGTCGGGTAATAGTCGCTGGACCCGCAATGTGGAAAGGAATGAGTCTTCCGAGTTGGTGCCAACGTTGCGCCAGTAACGGATATCATCGCCGACGATTGAGCCCACGATCTGCCAGCCGTCCAACGGCACCCGCAGAACCATCAGATCGAGGCCGTTGATGGAAAAAGCGCTTTGGCGGGGATTGAAAGGGCTTAACAGGACATTGTCGTTGTAACCCACCCCGGACCAAAGGGCGATTTGCTTGTCCCACAGCATGGATTCGGTCCACAGCGGCTCATTCTCCGCAATTAAATTAGTGTCCGACTGGGAGGTCTCCGCGCCGCGACTGTTCAGCAAGAACAGGCAAAGAAATAAGATGATGATGAGGCAACGCCGTAAACCCAGTTGTGTACACGCAAAAAAAGTCCGCCGGCCCGCCCGGGCCGGCAGACGTGGGGTTAGAAAAAGCCGGTTCAGAAAGTCGTTGGCGAAAGTTCAATGACCTCTATGATGGCCGACGCCACCTTCAGTGGATGCATTATACGCGGCGTCAATGATCCGCAAGAACTCTTCGTGGCTGATTTTGCCCTTCAATGCCGCCAACTCATCCTTGAGTTGTTCGCGGAAGCTCTTGAGCGCGGCCAGGAAGGCCTGGCGATTGGCCTGCAATTCCTCGCGGATTTGCTCGCGCTCCGCCGCGGTCGTGGCGTGCTTGAGCTTGATGAGCAACAGATTCTGGTTCTTGAGATATTTATCGCGCGTTTGGTCAAAGCTGGAGACCAGAGTTTGGACGGCCGGGGGCACACCGCCAAGGCCATCACGTGGAGCCACGGCGATGGGCGGTGTCGCGTTGGATTGCGCCCAAAGAGTGCATGTTCCACACAGACTTGCAACGGCTATTCCCGTTAGAAGCAAGTGACGAATTGTTTTCATAATCTCAACAGCTTTGCTCATGGGAGCCAGCTTCTGATGGTTCCCTTTGCGTATATTTAGCATCAATCGTGCCATGAGGATTTTCAATTAGAAAATGACTGAAATCATGGGGTGATTTGTTCACGCGTCGCGCATCCGGGTCGTTCTGGCTTTGTTTCCTGGGTCAATACACCCGATGCCCCGGCGATTTGGCGGCGGCCATTGGGTGCTATTCCCCAGTCGAAGAGTCCTGGGTCTCCTTGCTTCCGCCCAGCCGGTAACGCAGGAAATCCCGCGAGACGCCCAGCAACCGCGCGGCGGCCGAAACATTATTGCCCGTTTGCCGCAACGCCCGGCCAATGAGCACTGCCACAACGTCTTCGAGCACAAAACCCTCCGGAGGAAAACAGAAACTTGGATTCAACCATTCGGTGTGCGGGACCGTTTTGTTGGGATCAATGGGAGTCTGCAACTGCTCCAGATTCAACTCCGCGCCGCCCTCGAAGACGATGGCGCGTTCCAACTCGTGGGAGAGTTCGCGCACGTTGCCCGGCCACGCATAAGAGGTCAGCCGCCGCCGACCGCCGTCCCCCAGGCGCTTGATAGGCACGCGGTGCCGGCGGCACAAATTCTCCAGCAGTGACTCCGCCAGCCTGACCACGTCGTCGCCCCGCTCTCGCAGCGGCGGAATCTGAATGCGATAAAGGTCCAGGCGGTGAAACAAATCCTCGCGAAATTTCCCGCTCGCGACCAACTCTTTGCAGTCCTGGTTCGTGGCGGCAATCACCCGCGTGTCCACGGCCAGTTCGCGCGTTCCGCCCAGGCGCCGGAGGCGATTATCCTCGATCACCTTGAGCACCTTGGCCTGAAGCGCCGGCGAAAGGCTCGGCAACTCATCCAAAAGCAGCGTGCCACCGCTGGCCGCTTCAAAGAGACCAATGCGGGCCGTCCGCGCGTCCGTGAACGCGCCGCGTTCGTGGCCGAACAATTCCGATTCCGCCAGCGTATCGGGCAGCGCCGAACAGTTCACCTCGACAAAGGGCTGCCCCGCGCGCACGCCGCGTTGATGCAGCCAGCGGGCGATGGTCGTTTTGCCCGTGCCCGTTTCGCCTTGGACCAGCACGGGCGGCAATTGCGTTTGCATCCGCGCGTCCGCGTCGAGAATTCTTTTCAATTGCGCTTCCACCCCTGCCAGCGCCCGTCCGAAAAAGAAAACCGCCGCGGCCTTTGCCGTGTCGTTGCGCTGCTGCTCATCCAAGCGCGCGCTGGTGCGTGTTCGCTGAGCCCGGGCGATGACCAGCGGCAATTCACCGGCATCGAATGGCTTGACCAGATAGTCGGCCGCTCCCAGCCGCATGGCCTCGACGGCGCCGGCCACGCCGCCGTTGGCCGTCATGACAATGACGGCCGTGACTGGCGGAAAGGCTTCTTCGCGCAACAAATCCGTCCCGCGTCCGTCGGGCAGGTTCACATCAAGAAGGACGAAATCGAATTGTCCATCGCGGAGGCGCTGGCGGGTGGCGGCGATGGAATCCGCCATGGTGACACCGGCCCCGAACCGCTCCAGATTCGCGGCCAATTGCCGTCGCAACAGGGATTCATCTTCGACAACCAAAATGCTTACCGCTTTCAGGTCAGTTGCTTTCATGCCAACGGAGGTTCCAGCACCGCGGGCAATCTTGGAGCGCAACGGTCAAGTTGTGAAGTCTGAAAACTCCTTAGGGGTTCGCGCGCTTGCCGGGCCAATGTATTTGGGGAGGCATCATGGCCCTTTGAGCCGGTAGAATTGGTTGCCCCTGAGAGGCGGAGGGATGGCCACCTGATTCAGCCCATTTGTCAGCACAGGCAGGTTGGTCACAGCGACCCAATTGGTCGTTGTCAGGTCGGAAAGCTCTTGCAGCACAAATCCCATCGCCGCGGACGAGTCCCGCCACGAAATAACAACATTCCCGCTGGGAGGCCGGATGTTCAACACGGGAATTGACAGCCCGGTGTAGATTCCACCGGGGTAGGCCGAAGCGGCCAGTTTGCTGCAATCGGCCGAGGAGGCAACGGAGGTCCAATACCCAACGGGCGCGGTAGTCGCCGTCCAATTGAGTCCCGAATTGGTCGATGTGTAAATCAAGCCATCGCCATAGCCCGAGTCCGCCGCCACCAGGGTCGTTCCATCCGCCGACGAGGTGACGGAAGCCCATTGGTTGGTTGGCGCGGTGGTCGCCGTCCAACTGAGTCCTGAGTCGGTCGATGTGTAAATCGAGTCATCGCCATTGCCGGAGTTGGCTGCCGCCAGTCTGGTGCCGTCGGCTGAGGAAGCGACCGAAGACCAGGGGTTGACAAGCGTGGCTGGCGCCGTCCAACTGAGTCCTGAATTGGTTGATGTGTAAATCAAGCCGTCGCCATAGCCAGAGTCCGCTGCCACCAGTGTCGTTCCATCCGCCGACGAGGCGACGGACGCCCAAAAGTCACTTGGGGCGCTGGTTGCGTTCCAGCTTTTTCCTGAATTGGTTGATCTGTAAATCAAGCCGTCGCCGCCACCGGAATCCGCGGCCACCAGTTTCGTGCCATCGGCTGACGAGGCGACACAGATCCAAGAGTCAGTTGGGGCGGCGGGTGCCTTCCAGGTCGATCCCGAGTTGGTTGAGGTGTAAATGACGCCAGGATTACCGTCCGCATCCTGGTAAACGGCAGCCACCAGCGTGGCGCCATTGGTCGAGGAGGCGACCGATTGCCAGGCGAGGTTTGTGGGCGCGCTGGTCCTGGCCCAGGTTGCCCCGGAGTTTGTCGATGTGTATATCGGGCCGCCATCACCCTGACCATCATCATAGGCCGCCGCCGCCAATTTCGTCCCGTTCGCCGAGGAAGCGAGTGATTGCCATTGAAAAGTCGCCGGGGCGCCGGTCAGCGTCCAGTTTTGGGCGAACGCTGGATCACTCGCAATGAGCAGCAGGCAGAGTGCGAAGTGCTTTGATTTCATGGAGAATCTCTTCGCTTTGGGACGAAAATCGCGCTGCCAAATGAGCGGGGAGTTTTTCCCACACTCATTGGCAGCGCTGTTTTTCATGGGGCTCGAACAGGGCACTCCGCACCTCCTCGCGGTGCAAATTCATTGCCGCCCGACGCTGTCGGAAAGGCTCCGTCGGCCTTTCCGCACAGCGACGGAGTCAGGCATCTTCAGTCACTAGTTGGGGTCGGGGCGACGACCGGCAATTCGCGGCGAATGCTAAGGCCGCCGTAAGGGACGAGGATCGTGTTGGTCGTGCCATCCGTGACGGCGTCCACGACGCCAATCAGGTGGGCCAGCCCTGTGCGGAGGGTGAGCGCCACCGTATCCGGGTCGTCCCTGGCGGGCAATTCCATGTCGTCAGCGAGCCTGTCCAAGGGATCGCGGTCGAGCCAAACGATCACAGGCTTTGGACAACCATTTGTGGGATCCAGATTCACCCGTCCCGCGACGGTGAAGTATCCGTTGAGCAAACCATTGGTCGGGTTGCCGTTGGCGCCGATCTGCATGACTGCAACAAAATGGGCACGGTTTGGGCCCGGCTCCTTGACGTCCTGCTGCACGACCGAGTCAATGGTGGTGCTCGCGGCAATGGTGGCGACAACATTGGAGGCCAGTGTGTCATAGACAACCAAACTGGCCGCGCTCAGGTCGCATGCAAATGTCATGGCCAGGACCTGGTTGGGCACGTTGGTATCGCTCACGCCGCGGCCCATGGCGAGATTGACCAGATTGTGGCCCGCGAAGTTTGCGTTCTCGTATCGCGGATGGCCGGTCACAGGATCAGACCCTTGGGTCAGACCGATAAAGTAACCCAACGTGCGGAAGGTTACGGTGCTAACACCCGCCGCGTACGCGGCCGCGGCGGCAACGGCCAGACTGGCCAATCCGAGGAATATGCGCTTCTTAGTTTTCATGTTTTCTTATCTGTTTTTCACCCGGCACGACATTGATATTTCTTGGAATTGGCCGCCGGGCTTTTCCTTGGCGATAGTGCCAGACCAATTCCAATTATACGGTAACTCAACCGCGGCAGGCTTATAGCAACGCCCGTGCCACGGATTGGGCGTTCGACGTATCTTGCTGGTATTTATATGGATAGGTGAACCGAACGCCCATGACGGCTCATGCAAGCTCGATTGAATTGGGGGATTTTACCCAACCTCCCCCGCCAGGTTGACGCGGATTGGGGACTATCCCCCATTACTTAGGCATACACCAACAGGTGGATGTCGTCGGGCAGGATGTCGGAGATGTCGCGGATGATGTTGCCGCGCAGGAGGTAGGCCAGGCCCTTGCGCTCCGGCGCGCCGAGGATCAAGTACGAGGCGCCCATCGTGGCGGTGATATCGACAATGGTGGTCGCCACCGAATCGCTGACGGCGTAGCACGGAAAAACCGGATGACCGGCGGCCTTGCTCCGGGCTTCGAGGAAAACTTCGCGGGCCTCGTCGTCGTCCTGCCATTTGCGTTTATAGTCATCCGGCGTCAGCACGGGAAGGGAGCGGACAAAAAGGAGGTAAAGCGGCCGTAGGGTCTTGCGGGCCTCGTCAATGGCGAAGTCGAGAGTTTTGCCCTTGCCCCGAATGGCGCACATCATGGGCGGGCCGTCCACGCTGGCCTGGCTCACGGGGAAGGCCGGCACAGGGGGGGGCGCGGAAGTGGAGGGTGCGGCAGCTGATGCTACTGCCATTTTTTGACGCTGGGCGTACTCGGCCGCCAACCCGCGCAAGATCAGGCCGACGAGAAGCACCGCCCCGGCGAACAGGCGCGCCGCGGGCTTGTCCCAGAAGAGGGAGATTTCGATCGACAGCATGATCAAGAATGTGAAGAACATCAGGACTCGCTCCCAAGGCGCCAGTCCCAGTTTCCGGTCGGTGCTGGAGGCGCCCAAGTTGGTTGCGATGGCGCCGACGACGCCGACGGCATAGAGGTCCGCCAGGCCGCTCATGTCGCCGACGGAAAGAACCAGCAGCGTGGGGATGGCCGTGGCCACCATCAGGCCCAGGGTCGGCACCCCATACTGGTTGAGCTTTTGGAAGCGAGGCGGCAGTTCGCTGTCGCGCGACATCAAATAGGAAATGGCGATGAGATCAACAATGGCGGTGTTGACGGCCGACAAGAGCAGGAGTCCGAAGAAGAAACTGATCGTCAATGCCGCCAAATGTCCCCACCACGGACCGACCGAGCCGCCGATGAAAACCTGCCCGATGTAGCGGAGCATGTAATCACGCACGCCGGTATTGCCCGGAGCATCGACGTTGGGATGGATGATATCGGTGTGATTGATGGTCAGTCCCGGCAAGGCATGCATGGCCAGTCCCAGCAGCGCCGTGCCCAGACAGACCTCGATCATCACCCAGAAGATGGCCGGAGTGGACGTTCGGGAAACATTCGCGTTGGCGTCCGTGCAGCCCCGGTTGAGCCTCATCACGCCGGTGGAATTGGCGATGGCTTCGACTCCCGACAGCGCCAGGACGACGCCGACAAAGCCCTTCCAGTTTTTGCCCCATCCACCGGTCAGGGGTTGGACGTTATGCACGGCCTGCCCCAGGTGCGGCAGGGAGAAGGCGCAAAGAATGATGACGATGATCACCGTCGGAATGGAAACCAAAGCGGCCAAACCGCCCGTGTGGCGGGGACCGAAGACGTTGAGCAAACCGATCACCACAATCGAAGTTGCCGCCCAGTATTCCGGTCCGGGCACCTTCAAGTAGTCAAAGGCGGAAAGAGCGCTCAACGCCGCCGTGACGATGTAATCGGCAATGAGAAGGAAGGCCCCAACAATGGAGATGATCTCCGAGCGGTGCCGCACGCTGGCATAGACGCCGCCGCCATCGGGGTAATGGCGGCAAATAGCCATATAATTGACACCGACCAGACCGGTGAGAACGCACATGGCGGCGATCAGCCAAAAGGAACTGTAACCGCCGACGGCGAAGGCCAAGCCGATAACGTAGGCCTTGCTGGTGCCCCAGTCGCCATAGAGAATGGCGGCGGCCCGGGGCACATCGACGTTGCGGGGCCGTCGAGTGTTACCGGCAACGAGCATCAGTTGCAGCCCAAATCATGGCGCGGAAACGTAGGACTTTTCACGTTTGAGTTCAAGAGATTATTAAGATGGAACTCCGGCGCAATCCTAAATTGCTCCAAGGCAACGGCTTTCAACAGTTCCGCCAGGCGATTAAACATGGGTGTTACGGAAAAGTTGGCGAACCCGCCGCGCAATGCGGAAGGAAAACGAAAACATGCGGTTATGCGGGACTGGCCTAGCTCATGGGATTCGCGTGTTACGAAACTTTGACTCACCTGAGTCAAAGTTTGGGCGGGCCGGGGGACGGTTTCAGGGGTGGTGTGTTTCTTTGGGGGATTAGCAGCAAAGGGCGGCAAAGGGCGGCAACGGATCGCAAATAGCAGCAATTGCCGGCGTTTTGAGGGTTTTTGGCATGACGCACAGGGAGGCGCGCGGAGGAGGAGGCAGGGCACGGAGGCTGAACCGTTGAGCGGTGGAAGGGCAAGAGATGGGCGGTTGTCGTTCATAAAAACGTGGCAAGATTCAAAATAGTGTTAATAGTTGAAAAGTTTTGCTAATGGAAGGAGCGTCATTCTGGTCGCAAGTGGCTTTGGCGCAATGGCTTGGGTGTTATGGGCCGGGTGGCGACGCTGTGGAAATAGAGTTGAAAAAAATGGGAATAGAGCGAATCGTTTAAGTGTGCCGCCAGGAACAGCAACGGGATGAATGGGACTTAAGGGAAGTGTGTATAAGCAGGAAAGATTAAGATTAGGATTACGATTAGGACTTGAAACGGATAGGGCGGGGGATCGGGCGCCGGCGGGGCGTCCGTGGCGGCCCAGGAAAGGCTCCCGAGCGATGGACCCGCCTTCGCCAAGGCTACGGCGGGCAAGCATATTCGTGCTCACGCGCAGGAGTTGAGCACATTTTCACGAGGGAGAAAAACCGACTGGGGGAAAAAACGCAGATTCTTGAGGATTTATTTCAGCCACAGACGAGAACCGATCCGCCGCCGCGCTCAGCGGTTGGCCCGCAGGGCGAGGCTGGCTGTCTGCAATCCGTCGCTGGCAGCAGTCAAGTGAATCGCGCCCGTTTTCTCGGCGCCGCCGATCAGGACCAGGCATTTGCCGTTGAAGGCCCGGCGGAAGTCGGCCTTGTCGGGATCGTGATCGCCGGGGTCGCCGTTTCCCACGCCGACGATCTGGCCGGGGCCTTGAACTGAAAAACGAATCCGGTTATCCGCCGTGGGCACGACCAGGCCATTGGCGTCCAGGACATCGACCTCGACCAAGGCCAGGTCTTCGCCATCGGCGGAAATCACGGGGCGGTCGGCTGCAAGGCGCAGAGCGGATGGGACTCCGGTTGTTTGGACCAGAGCAGAAGCGGTGACACGGCCTCCATCGTAGCCTTTGGCTGAAAGGGCGCCAGGAGAATACTCAACAGACCACTCGAGATGAGCGTTGCGCGGCATGTCCTTTGTTCCGAGGCTCTGTCCGTTGCGGAAGAGTTCCACGCGCTGGCAGTTGCCAAAGACGATGACTTTGATTTCCTGTCCCTCTTTGCCGGGCCAATTCCAATGCGGCATGATATGAACCACGGGGTTGGTCTTCCACCAAGACAAGTAATAATAGTAGTTGTCCTTGGGAAAGCCGCACATATCCATAATGCCGAAATGGCTGTTGATGCAGGGCCATTTGTAAGGCGTTGGTTCGCCTTTATAATCGAAGCCGGTCCAGACGAAACTGCCTGCGACGAACGAACGTTCCGCGACGGGAATCCATGAGGAGTCAGTCATATTGTAGGATGTCACAAAGGCCTTTTCCGGGTTGTTGGCATATTCGCCGCGCGTGGTCAAGGTGCTGGCGGTTTCACTGGCAAACATGGGCTTGGAGGGGTGATGCTGGTGAATGGCGTCGTAGCGATCCGGCCAATAGTTGACACCAACCAAGTCTTCGACCAGGCCGAAGTTGGTGGGCGCCAGCCAGCCATCATTCATGGCGCTGCTGATCGGCCGCGTGGGGTCATAGTGGCGGGTCACGTCCATCATTGCCGAAAACAACCTTGTGCCCTCGGCGGAGCCCTGCCGGCCCTCTTCATTGCACATGGACCATAGGATGACGCAAGGATGATTGCGATCGCGCAACACGAGCGAGGCCACCTCATCAAGTATTGGGGTTGAACTGCCCAGGTGACGGTTCTCATCCATCACCAACATGCCAAGCCGATCGCAGGCGTCGAGCAACTCTGGCGTAGGAGGGTTATGAGACATGCGCCAGGCGTTGGCGCCCATGTCCTTGAGCATTTTTACACGGCGATATTCCAGGGTGTCGGGCACGGCGATGCCCACTCCGGCGAAGTCCTGGTGGTTGCAGGTGCCTTGGATTTTCACAGGCATGCCGTTGAGGAAAAGGCCTTTCCCGGCGTCAAACCGAATAGTGCGGATGCCGAAAGTCGTCGCGGTTTGGTCCACAATCTGACCGCCGCGCTTGAGAAGGCTCACCAGTGTATAGAGATGCGGCGCCTCCACCGACCACAATAGCGGATGGGAGACGGTCAGATGGTTGGTTATGCTGTACCGCTCTCCGGCGTCCAGGTTGGCGGGCGATGAAACCGTTGCCACGACGGAGTTTCTTTCGTCCACCACTTGTGTCGTCAGCGTCACCCCGGCTTGAGCGAGGGAGTCATTGGCCAGGACGGAGGCGACTGAGATTTGAGCTTCTTCAGGCTCAGTTCCCGGCGCCGGTTCCGGCAATTGAGTGGTGACAAAGGTTTCCCATGGCGCGAGGTGGAGCGGGTCGGCGACGTTCAGCCAGACATGGCGGTAGATGCCGCCGCCCTCATACCACCAACCTTCAAAAGTCCGCGGGTCCAGGAAAACAACCAGCACGTTATTGCCGCCGCAGAGAGCGTAGGGAGCAATGTCATAGCGGTAACTTGTGTAACCGCTGCTGTGGCGGCCCAGGAAATGGCCGTTCAACCAAACCATGCTGTTGCGGTAGGTGCCGTCAAAATCGATCCAAAGGCTCTTGCCCTTGTCGGAGGAAGGCAGGCTAAAGGCTTTGCGGTACCAACCTGTTGTGGGAATGATTGAGCCGTGATTGGCATCACCCTTGGGATCGAAAGAACCTTCGACCACAAAATCATGGGGCAAATGAACACTGGTCCAAGCGCTATCGTCGTAGTCCGCGGCGGCGGGCGGCGGAGCCGGATAGAGATCCTTGTCGCGGAATAGGACCGGCCCCATAATACCACCTCCGCCGCCGGTGTTTTCGACGAGAACGGCCATGACATTCGGGCCGCCTGCTTTCCACGCGGGTTTGAGATCGACGTCGAAGGGAACATCCCAGCCTTCATGCGTAGCGAGTTTTTTTCCGTTCAGATAAACAGTGGCGTTGTCGTCAACCCCTTCAAAATGGAGCATGGGGGCGTCCTCGCGGCGGTCTGGCAGATCAGCCCTGAACCAGGCAAAACCCACAGCGCCGCCAAATACATCCTGGCCAATATTGACATTCGTCCAATCCGAAACATCCAAGGCCGGATCGGTCATTTTATCCGCATCGGCGCCGGCTGATTTGTCAGGGACCCAACGCCAGTTTCCCACAGGCAAACCTTGGGGAGCGAGGCTGGCGCCTGGCAGATCACCGCGATGAAACCGCCAGCCGGCATCCAGCAAAACACGCTCGCGGGCCGGCTTGCCGAACAGCGGGAGGCACACGGACGCGAGAAGCAAAATGGTTATGACGCAGAACCAGGGGAAGTTTCCTTTTTTCATAAAATTTAGTTGTTGTCGTTTGCCGCCCATCAATCCCAAACCAAGAATACCAACTCGCTTATTACTCGTGCTCGGCCATCAGCGACCGGTCATTTGCTCCAACTTTTCGGGATAGCGGGCGCCATGCACCGTGATCTTCGAAGCAGCGCTTTCGATGTCACGGAGGTCGTTCGGCGTAAGTTCGAGTGCAACTGACCCGATGTTCTCGTCCAGGCGATGCAGTTTTGTGGTGCCCGGGATGGGAACAATCCACGGCTTTTGCGCCAGCAGCCATGCGAGCGCGATTTGAGCGGGCGTCGCCTTTTTCCGCTGACCGATTTTGCCGAGCAGATCAATCAGGGCCTGATTCGCCTTGAGCGCCTCCGGTGTGAAGCGGGGGAGGGTGCTGCGGAAATCGGAACTGTCAAACTTCGCGTTTTCGTCAATTTTGCCCGTGAGAAAACCCTTGCCCAGCGGGCTGTAGGGAACGAGACCGATGCCAAGCTCTCCGAGGGTTGGTATGACTTCCTTCTCCGGGGTTCTGGTCCACAGCGAGTATTCGCTCTGGAGGGCCGTGAGCGGCTGGACGGCATGAGCGCGACGGATTGTTTTCACGCCGGCTTCAGACAGGCCGAAGTGCTTGACCTTGCCTTTCTGAATCAGCTCCTTCACCGCGCCGGCGACGTCTTCAATCGGCACGTTCGGGTCAACCCGATGCTGATAGAGCAAGTCGATTGTCTGGACCCTGAGCCGCTTGAGGGAGCCTTCGACGGCCTGCTTGATGTGCTCGGGCCGGCTGTTCAGGCCGGGCGCGCCCGGCCGATGATCACTGCCACTGAGGTCGAACCCAAATTTGGTGGCGATCACCACTTGCTTGCGGAAGGGAGCGAGGGCTTCGCCGACGAGTTCTTCGTTGATGAACGGGCCGTAAACCTCGGCGGTGTCGAAGAACGTGATGCCACGTTCCACGGCGGCCCGGAGCAGAGCGGTCATCTCCTGCTTGTCTTTGGGCGGGCCGTAAGAAAAGCTCATTCCCATGCAGCCGAGTCCGATGGCCGAGACTTCCAGATTACTTTTTCCCAGTTTGCGCTTTTGCATTGTTTCTCCTTTTAACTGTTTTGAACCAAATCAGGCTCGGTATTGGTCGTCGCTGACCTTTTCCATCCAGTCAACGGCCTTGCCGTCGAGCTGTTCCTGAATGGCGATGTGCGTCATGGCCGTGGTGGGGGCGGCTCCATGCCAATGCTTTTCGCCCGGCGGGAACCAGACGATATCGCCGGGATGGATTGCTTCAATCGGGCCGCCTTCGCGCTGCACGCGTCCGCAGCCCGCCGTCACGACCAGCGTCTGCCCCAGCGGATGCGTGTGCCACGCGGTTCGAGCGCCGGGTTCGAACGTGACTATCGCGCCGCTGACACGGGCGGGTGCGCTGCCCTTGAACGGCGAATCGATGCGCACCGTGCCAGTAAACCAATCAGCCGGTCCTTTGCTGGAAGGCTGTGAGCCAATTCTAATGATGTTCATAAATCGGTTTCCTTTCGCATTGGGTTTGGATTAGAATTGAATTTCCCGGCACTTCGACAACGGTGGTGCTTTTATTTGGCCTGGGCCTTGACGTCGTAGCAGAGCAGGACATCCTGGTCGCGGAGGTACAGTTTGCCGTTGGCAATTACCGGGTGCGTCCAGGCCGGCTGCTGGCTGCGGTCGGGCTGGTCAAAGCGGCCCCGCTCGACGTATTGTTTGGGATTCGGCTCAATCAGGAGCATCGTGCCCTTCTCGGTGCGATAGTAGAGTCGGCCATCCGCCAGGGCCACCGAACCTTTGGGCACCCGGCGGTCGCCGCTGTCGCGCTGGTCCCAGAGGACGTTGCCGGTATTAAAATCGAGACACACGAGGGAGCCACCCTCATTGCCGCCGTTGGCGCCGTACAGGCAACCGTCGAAGAGGATCACGCCGCCGTGGTGGTTTTGCATCTTTTTGGACAAATAGACTTCTTCGGCCTTGACACCGCTGTTCGCATCCTTGCTCAGTTTCACCAACCCGCCGCCCGCACCATAGGCCGAGGCGGCGAACACCAGGCCATCGTGGTAGATGGGCGTGGAACAGTTAATACCGTGGCTGTTGGCTGGGCGGTCATATCGCCAGAGGAACTTACCGTCGGAGGCGGCGATCCCGACGAGGGCCTTCTGGGTGATCTGGACATACTGGCGCTGCCCGTCGAAGTCAATTGCGATGGCCGAGGCGTAGGCTGCTTGGGGACTGCCGGGCACTTGGCTCTTCCAGGTCGTTTTGCCGGTCAACTTATCGAGGGCCACCAAAGTCGCATCTTCGCCGCCTGGCGTACAGATGAGCTTATCACCATCAACGAGTGGGGATTCACGGTAACTCCAGGTTGGTACGATCCCGCCAAAATCGCGCTTGAGGCTGCGTTGCCAAATAATCTTGCCGTCTTTCGCCTGCAGGCAAGCCAGGTCGCCACCCAAGCCCAGGACGTAGAGCAGTTCACCATCGACCGTCGGCGTGCATCCCGGCCCCTCTTTACCTTGCGGCCATGACTGATTGAGAGCCGGCCCAAGGCGCGTTACCCAGAGTGTCCTGCCATCCGTCTCGGACAAAGCCCAAACGACTTCGTCGTCGTCGCGATTGCTCATGCCGAAGATCCGGCCAGCGGCAATGGAGGGGCCGCTGTAGCCTCCGCCCAGTCCGTTGATTTTCCAGGCGAGCGGCGGGCCGTCTTTAGTCCATTGCTTGAGCAGGCCGGTTTCCTTGGAGACGGCGTTCCGGTCGGGGCCCTGCCACTGCGGCCAATCGAAGGACTCCGCTGAGGCTGCGAAGGCCATGCCGATGAGCAAGACCGACGCGAGATGCCAGGCGTAGCGTTTCATGGAATATTTGGTGTTTGCGAGTTTGCGTATTTGCATCGTTTCGTCTTTCAAATGTCCGCGTGGATCATTCAGAATTGGGCGAGGCCAAGTCAATGACGAACCGATACCGCACGTCCTGCTGGGTGTGAGACAAAATTCTTCAGGTGACGAAAAAGGGTCCCCTCTCTCCGGCTCTCTCCCCGCAAGCGGGGAGAGAGGGCAAACGTGGCCCCAAAGGAGTATATTGGGTCGCATATACTTCTGTCTCGCAAAAACCGGTCGGCGAAGAATTTTGTCTCACACCCCGTCCCGCTTTAGCATTCGGTCATGGCCCGGTACGCTAACGATCCTGAATTCCACAGCACAGGGTGGCGTCCGGTCGGGGATAGACGCCGTGTTGGGCACGCTGAGCGGCGACCTGCTCTTCATGGTCGGCGCAGAGCTCGGTCTGGCAGCGATACTCACGGCCCATCCGGGGATATTGCAAATGGGATTCGACAGAATATCCGTTGACTTTGGATGAATTTCCGCTATTTTCTGTAAGTACAGAAATGAACTTGGATCCTGTCATAGAGAAACTGGTTTTGCACTGGGGCGAAATGGGCGCGCGCTGGGGCATCAGCCGCATGGTGGCGCAAATCCATGCCTTGCTCTATTTCTCGCCCAAGCCAATGACCGCGGACGAAATTGTGGAGGCTCTGGGCGTTGCGCGCTCCCATGTGAGCAACAGCCTCAAGGATCTTCAGTCATGGGGGGTGGTCAAAGTGGTTCGTGTGGTGGGAGACCGGCGTGAACATTTTCAATCCATCAAGGACGTATGGCAATTATTTGAAATCCTCCTGGACGAACGCAAGCGTCGGGAGATGGATCCGACGCTTAAGATGCTCCGCGAAACGCAGGCGTTGCTCAATGATGGCGCCAAGGTTGACGCCCACACCCAAGAGAGGGTGAAGGAGATGCTGGAGTTTTTCGAGATGATGGATGGTTGGTTTGGCGAAGTCCGGCGGTTGCCTTTGGCGTCGCGGGTTAAGCTCGTCAAATGGGGAACGCAGATTCGGAGCTGGCTAAAGTAATTTTTTTGGCTGCATATTTCACAAAATACAGGAAACACAGAAATATGAATGAGAATGAAGTTCACGCGGTCACCGGGGCATTTGGTTATTCCGGCCGTTACATCGCCACTCGATTGCTGGAACAGGGCCGGACGGTGGTCACGCTGACCAACTCCGTGGACCGTGCGAATCCATTTGGCGGCCGAATCCGTGCGGTTCCCCTTTCCTTTGGCGAGCCGGACAAACTGGCTGCGGCACTGGGGGGCGTGGACATCCTGTATAATACCTACTGGGTTCGCTTCAACAATGGAATGTTCACCCATGGAGAGGCGGTGGAAAACACGTTGGTGTTGTTTGAGGCGGCGCGACGCGCGGGTGTCCGGCGCGTGGTGCATATCAGCATCACCAATCCGTCTGAAGACTCGCCGTTGGAATACTTTGCCGGCAAAGCGCGGCTGGAACGGGCGTTGCGGGAAAGCGGACTTTCGTATGCGATCCTTCGGCCAACCGTATTGTTTGGGCGAGAGGATATCCTCATCAACAACATCGCGTGGGCGCTCCGACGGTTTCCATTTTTCGCGGTTTTCGGCGACGGTTCGTATCGGCTTCAACCGATTCACGTGGATGATCTGGCGGAATTGGCGGTCGCGGAGGGGATGCGGACGGAAAACGTCGTCGTCAACGCCATAGGCCCGGAAACATTCACTTACAGCGAGCTGGTGAAAGCCGTCGGTGGCGCGATTGGCCGGCCACGCGCGTTGGTCAATGTGTCGCCGGGAGTGGGGTGTTTGCTTGGAAAACTGCTGGGATGGTTCAAGCACGATGTATTCATCACGCGCGAGGAGATTCGCGGGTTGATGTCCGAACTGCTTTATGTGAACACCCCGCCCACTGGGAAAACGCCATTGACGGCGTGGGTGAAGAAGAACGCCGCCACATTGGGGCTGCGATATGCCAGCGAACTGGATCGACGGCGCAACCGGCAGATGGCGTATTTCATGAATCACGCACTATGAGCGCATCGGGTCATGTAATGAATTGACCGGATCGAGGCACCGGCGAGATATGATGAGTGTCATATAGCGATTTTCGTTCGGGGGCCGTAAATCTGTGCTTAACTAAGTTCAGCACAATGTGTGTTTCGGCGACGGTCATTCGTTGTTCCCGACCACTGATTGGCCGTGTTCTTGTGCGCATCGCCGGCAACAAGACATGAATTGCCATTATACGAGAGTTTATGAGTAATTACATCCGCCGACTTGTTTGTTTTTTGAATCTTATTCCCTGTTCCGTTGGGCTGTTCGCCGCCGAACCACAGTTAACGGGAAATGCATCGGCTCCTGGCGAACCCTTGAGCCTCTGGTATCGCCTGCCGGCGACGAGATGGGAAGAGGCGCTCCCGGTCGGCAATGGACGAATCGGCGCGATGGTTTTTGGCCATGTCAGCAATGAGCGAGTGCAGTTGAACGAGGACACGCTTTGGGGCGGCGGCCCTTACGATCCCGTCAATCCGGAGGCTCGCGAAGCTCTTCCCGAGGTCCGCCGGCTCATCCTGGACGCAAAATATTCCGACGCCGCGAAACTTATCAGCGCGAAAGTAATCTCCCGCCCGGTTGGCCAGATGCCGTATGAGACGGCAGGCGATTTGGTTCTGAGTTTTCCCGAAGCGGCTTCCGTCGAGAATTACCGGCGCGATCTCAACCTGGATACCGCCGTGACCACGGTTGAATACAGCGAAGGCGGCACGCGGTTTACGCGACAGGTTTTCGCCAGTCCGGTGGATCAAGTGGTTGTGGTCCATCTGACGGCTGACAGAAAAGGCTCAATCTCTTTCGCGGCTGGATTCAAAGCTCCGGAAAAAGTCATCATCAATACCGAGTCAGGCGACACCCTGGTGATGCGCGGCACGAACGGGGATGCACAGGGCATCAAGGGGGCGCTGAAATTCCAAGTGCGGGCCCGCGTGCTGGCCTACGGTGGCACGGTTACGACCACGTCCAATTCCGTCGTGGTCACAAACGCGGATTCAACCACGATACTGATCGCGGCAGCAACGAGCTACAAGAATTACCAGGACGTGAGCGGCAACCCGGAGGCCATCGTCAAAGGCCAAGTCGCCGGCGCCGCCAAGAAGACATTCGACAAACTTCTGGCCGGGCACACGCAAGAGCACCAGCGGCTGTTCCGGCGCGTTTCCCTCGATCTTGGCACCAGTGACGCCATGAAACTGGCGACCGACGAACGGATCAAAAACTTTCGCAACGGCCAGGACGCGCAATTTGCCGCGCTTTATTTCCAGTTCGGCCGCTATCTGCTGATAAGTTGTTCGCGTCCCGGTGGCCAGCCGGCAAATCTGCAGGGTTTGTGGAATCAAAGCATGAACCCGCCGTGGCAAAGCAAATACACCATCAACATCAACACGGAAATGAACTACTGGCCGGCGGAAGAGTGCAACCTCGGCGAATGCGTGGAGCCGCTGATCGCGATGGTGAAAGACCTTTCCCAGACCGGCGCACGCACGGCGCAGGAAATGTATGGCGCGCGCGGCTGGGTCGCCCACCACAACACCGATCTTTGGCGCGCCACCGGTCCGATTGACGGGCCGGAATGGGGCATGTGGCCGAGCGGCGGGGCGTGGTTGTGCGACCACTTGTGGGACCGGTATGAATTCAGCGGCGACAAGAAATATCTGAAAGAGGTTTATCCGATCATGCGCGGCGCGGCGCAGTTTTTCCTCGATACGCTCGTCGAGGAACCCACCCATAAATGGCTCGTGACCTGCCCCTCGATTTCCCCGGAAAACCAGCATCCATTTGGCTCGGCAGTCTGTGCCGGCCCGGCGATGGATTCGGAGATACTCCACGACCTGTTCTCCAACTGCGTGGAAGCATCCAAGGTCCTCGACACGGACGCTGACTTCCGCCGGCAGCTTGAACAAACGCGCGCAAGGCTTGCGCCGCTCCAGATCGGCGGCAAAGGACAATTGCAGGAATGGCTGGAAGACTGGGATGGGCGGGCGCCGGAACAGCAGCACCGCCACATTTCACATTTGTACGCGCTCTTTCCCAGCAGCCAAATCACGACGCGCGGCACGCCGGAGCTTGCCGAGGCGGCCAAAGTCAGTCTCAACAAACGCGGGGACATCACGACTGGTTGGGCGATTGCCTGGCGCATCAACTGTTGGGCGCGACTGCATGATGGCAACCGCGCTTTCAGCATTCTGGACCACCTATTTGATCCGTCGCGCACTTACCCGGATATGTTTGATGCGCATCCGCCGTTCCAGATTGACGGCAACTTTGGCGGCACATCCGGCATCGCCGAAATGCTGCTGCAAAGTCAAACGGGCGAAATTGAATTGCTGCCCGCGCTTCCGAGCGCATGGCCGGCCGGACACGTCGCCGGCCTGCGCGCGCGCGGCGGTCTCGAAATTGATCTGGATTGGGACGGCGGCAAGCTGACCAATGTCAAAATCAAATCGGTAGGCGGGCGCGAAGCGAGGGTCCGGTATGGCGAACGCACGATGGAAATCAAATTGAAGCCGGGAGGCGCGGTTGAACTGAACTCCGAACTTCAACCCGCTTCGTAGCGCTTCTCGTGAAATAAACTGCCGGCGCTGGAAGGTTCGGTCGAATCCTCCAGCCCTTAACTGCGTCCAGATCATCGTTGCAGAGGCGAACCCAGCAATACTCGGTAATAGGAGGCCGGGTTCGTCAGGCTGGCGTTGGTGTCCACCCAAATGAAGGGCATCGGCGGGGAATTGGTTTCAAAGATCGTGCTCCAGTTCAGGAGATTGGTGGAATTGAGGACCGCATAGTCGGGGCCAGCCATGCCGCTGACGGTCAGGCTGAAATGTCCGTTGGCCGGGTATGCGGCTGGCGCTGAGAGCGTCGGCAATGTGATCGGATTGACGATGATAGAAAAACTCTGCGTGGCGCTCAGGGGCGGCGTGTTGCTGTCGGAAACTTCCAGCTCGAAACTATTCGTCGAGTTCGCCTGTGTCACGAGCGGACGGAACGAGAAATTGGCATTGGTATTGTTGACTTGTGTAAGCGTGGCGTTGGTCGGGCCTGTCAGCAGCGCAAAGGTCAGCGTCGGCGCCGGCTGCTTGGTGTCCGTGGCGCTGGCGGTGAAGGCCACCGTATGGCCGACGTTGACGGTTTGGTTGGCGATGGGGAGGAGTGTCGGCGGCGTGTTGGCGGGGAGGGTGAGGGCGATGGAGGTCGTGTGGCTGATCGGTCCGCACGTGCCGGTGATTGTCACGGTCGATGTGCCGGTGGTTGCGGTGTTGGATGCCGTGAGCGTCAGTACGCTCGTTGCGACAATCGGGTTTGTGCCAAATGTCGCTGTTACGCCGCTCGGAAGGCCGGTTGCGCTCAGCGTAAAACAGCCGTTTAAACCATTGAGCGGAGCCACAGTGATTGTGCTGGTGCCGTTCGACCCGGTGATCACTGTCAGGCTGGTCGGATTCGCCGACAGACTGAAGTCCGGTGAAGGGGTATTCCAAGCAACGGAATCGATGTAGCAGGCGCCTGACCAGGCGGCGCTTGTCGTAAACTCGATGCCAAGTTGCTGCAATGGCGTTACGGCGGTTGACGGCACCGTCACGGTGATCGTGTTCCAAGCGTTGGCAGTCAGACTCCCATACCAGCTACTGGTCCATGCGTAGTTGTAGTCCTCTAGATATGGCTGGAGCGTGGTGATCATACTGCCGCTTGGGATCCAGACATGGAAGGTAATCGTCGCGCCGGCGGTGACATCCAGGTTTACACCCGTGCTGTCCACAGACACGGACGATGTGCCTGCTGCCGTGCCGTTGAAGTTCACAGCAAGCGACTGCTTGCCCGCAAAGTGCTGCGCGGTTGAAATCGTTACTCCAGCGATCGGAGTGCTTCCTGCCGCCCAACCCTGGAGGTCGGTTTCGAAGCTGAATTGCGCCGGGTCCGGGTTGACGCCAGAGGTTGTCGCGCTGGCCTCGGGCGCAAAACCTGCCCACCCGGAGCTATTGACGGCGGCCACATGGTAGTAATAAGTGGTGCCGCTATTGAGACCGGTATCGGTATAGGAGGTGCCGGTTATGCCGGTGACAACCGGATTGGTGCCTTCGTTGCCGGCTTCCGCCGCCCGGAAAATATCGTAGCTGGTAGCTCCGCTGCCGGCAGTCCAGGACAAGGTTATCTGGCCACTGCCAGCCGTTGCGGCGAGGCCGAGCGCAGGGTAGGGGGCGCCGTCCGGAGGCGGAGGCGCGGCTCCACCAGTCAAATCAGTCACAACTTGCTGACTGGTGATAGCGCCTGTGTTCCAGTCAAAAGGACTATCATCGGTGCTCCAATAAAAGGGGCTGAGTCCGTGGGCTCGAGCGGAGTCTGGAAGGTACTTGTTCCAATAGTTCGCGGAAGCGCTATTATAGGCTGCCTCCGTTCCTGTAAGGAACGTCTTCGAATCAGCCTGGAATTCGCCTATCATTACAGGGATGCCTTTACTGACATAAAGGTCGGTGAGTTGTTGGAATCCCGAGTCCATGGTGCCTTCTTCGCCCCAGGTGGCGTTGCGGGTTGGGTCTCCGGAATAATGGTAAGCCGGTCCCCAGAAGTAGAACATATTGCCCCACGATTGATCGCTTGTCATCTGCGTGAACTGCCAAGGCGTGTAGTTATGATATTCGACCATCAGACGATTGGGGGTTGGATCCGTCGGCAGGGCATTCAACCACGACGCGTCCGCGACGTTCTGTAGCACCAGCCAGCGATTGGTGTTATTGCCGCCAGCGCCGCGAACCGCGTTGACGAAAGTCTGATAGTAAACCATCAACGTGACCATCTCCGCGGGATTGTTCACATTTGGTTCGTTTGCCGCGGCAAAGAGCAGATAGTTGCCATAACCGGCAAAAGTGGTGGCGATCTGTGTCCAGTAGGCGTTCATCTTCGCGTTGATGGTTGGATTGACAGTTGTCCCGATGTTGTTTTCCAGCCAGCCGTCATCCCAGTGATCGTTGATCATGACATACATTCCCGCGGCGATGGCCCCGTCAACCGCCTGTTTGACCTGCGCCATGTAAGTGGGATTGATTGGGTAGTTGGTGGCGTTGGCGGTGGTGTTGGTGGTGGCGTTGGAGTCCCACGCGCACGGGATGCGAATGGCGTTGAACCGGGCGGCGGCGGCGGCGTTGAATAGCGCCTGGTTTGGAGGGCTCCCTCCCAACTCCAATGTGTTTCCGAGATTCATGCCGATGGTTGGCGTCGGCCACGGCGTAACGGCGGGCGAGTTGGTGGCGAGCAGTCCAAGATCGAAAACCGCGTCAAATCTGTGGCTGCTGCCTGTGGTGATTGTGCCGCCGCTAATGGGAATGATGGCGATTTCGCCGCCGGCGTATGCGTTCGTGGCCACAGCCAGCGCCGCCCAACCGCCGCCGGTCGGCTGGATGCCGAAGGAAAATGCATAGGTTTTGTTCGCTGCCAGCGGCACGTTCAGCCCGCTCCATTGCAGCCAGTCGCCATCGGTGAAACCGGGATTCGGCGCGCGGAACATGTTGAGCAACGTCGTCATGCTGCCGCTGATCGAATAAATGCGCAGGTAATACGTGGGCGTGCTGGATGGCGTGCCGTAGCCGTTGCCGTTATTCAATCCCGCCGTCTTGATGGCGACGGACACGAGATTCAACGCCTTGGTCCCCGTGGTGAATGTCTGACCGACGGGCGGATTGTTGTCGGTGAAATAGTTCAGCCCGTCGGGCCAAGTTTGATCGCCGTTGGTGGAGAGTTGGAAAATGTTGTTCGTTCCAGGACTTGGCGCGGCGTGCCCGATGTCCGTGAGAGTTTGTGCGCGGGCCACTCCGGCCATCACAACGGCCAGTGCCAAGGCCGCGCACACCGCAGCTCGCAACGGGAAAACGCGGGGCATTGATTTACATTTGGGGAACATATTCCGAGGCATAAAGAGTTGATTTCCGTGGCTAAAAACTATTTGGCGGTGAAAGCCGTGCATGAGTGTGGCAACAGGGTGAACGTGAATCCCGCCGCGCGGCAATCGCGGGTCTATTTCGCCCAGGCCTCGCCTTCCGGAGTTCGCCGCCAGGCGAAATAGGCATCGAGGACTTTGAGGGATTCGGCGCTGGGCACTGGACCGGGATGCGGGGATTGGTTGAAATACATCACTTGCGGATTGCTGTCGCTGAAGGCCGGCCAGGCGGGAAGGCCTTCGCCGTTGGGATCGCCGTGCCTGGCGAAGTTCACCCAATAGGTGGACATGGCATCCGAGATTTCCAAGTCCGTCTTGGTCGTATGCGGGTTTCCGGGATCGAGATGTTGGAAGACGTAGGCCACATCCGCGCCGTGCGGCGTGCCGTAGCCGGACCGGGGCGAGTCTTCCGGATACAGCGGGTGCTGGTCGAAATAATAATAGAAGACCTTGGACTTTCCGGTCTGCGCCTGCAGTCGAGCCCAAGCCCAAGTCTGCCAGCCGAACGCCGCGTCACGGCTCAGGTCACGCGCGGTTTTCGGAACTGTATTCGAGCCGACGGGATAGGCCTTGATGAGATCATCCGCGAATTTGCCGTAGCGCGCTTTGACGCCGGCGATGTAATCCTCCGGGGTTTTCGGCGGTGAAAAGCTTGCGCCTTCGTCGGAGTTGTAGCCGAGCAGAATCGGCGTGTCGTTGTATTTACCCGCAGTGTAGAGCTTGTATTGATCATCGGGGATCACCCAGCCATCGATAATCGGCCAGGACGAGCCCAAGCCGCGGCCGGCAGGAAGCTGGTCGGGAGGGATCTTCCGCAGTTCAGCGATGGACGAAACGCCCGCGCTTTTGGCGTAAGCTTCCCCGGCGCGTTCCGCATCGGCCAGGCGTTTTAAATTTTCGCCAGGGAAGGTGGTGGGCCGGGGCGGTCCGAAGGAACCGCCGCTTTGCGAAATAGCGCCGTGGAACAGTCCTTTGGCCCGCGGCGACGCGCACAACATGCTGACGGCGATCCCGCCAGCGGATTCGCCGAAAATCGTCACCTTGTTCGGGTCGCCGCCGAAGGCGGCGATGTTGTTCCGCACCCATTGGAGACCGGCGATCAAATCCAGCAGGCCGTAATTGCCGGAAATGTGATTTGTGGTTTCGGCGCTCAATCCCGGGTAAGCCAGAAATCCGAGTTGCCCGACACGGTAAGCGATGCTGACCAACACGACGCCCTTGTTGGCGAGTTTCTCGCCGCTGCAGGTCGATTGCGACGTGGCACCCGCACTGAAGCCGCCGCCGTAAATCCAAACGAGGACGGGGATGCGGTCATTCGCGGATTTCGCGGGCGTCCAGACGTTCAAATACAGGCAGTCCTCGCTCATTGCGGGACCTTTTCTCGATCCTTGAATGGGAGATGGACCGAACTTTGTGGCTTGCCGCACGCCTTCCCATTTGGCGGCGGGCTGAGGAGCGCGCCAGCGGAGGTCGCCGACCGGCGGCGCGGCAAACGGGAGGCCCCGGTAAACGGTCAACCCGTTTTCGGAAGCCCCCTGCGCCATTCCGCCCTCGGTTCTGACCGGTTCGGGTTGTTGCGCCAGGCCCAGCCTGGCGACGAACATCGCCAACAAAATAACCAGAAAAGTCCTGTTCATCATAAAATGGTTTTTTTCAAAAAACGCGAACCCTTCGGCCACAGCTTTGACAGAAAACGGCGCGGACTGGCAAGCGCCGCCGCCGTCAGGCACAAAATAGCGAGATAAGGACAAATCTTCATTTAGGTTCGGCCACCTTGCAGCCCAGCAATGGCAGCATTGTCCGGGCATATCGCGTTCCCAATTCCCGGTAGCCTGCGGCAGTGAAATGCAGATGGTCTGGACGGCTGATGCAACCCGCCGAGGAAACGACGTGCGCGGTGGGGATCGTGTTGGGCAAGTCGTCGATGATTCTATTCATGCTCGCGCAAGCGCCTTTCTGATCCGCATTGACGAGTTCGCCCGCGAGCAACGGCACGTCTTGGGCCTTGAGATTGAGGTCCTTGAGCAAGTTTTCGTAAATGCCTTTGACTTTGTTTGGCCATTGCTTGTCGTTCGTGTTGGACTCGCCCTGATGCAACAGTATTCCTTTGATGACACCCTCTTTCTGAGCCAGCTTTGCCATGTCCACAAGATGCTGATAGGGGTTTCCGCCGTAGGTGTGGATGATGTTGGTCATCCAGTTCGGCGCGGTCGCCACATAGGTCTGAAAAGCATCTTTATCGAACAGTTCAATTTTGCAGCCGCCGACGGAAACATTGACGATGCCCACCTTGATGTTGGGCGGGAGGTTGGAAACCAAGGTTCTGCCGAAATAATCGGCCGGGCAAAGACCCGCAGAGGGCCGGCACAACGGCGGGACGGCCGGATACCAATTGCCCTTTATTCTGCCTTGCTTCGGAAAATCAACCGCTGCCAGGACCTGTAAACGTTCATCCACGGGTCCCTTATCCTGTTGTTCAACTCCGGGAAAGCCTTCCATGTTTGACTGTCCAAAGCACAGGAAAACGAAAAAATTCGTATCCTGGGAAAAGGCATTCACATTCAAAAAGACTAATCCCGCCAGCAGGGACAATCCCGGTTTCATTTTCATAACAATTGATCTGATGGATTTAACATTGAAGTGTGGCGAAGCCACCGAGGGAAGCCGTCGCCGCGCGGAGGACTATTGCGATTTCGGCGGCTTGCCGGTGGCAACGCGAATGACCGCATCGAAAGCCGGTTTGGGCTGATCATTGGCGTCGAAGAGCAGTGGACGGCCTTGTGCGCGCCAGGAGACGCCATCATTCACACCCCAGAACGTGACAACTTTCACGTATTTGTCGTGTTTGAGGAATGCACGGAAAAGACCCGCGTAGGCGTCGGCCAGCTTCCTGTCGGCATCACTCACCAAGCCGCCCTGGGTGGTTGAGGCGTTGGCCGCGACATCGCCGCTGGTACTGCGCTGACCGCCCTGCGCGCTGTTGACATCGAGTTCGGTGATGTGAATGGGCAATCCGAGCGTCTCCAATTCCGTCAGCGCCTTGTCTTCCTCCTCGAAGCTTGGCGACGAAACGCTGACGTGGGTTTGTGAGCCAATGGCCATGACGGGCACGTTTTGAGCCTGCAGCGACTTGATCAAAGCAATGAGCTTGCGGCGTTTTGCGGGATTCTCCAAAGAATAATCGTTGTAACGGAGGATTGCAGCCGGGTCCGCTTCGTGGGCGTATTCAAAGGCCTTGGCGATAAAGTCCGGCCCGATGATTTGCTCCCAGAGCGAGTTGCGCAGGATGTTGGTGCCGCCGTCGGAAAGCGCCTCGTTAACGACGTCCCAGACCTTGACCTTGCCTTTGTAGCGACCAACAACGGTGTGAATATGTTCCCGCATCCGCTCAAGCAACTCCTCGCGAGAGGCGCGCGGTCCGTTATAGCCGAAACCGCCGCCCGGACCCCGGCCCATTCCGCGACCGCCAGGCGCATTTGTCCCGTTTGAGTCGGCGGCGGCAGGTGGCGGAGAGTTGGTCACTCCGGGCGGCATATTGGTTCCTTGGAAAACCCAGCTTGGCGTCTGGGCATGCCAGACGAGCGTGTGTCCCACAATGTACATGTGGTTGCTCAGGCCGAAGTTCACGAAGGCGTCAGCGGGGCCGAAATTGTAGCCGTCCGCTCCCTTCCGTGGATGGATCAGTTGCCACTTCAGGTCGTTCTCCGGGGAGATTTGGTCGAACTGTGCCTTGACGAGAGCAGTGTCTTTATCCACCTGTTCCATGTTCCGGTTGACGTTCTCGGCCCGGACCGAGACGCCGGTTGTGATGGTTCGGTTGATGGCCACGCCGACATAGATATGGTGTTTGTAGGCGTCCTTAAGCGTGGCAGGCGACTTGGATTTCGTCGCGGTCCCACAACCTGTAAGAAGACCGGACAGCAACAGGGCGGATATGGCAAAGAAGGTTTTCACGGTTGCGCTCACCGGAACAGCAGTTGGGCAAACTGATACAGATCTTTCTTCCAGACCGGGAATTCGTGCATGCCGGAGTCCACTTGCCAGATGTGCGGAACGTTCTTTTCCTTGAGGTAGGCATGGGTCCGTTGGCTGAAATTGATGAGACCGTCCTTGTCGCCGCAGGAGAGCCAAAGCAGTTTGAGCATTGAAATCGCCTTCGCCGGATTGGGCACAAGTTCTTCCGGCGGTTTGGTGTTTGGAGCGGAGGAAAATCCACCGATCCAGGCGAATACATCGAGATGGGCGAGTCCAAAGTTCAACGATTGGCCGCCGCCCATGGAAAGTCCGGCGAGGGCACGGTCTTCGCGATCGGTTTTCACGGAGAATCTTGATTCGACGGACGGGATAAGGTCTTTCAGCAGGTCATTCTCGAAAACCGCAAACGCCGGGGCGGCGGCGAAGACGTCTCCTTCGGCGCGGTCGTTCGGTTGCGCGCGGCCGTTGGGCATCACGACAATCATCGGGACCGCCTTCTTGTCGGCGATGAGGTTGTCGAGGATGACTTCGGGATGGGCGTGTTGATGCCATTCTTCTTCGTCACCGCCGATGCCGTGGAGGAGATAAAGGACAGGATACTTGGTTTCGGGCGAGTAACCTGGCGGCGTATAGACGAGGGCCTTGCGTTTGTTGCCGACTGTCTTCGAGTCGTATTCGATCATCTCCAGCTTGCCGTGCTGAATGTCATCGCGTTTCGACGCAAATCCCGCAGGCGGCTCCGGAAAAACGGGTTTATCATCCGGGCCGAGCACAATAGGTCGTGCGAATGCGGCTCGCGGTTCCGGCGGCAATTTGGCCGGAGCGGCATTTGTGGCCGCAGGGGGCTCCACGCGTGTTGCCTTGAACTCCTCCTTGGCGAAGTCACCCACTTCACGGGTGAACGCAATTTCATTGGTGCTGATTTTTCCAGTGTATTGAATGCGCAGTTCGTTGCCTTGGAAATCCAACATTTCCACAAAGCTCACGGTATCACCGGTGAGCTTGCCTTCTTTCAGATCCGATTCACGCTTCTGGTCGTTGACCTCGGCAGCGGCCTTGCCGGTCAGTTTGTCACCGTCGGTCTTGAACGTAAAAACGTATTTTTGTATGCCGATCTGGGTGTCGAACTCGGCGCGCCATTGGCCGGCGATGTCAACGGCGTGAGCGGCGTAAGCCAGAACTCCGATCAGACCGCAGAGGAGAATTGTTCCTGTTTTTTTCATAAGCAACTTTGTGGAAGCATTCGTGGATTGAGGATAGGCGGATCGAAGGAGTTGCGCAAGCAGTAATGAGCTGGAATGATGCACTGCTACGCGCCGTTGTTCGTCAACGTCAGCACTGTTGTGGATCATTTAATTATTTCAATTGGAGTTCGTAGATGTTGATGCTGAAGCGTGGAAGAGTCAGCGAATCCGGAATGGAATCAACGGGCGAACTGCTGATGCCGGGATTTTGGCCGTCGCTTTCAGTGGAAGCGAGCCGCCACAGCGTGCCATTGCCGGACAGGCCTGCCCCGGCAATGTTGAGTTTGAGAGATTGTTCCACATCGGTCGGATTCAAGACGGCAACCGTGAGGGCGCGATGGTCTTCGGTCCACGCGGCGACCACGTCGAGCGGGAAAGTGTCGCTGCCGGCGTTGACCGCGGGCTGCTCGCCACCAGGCGGATCGGTCGGTTTGGGCTGCGGTGAGTTGCCGGAAACTTCGACGGGAATGGAGCCAAAGTGGTCGCGATAGATTTTGAAGACGAGGCCGTTGGCATTGAGCGAGGCGTTGGTTGCATTGCGGGACAGGAGCGACGTGGCAAAGGTGTAAGCCGCCATCTGCATGAGGTCGCTGTGCCGGAACATTTCATGGAACGCCCAAGCGTAGGACGGATAAACGGGATGACTGCCGCCGCTGTAAGCCCATTCGTCAATGTTCAGCGGTTTGGGATGGGTGACGAGCTGAGGGAACAATTTTTCGTAATCCTTGTATTCCTCATATTTGATCCGAATATGATTGGCGGGACGGCGCATCCAGTCAGTGATCGGCTCGTTCGGATCATTATGCACTTGCTTGCCCTCGGCGAGACTAAAGTGGGTGGCGCCGTAGTTGTAGTAGTGATCGCTCATCAGGTCGAAGTTGTTGAAGCAATTGGAGAACAACATACCGCTCCAGTCCCCAGGCGACAGGTAAGGCGGAATAAGATTGGTGCCCAGGTTCAACGATTCTTTGGAACCGGTCATGGTGTCGGGCATGGCTCCACAGGAGATCAATTTGATGGTCGGGTCCACCTTCTTCATCGCCTTGGCGAATTGGTTGTGCTTATAGGCAAACTGCATTGGCTTCATGGCGCCATACTGGTAGCTGATGCCCCACATCTCGTTGCCGATGCCCCAGAACTTCACGTGATAAGGTTCCGGATGGCCATTGGCCGCGCGCTGTTTGCCCATCGCAGTGGAGGCGTCGCCGTTGCAGTATTCGACGTATTCGGCGGCGGACCAGTCATCGCCGGTGCCGGCATTGACCGTGATGTATGGCTCGACACCGAGGAGATTGCACAGCGTCATGAACTCGTCAGTGCCGATGTCGTTGGGTTGAAGGGCGCGCCAAACCGGGTCGTAGATGGGCGGACGTTTGTCCGGGTCGCCAATCGCACAGTGCCATTCATGGGCGGAAACGAAATTGCCGCCGGGGAAGCGATAAACACCGGAGCGAAGACTCTTGAGCGCGGCGATGACATCCGGACGGAAGCCGTCAATGTTGTCCGCCGGCATCAGCGAAACCGCGCCGACATGGAACGAACCGGCGCCGGCGCCGATGATTTCAAATTGCGCCGCGCCGGAGTGTTCGGCCTTGAACGAGAACGCCAGCTTCTGGTAATCCGGTTGCAAGTCGGCGAGTGAAACAGTCTGGCGCACAGCGTCGGCGTTGGTGCCCCAGAGGATGTTGATGGAAACTTTCGCGCCGGGATCACCGGCCAACTGGATGCGGCCATTGTAGGTGACATCCTGGGTGAAGTTAACGCCGGTCTGACGAATGCCGCGAGGCTCGGAGCCGGCGAGTTTGATCAACGGCGTGTGGTCGCCAACGAAAGGATTGCTGGTGTCCATCACGACGGAATCAGCCGGGCCAACCGGATTCCATCGTCCGGGGCCGACATTGCGGCGGCGGCCCGGTCCGAAACCGCCGGGCCCGCGTTGGCTGGCGTTGGGATCTTCCGCTGGTTTGAGCATCACGTCGTAATAAAACTTGCGGTCATCGAGCATTTCGCACCAAAGACCGCTGTAAATGAGGCTGCCGGCGTGCTCGATAAACTGCCCATAAAGATAGGGAGAAATGGGCGAACCGGTCTTCGCGGCATCAACGGTAGCGGTGACGGGCTGGCTGGGGACGGTGGATTGAGCCGAGGCGGCCATTGCGGTTAGAAGAAAGAAAATGGGCCACGTTTTAATAATTGATTTTAGCATGTTGTATCTTTCCTGATTGTTTGGTTCCTGCCGGTCACTCATTTCCGTTCGGCGTGATTTTGCCGCTGACGCGGAAGAAATCGAAATCCGCGAACCCACCCGCGGTTTTCGTCGCAAAGTTGAACAGACCGAAACGATAGCCCATGAAATGCGGAAGGGTGTAAGACATCTTCAATTGGCCGCCGATCGCGGTCCACGACTTGCCGTCGAGGCTGTAAAAGAACTTCGCCCTATCCGCGCGATTGTTGAAATTACATTCGGCCTTCAAAAAGACGTTTGTTTGCGTCAACGGAACGCGCTCCACCTCGGTGGGCGAACGAGGGCCGCCGTTCACCATGACGACGAAGTTGGCGCCGCCGTCCGACTTCACGCCGACCAGTCCGTAATTCTTCTGCAACAGGGCGAGTCCCGCGAAATCACCGTCCTTGAGGTTGGAAACATCCACGGCGGTTGTGCCGGAACATTCCGGGCCGAAGGTCCGTTGCGTGAGCGTGTTTCTGGCGGAAACGAAATCCGAATCAACCCGACCGGTGGTGAGACGCAAGAAGCCGGGACGCTGCGTGAGTGACCAAAGGTTGTTGTCGGGGTTGTGGTTCCATTGCCAGACCAACGGAAGCGCGGGGTCGCCGGGATGCCGGTCGAATTCATCGGAGGCCACAATGCCGGGAATGACCCCCGTGCCGGCGGGAAGATCCAACGTATCAGGCGCCTTGCCGTTATCGCCGAGCACCGGCCAGCCATCCTCCCATTTGACCGGCACGAGATACGGGACGCGCCCGACGGCGCCGTGATCCTGAAACAGATACGCATACCAGCCGCCCCGCGGCGTATCAATGAGGCCGCCCTGCGCCACACCCTTGTCCATCAAGGCGACGCGGCCTTCGTACGGCCCGGTGATTTTGTCCGCCCGGTGAACGATCGCCGTGCGCATGCCGCCTGACGGCCAGGTGATGTTGAAAAGGTAGTACTTGCCGTTGATCTTGAAGATCTGCGATCCCTCAGCCTCGAGGCCGATGTTGGGCCCGGCCACGGCGCTGGCGTTGGTGATGATGATTTGGTCAGATCCGCCGGGTTTGATTCCCGACGCGTCCGCCGTCAGCTCGGTCAAACGGATGTCACCGGCCCCGTTGACCATATACACACGGGCGTCGTCATCGAAGAACAGCGAGTGGTCGTGCAACGCAGGCATGAAGGAGGACAACTTCCACGGACCATTCTCAATGTCTTTGGTCGTATAAACATACGTCTTGCCCGTGGTGTCGGAGAATGTCGTGGCGTAAAACAAGCCGTCGTGATACCGCAGGCTGCTCGCCCAAGAGCCTCTTCCGTAGCTGTTTTTCCCGTTGACAAGGTTCAGTGCGTCAACGTTGTCAAGAGTGTCGTAGGCATAGTTCACGATCCGCCAGTTCACCAAGTCCTTCGATTTCATGATCGGCAACCCGGGACTCATGTGCATGGTGGTACTGCTCACATAATAGGTATCGCCCACGCGAATCATCGCCATGTCCGGCACGTCGGCATAAATGATCGGATTGTGCGCGTTGTCGGCCCGGACTTGCGGGACAAGACCCGCAAAAACGAGCGCGGCCAGTTTGAGAAAGTTGGTTTTCATATTTGTGAATTCCAACGCGGACCGATCCCTTCACCTTGGCGACAAAGCCGAATCAAGATTGCGGCACAAGCTCGATGGCGTTTATTTCCGGATTTTCGACGTTGGTGGTGAAAGTAATGGTGAATTTCCCGTTGGTGACTTCCACCGGCACGGTTTCAATGTAGGCGCGGTTTGAACCGCCGGCCTTGACAAAAACATCAAAATCCTTGAACTCGTGCCCGTGGACAGTGAAGGAAAAAACGCGCCCGCCGGCGCCGGTGACGCCCTCAAAGGTTTCGGCGAAGTGAAGTTTGGCAATGTATTTGCCGTTGGGAACGGCGCAGGAAAAGGAGCTCATCCCATAATGTTCCGACAGATAAAGCCCGGCGTCTTTGGTGTTGGCAATCACCGTGCTCGCATCGCGCGAAATCATGTCCCCGCCTTCAAACCCCTGGTCGGGTTGCCAGACGTTGCCGCTGGAATCGGTGAACGCGTCTGACACGCCGGCTTTAATGCGGACAACCGATCGCGTTGCCGCTGGAGCGGCCGCAACGGAGGGTGTCGCCGGCGGCGTTGCCACAGCCGGCGCGGAGCCATGATTGTTGCTCTGGCAGCCGGTCACGAAAGTTAAAGCGCAAGCGGTTGCACAGACAGTTAGGGTTCGAGTAAGAATATTTTGCATAGTTGTCATGTTGTCGTTGTTTTCTATTTCACTGGGCGGTGATTGTCAGGCGTAATTTCAGCCGGATGTCATCGGATGCCGCGCCGATGAGAATTTCATAGTCACCCGGCTCGACCACATACTGATTTTTTTGCGTGTCCCAGTAGCGCAGGCGTTGGGTGGGAACTTGGACCGTGACGCGGCTTGATTCGCCGTGTTTGAGTTGGACGCGGGTAAAACCGCACAGCGCAAGCTTCGGCTGCGGAACCGTTGAGTTGACGTGGCGGAAATAAACCTGCGCCACTTCATCGCCGTCGCGTTTGCCGGCATTCTTCACCGTAAACGTCACTTTCGCCGTGCCGCCGGCCGGGATTTTCTTGGACTGAAGCTTGCCGCTCTTGAAATCGAACTTCGTGTAGCTCAAGCCGTGACCGAACGCGTAGAGTGGTGTGCCGCTGAAGTAACGGTAGGTGCGATTGCTCATTGAATAATCGGTGAAGCTCGGCAGGTCCGCAGTGGCCCGGTAGAACGTCAACGGGAGATGGCCGGAGGGGTTCACGTCGCCGAAGAGAACCTCGCCCACAGCGCGTCCGCCTTCTTCGCCCGGATACCAAGCCTGAAGGATCGCGGGCAGGTGCTCGGCTTCCCACGGCATGGCAATGGCGGAACCACTGCAATTGATCATGATGAGCGGCTTGCCGGTTGCATGGAGCGATTGCACCAGTTTTTCCTGCACTTCGGGCAGTTCAATAGAATCACGATCGAACATCTCGCCTTCCTGCGCCGGAGTGATGCCGCCGACATAAATGATCAAGTCAGCATTCGTCGCATGGCTGAGGGCTTCGACATTGAGTTCCGGCAATGGACGGGTCGTTTCGTTATCCTGGCGACTCCATGCGGCAATCCCCCGGTCGGTTTTGGTGGTGATCGGACATCCTTGCGCAAAAGTGACTTCGATGTTCGTCCCGGCCAGTTCCTTGATGCCGTTGAGAATTGAGATCGGATGCGAAGCCGACCCGTGGTAATTGCCATGCAACATGGACGTCGAGTTGCCATTAGGGCCGATGACGGCGATTCGCTTGATCTCGGCCCGGTTGAGCGGGAGGATGCCGTCATTCTTGAGCAACACCAAAGATTGCCGCGCGATTTGCAGAGCAAGCCGCCGGTGCTCGGGCGTATCGTTGTCTTTGAGGGTGATTTTCGAATAAGGAACCTTTTCCGCCGGATCAAACAAGCCGAGCCGGAAGCGGATCCACAAGGTGTAATACAAGGCCTGATCAATTTCCTTT
>JBEKSF010000016.1:0-75583 GCA_049517295.1 Verrucomicrobiota bacterium
TGGCCGAAGTGTATTTCGAAGGGAACGCACCCAGCGCGGACTGCAGTGTGTTCCAAGGTGATCATATTGTTGTCTATTATTTGCCGGGGGCCACAGGTTGGGGTTCCACCTTTGCTTGTTCACCGGCGGCGGACGAATACAGTTACACTACAAATGCCGGTGCTATCGCGATCAACAGGTACTCTGGTCCTGGCGGTGCCGTGACCATTCCGACCTTTATCAACGGCCTGCCGGTCAACAGCATCGGAACCAACTCTTTCGCTGGCGCCAACCTGACCAGCGTCACGATTCCAAGTCGCGTCACCAGCATCGGAGGGGCTGCGTTTTACGAGTGCTACACTTTGACGAATGTCGAGATTCCGGCCAGCGTCATCGCCGTCGGTGTCGAGGCGTTCGCGTTCTGCACGAATCTGACCGCCGTCATGATTCCAGGGAGCGTCACCAGCATGGGGGAGAGTGCGTTCGCTGATTGTGCCAGTCTGACCAGCATCACTATTCCCGGCAGTGTCGCCAATATCGGGTTCGAGTCGTTTTATCAATGTTACAGCTTGACGAACGCCACGATTGGCGACGGCGTCACCAACATTGGGGAGAACGCTTTCGAATACTGCACCAATTTGTTGGCAGCCTTTTTTGAAGGGAACGCCCCCAGTGCCGACTGCACTGTGTTCGACTATGACGACGCATTGACTGTTTTTCACTTGCCGGGGACCACAGGCTGGGGTTCCACCTTTGCTTGCGTTCCGACCGCAGTGTGGATCCTCGGGTCCTTGCAGGTGACCATCACCCCGGCGGCGGCAATCACCGCCGGAGCGCAATGGCAGGTGGATGGCGGAACCTGGCAGACCAGCGGAGCGACGGTCGCCAACGTGTCGCCGGGCAACCATACCGTCGATTTTAGCGCGATTAGCGGTTGGATAACGCCGTCGAGTCAAACCGTTTCCGTCAGCGCCAACTCCACCGCCTCGGCGACCGGAGCCTATGTCCCCCTTCCGCAAATGTCGTTCAGTTACACGACAAATGGCGATGCCGCCACCATCGTCAGTTACTTCGGTTCCGGCGGTGCGGTGGCCATTCCAGCCGCCGTCAACGGGCTGCCGGTAACCAGTATCGGAGCGAACGCTTTTTATAAGATCACCAATCTGACCAGCATTACCATTCCGGGAAGCGTCACCAGTATGGGGGAGGGTGCGTTTGCGGAATGTGCCAGCCTGACTCGAGTGTATTTCACGGGCAATGCTCCCTCCGCCGATTCGACTGTGTTGTCGGGGGACACCAACGCTACGGTCTATTATCTGCTTGAAACTGCTGGCTGGAGTCGCTCACTTTTCGGATACCCTTACGGTCCGCCGGTCGTGTTGTGGAACCCGTTGGGGCCAACTGGCGATGCCAGATTTGGCGTGCAGACCAATCAATTTGAAATCAGCTTCACCGGCCCGGTCAACCTGAGCATTGTGGTGGAAGCCTGCACCAATCTGGCCACCCCCATTTGGACCCCGCTCCAGACCGACATCCTGACCAACGGATCAGTCTATTTCAGCGAACCCTTGCAGACCAATACCCCAGGCCGCTACTACCGCGTTAGCGCGCCTTAATGCAGTGACGGAAGCTTGCACTCACTGCCTAAACAGATTCCCCGGGTGATGAGGCGGAGGCCTGCAGAGCCTCTTGGTTGAACATGTGCGGGCCGACATGGTCGCCTCCCTTCCATTTGACAATTTCCCGGGCCTGCCCAGCAACGCGTTCCGTGAAAGCGCTGGCCAATCGCTCGGAAATGGAACGATACCTCTCCACTTCAGCGTCCAAATCGGCCTTGAACCTGCTGCTGAAAACAGCGTTCACGAAGGAAGGCCGAAAACCTCGTGGAAGGCCAACCCCTGGTCTTTCTTTGCGAGCAACTGTTCCAGCCGGTTGTTCAAATCGGATTTAATTTCCGCGTCCGTCCGGGAGTCGTTTTGCAGGCTCTGGATCAGCGACCTCGCCAGAGCCGCTCGTTCTTCGGCCGACAACGACAGGGCTTCTTCAGCCAGTGTTAAATTTGTTAGCGGCATGAGGAAATACTACCGCAGTCCGCCGCCAACGTAAGGTTTCCGATAAAACCGCATTGCCCTTGCGCCCGCGTTCGCCCACAATCCACCCATGCTGGCCCGTGTATTGTCGGCTGCGGTCAATGGAATCGAAGCTTTCCCCGTCGAGGTGGAGGTCAATTCGGGGTGGGGGGATACGACGATCACTCTGGCGCCGGCGGATGTCAAGAAGGAGGGGCTGAGCTTCAATTTGCCCATGGCCATTGGCATGCTCGCGGCCAATGACCAAATTCAAGCCAGATTTGAAATCTGCCCGCCGTTTTGTCATGCTCCCAGTCAATGCCAAAGGTTTTTGAGAAGGACGGATACAATTCTTGTAAATGAATAAAGGGGTGATAATTCAAAAGTGGCATGAATACTTTGACTGACAGAGCTTGCTCCGCCGCTCATCTGAACGGCTGGATCGTCGTCCGCATGGAAAGTGGCGCGGAGATTCGGTTTCCGGTGGCGGAAAATCCCCGTCTTGCAGTTGGCGCGCCCGAACAATTGAATCATATCGAGGTTTCTCCCTTTGGATTGCACTGGCCCGATCTGGACGAGGACCTGTCTTTCCACGGGTTGCTGGACGGAAACCACGGCCAGTTTCAGAAAAGGGGTTAATGGCTGACCGTTGGCATTAAGAACTACCGGCCAAAGATCGGCTCCTTGTGACGGGATTGTAGGAGGGTTTGTGACGGCAAATGTGACGGGTTAAGTGCTTGACTATCAACGAATGTTACGGTGTGACGGCTTTTGGAGAGGGAAGGGTGGGTATGGGACAGCGGCTGAGGGCCGAATAGCGCAGTCAGGAAACAGAAAGACTGACACGACACAGACTGCACCGACGGCTGACTCGACAGGAATCGCCGCTTAGCAAAAACCGCATTGCCCTTGCGCCCGCGTTCGCCCAATATCTGCCCATGCTGGCCCGTGTTCTGTCCGCTGCGGTCAATGGAATTGAAGCCTTCCCCGTCGAGGTGGAGGTTAATTCAGGGTGGGGGGATACGGTCGTGGTTATCGTCGGGCTGCCGGATGCGGCGGTAAAGGAGTCGCGAGACCGGGTTTCGACGGCGCTGACCAATTCCGGGTTCAAGTTTCCGATGGGGCGCACGACGATCAATCTGGCGCCGGCGGATGTCAAGAAGGAGGGGCCGAGCTTCGATTTGCCCATGGCCATTGGGATGCTCGCGGCCAATGACCAACTGATGTCCAGCCTCCTGGACGACTACCTCATGGTGGGGGAATTGGCGCTGACCGGCGCAGTGCGGCCGGTCAAAGGCGTTCTGTCCATAGCCTGGCGGGCGCGGGCGGAAAAGAAAACCGGCCTGCTCGTGCCGGTTGAAAACGCGGCGGAAGCGGCGGTGGTGGAAGGGTTGCAAGTCATCCCGGTGGAGAACCTGCGCGAGGCGGCCGGCTTTCTCGAAGGGGAAATCAAAATCGCGCCGATGCAGGTTGATCTGAACCGAATCTTTGACCAATCGTACGACGAGGAGATCGACATGGCGGAGGTCAAGGGGCAGGAATCGGTCAAGCGGGCGTTGGAGATCGCGGCGGCGGGCGGGCACAACGCGCTTTTGATCGGGCCGCCGGGGACGGGCAAGTCGATGCTCGCCAAACGGCTGACCACCATTTTGCCCCCGCTCACATTGGAAGAGGCGCTGGAGACGACCAAGGTCCATAGCATCGTCGGATTGCTCAAGCCGGGCCAGGCACTGGTCACACGGCGGCCCTTTCGCACGCCACATCACACGGCCAGCGATGCCGGGCTGTTGGGGGGGAGCGTCAATCCGACGCCGGGAGAGATTTCGCTGGCGCATCACGGTGTTCTTTTTCTGGACGAGTTGCCCGAATTCAAACGCAGCGTTTTGGAGACGATGCGGCAGCCGATTGAGGACGGCCGGGTGACCATTTCGCGCGCCGCGGGCGCGATGACGTTTCCCTCGCAATTCATGCTGGTGGCGGCGATGAACCCGACGCCGGATGGGAAAATGCCGGGGGAGTCGCGCAGTACGCCGCGGGAAATACAGAATTACCTTGGCCGCATTTCCGGCCCGTTGCTGGACCGGATAGATTTGCATATCGAAGTGCCGCAGGTGAAGTTCCACGACATCAGCGCCGAGCGCACGGGCGAGACGTCGGCGGTCATCCGGGAGCGGGTGGTGGCGGCGCGCCGGCGGCAGCAGGCCCGATTCGCGCGCAAGCCCTCGATCACCTGCAACGCACGCATGGGGCCGAGGGAACTCAAATCGTATTGCGCGCTGGCCGAATCGACCAAGGAACTTCTGAAATTCGCCATGTCGGACCTGAACCTGAGCGCGCGGGCCTACGACCGCATCCTGAAAGTGGCGCGCACGATTGCCGACCTTGCGGGCGCCGAGGACATCAGCGGGGACCACATCTCCGAGGCCATCCAATATCGTTCGCTGGACCGGCAGTTGTGGACGTGATGAGGATCAAAATTGAAGAGACAAAACATGACGGACGACAGCCCCGAACTGAGCGTGGTCATTCCTTGCCACAACGAGGAGGCCAACCTGCGCGCCTTGTTCCAGGCCATTGACGCGGCGCTGCATCCGCTGGGCGTGTCCTACGAAATAGTCGTGACCGACGACGGCAGCACGGACGGGACGTGGGAATTGTTGAAGCAATGCGCCGCGAAGGACGGGCGGATCCGGGCGCAGAGGTTTGCGCGCAATTACGGGCAGTCCGCGGCGTTGTGGGCCGGAATGAAGGCGGCGCGCGGCAGGTACCTCGTCACGCTGGACTCCGATCTGCAAAATGACCCGAAGGACCTGCCGGCCTTTTTGCAGGCGCTGGAGCGCTTCGATTGCGTTTGCGGGTCGCGGGTGGCGGCGCGGCGCCGGGGAGACAGTTGGGTGCGAGTCGCCTGCTCGCGCATCGCCAATTGGGTGCGCAACAAATTGTCGGACGAACAGGTTTCCGACGCCGGCTGCACCTTTCGGGCCTTCAAACGGGAGTGCGTGGCGGAGTTGAAGTTTTTCAAGGGGATGCACCGGTTTCTGCCCACGCTGATCAAAATGGAGGGGTTCACGGTGACGGAGATCGCCATCGCGCACCATGCGCGCACGGCCGGGCAAACGCACTACGGCATCTCCAACCGGCTGTTCGCCGCTTTTTATGATTTACTGGCGGTGCGCTGGATGAAGCAACGCATGTTCCGCTGGCAGATCGCGGAGAGGAGTTGGGTCAACTTGACAGACGGCCCGCCATCCGCGCCAAAAACCACGGAGTAACCGCCAGCCCACCCCAACTGGCGGGGTTGTGATTGGCGACGAAAACGCGGCGCAGCGTCTGGTCGTAAGGCACGAGCGCCGTCCACAAAACGCCTGGCGAATCCTTCCAGCGCGGGTCCGGCAGGCCGCCGTCGATGCGCCGGAATTTGGCGCCCGCGACCTGCTGGTTCCACATGAAATCGCGGTTGGTGGCAACAAGGCGCTGCAGGTCCTCGCGCTTGAAAACCAGGCCGTGATCGAACGCCGCCACCATCGCCTGGACGTCGATCTCGTAATAGCCGCCGTTGGGATGTACGCCCACCCAGTGGCGCGTCGAGCCGTCCGGCCTGTAATCCCACGGACCGGCCGGGTCCCAATAGTTCCAGACCACATATTTGCCGTCATCCCGCGCGCGAATTCTCGACTTCATGACGCCCCACCACATCTGGGCGTGGTCGCGATAGCGTGGTTTTTGCGTGGCGTCGCTCAATGCGATCAACCAAAGAGCGATGAGATTCTGCTTGTTGGCGGGATTGGAGAAACCGCCGGTGGTCCGGCGGGCGTAGCCGTCGGTCCAGCCGTTGGTTTTGGCATCGAGGCCAAAGTCCGGGACAACCCAGACGCCGCCCTTGGGGACCTCACGCCAGCAGCCGCGCTCGATCCACTTGGCGAACGTGCGCTCCGCCAGATCCAGCCAGGCCTGGGCGGAGGCCAAGAATTCTCCATGCAGCGGCGGCGATTTGACAATATCGCCCGCGGCCAGGACGAGGGGACGGAGGGCCATGGCCTCGCCCAACAAACTGTCAGTAAGAAAGTTTTCCTCGACAATTCCGCCGGTGCCCTTTTTGGGCCAGCCGGTGAATCCGTCCGGCTCGGTGACGCCGCGCCGGATCCAGGCGCCGGCCCAGTCGGCCAGCCGCTGGAGCCATTGCGAGTCGCCGGTGGCGCGCCAGCCGTAATAAAAGCCGTTGAGAAAGGGGCTGACCAGCCAGCCCAGTTCCTCGCCCATCTCGGTGTCGCAGTAGCGGTTGCGGGCCTCGGCCAGGATGTGGTTTTGCCAGCGTTCGAGCCAGTCAGTCGGCGCGGCATCAGCGGCGAATAAGGCGCCGGGCAGGGCCGTCCAAGCCGCGGCCGCGGCGGCCCGCTTGAGAAACGCGCGCCGCCCGGTCATGGGAAATCTCCTCTCAGTCAAACATTTTTCCAGGATTGAGGATGCCATTGGGATCGAGGGCGCGGCGCAATTCGCGGCTCACGCGCATCTGTGCCTGGCCCAGGAATTTGGGCAGGAACGATTTCTTTGCCAGGCCGACGCCATGTTCGCCGGTGATGGTGCCGCCCAGCCGGATGGCTTCATCGAAGATTTCCTTGAAGGCCTCCTCCACACGCCGCATCTCCCCGGCGTTCCGTTCGTCGGTCAGGATTGTGGGATGGAGATTGCCGTCGCCCATGTGGCCGAAGGTTCCGATGCGGAGCTGATATTTTTTGGCGACGGAATCAACAAAGCGGATCATGCGCGCCAGTTCGCTGCGCGGGACGGTGGCGTCCTCCAGGATGGTGGTGGGCGCGACGCGCGCCAGGGCGGAGAAGGCATTGCGCCGGGCGGCGGCGAGATTGTTGCCTTCGGCCTCGTCGCGAGCGGTGCGGATTTCCTTGCATCCCTTTTCGCGGCAGATTTGCTCCATGCGCGCGGCTTCGTCGGCGACGGCGGCGGGGTGGCCGTCGGATTCCATCAAGAGCAGCGCCTCGCAATCGGTGGGCAGGCCGATTTTAGCGTAATCCTCCACGCACTGAATGGTGGTGCGGTCCAGGAATTCGAGGGTGCAGGGAATGATGTGGGCGGCGATGATGGCCGAAACGGCGTCGGCGGCGTGGTCCATTTGCGAGAAGGTGGCGACCATCGTTTTTTTGGCGGCGGGCTTGGGGATCAATTTCAACAGGGCTTTGGTGATGACGCCCAGCGTGCCCTCGGAGCCGATAAACAGGTCCTTGAGCGAGTAGCCCGCGACATCCTTCACGCATTTGTTGCCGGTCCAAAGAATCTCGCCGTCGGGCAATACGACTTCCAGACCCATGACATAATTGCGGGTGACGCCGTATTTGAGGCCGCGGAGGCCGCCGGAGTTTTCGGCGACGTTGCCGCCAATGGTGGAGATTTTCATCGAACCGGGGTCCGGCGGATAAAAGAGACCGGCGGCGGCGGCCGCGTCGGCAATTTGCACGGTGGTCGCGCCGCATTCCGCCAACAAGGTCAGGTTGGCGCGGTCCAGTTCGAGGATTTTCCCCATCTTGACGGTGCAAAGGACGATGCAATCCGGGCTGGGCAGGCTGCCGCCGCTCAAGCCGGTGCCGGAGCCGCGTGTGACAACGGGCATTTTGAAGGCGTTGGCAAATTTGAGGATGGCGGCAACCTCCGCCGTGGTGGACGGAAAGGCAACGCAGCCGGGCATTTGCCGCAAGGCGGCGGTGCCATCGAAAGAGTAGGCAATCAAATCCTCCTTTTCGGTGAGAACATTGAGAGAACCCACCAGCCGCCGCAAGCCGCCAATAACGTCTTGAGCCAACATGGAGATAAGGAAAAGCGGCCCCTGCCGCCTCCGGCTATTTCTGCGTCACCAGCACGAAATCGTCGCGCCGGTTTTGCTTCCACGCGGCCTCGTTGTGGCCGGGATCGACCGGCCGGGATTTGCCGTAGGTGACGGTTTTGATGCGCTCGACATTGACGCCGAGGTTGCCCAGGTATTCGCGGGCGGCCAGGGCGCGGCGTTCGCCGAGGGAGAGGTTGTATTTCTCGGTGCCGCGCTCGTCGCAATTGCCCTCGATGACCAACCCCTCGAACCTGTCATTGTTTTTGAAATAGTTGGCCAGGTCCTGGAGCATGGGTTCTTCGGATGGCTTGATGGTGGAGCTGTCGAAGTCGAAGTGGATCGTGTCCGCCTTGAATTTGTCGCGGTCTTCGTTATGCGGGCCGGCGAAGAGGCCGCCAAACTTGCCGTAATCAAGTGGGGGTGGCTCGGTGGTGACATTCGGCATAGGCGTCGGGGTCACGACCTCGCCGGGGCCTGGGCCTTGCGGTCCCGGCGTCGGTGTTGGCGCCGGCCGTTGAAACGAATTCGGAATGGGAGTCGGCGCGACCGGTTTATGCGCGCACCCGGTAAAAGCCGGCAGCAATGCGATGGTGACGAACAACGTTGCGATTAAAGTTACATTTTTCATTTTGCTCAATCATTGAAGGGAGGCCTGTTGTTCACCTTGCCCACGAAGGCTCCGAACAGCTCCCCGAAAGTTGCCTGACATCTTTGACATGTTTGGTAGGAACGTCAAGCAGACATAATGTTTGTTTGTTATTAGCTCGCCGGCTGAAGATGATCGTGCGGGAATTGGGCGCCCAGCACGGGTCTTCACCGGCAACCAGTTTTTGCGCCGGGCCCCCCCCGGCTGGCGCCACGCAGATGGTGAAATTGCCGCTGCCGCTGGTAAAGGCAATCCACTTTCCATCCGGCGACCAATCCGGCGAGGTCAAGTTGCCATAAACCCCCGCCACCGGGATTGTCCGGGCGGCGCCGCCGCCGGCGCTGATAATCAGCAATTGCGCGCGCCCGCTGTGGCACACGAAACAAATGTCCCGGCTGTCGGGCGACCAGCAGGGCGAAGAATCCTCGTCCCGCGTGCGGGTCAACTGCCGCAGCCCGGTGCCGTCGATGCCGGCGACCCACAAGTTGGGGCTGCCCCCTTTGCTCAGAATCATCGCCACCTGCTGGCCGTCGGGCGAGACTTCCGGACTTAAATTGGCTCCGGGATAATGGGCGAAAACGCTCCGGGTGCCGGTGCTCAAGCTGTGGTTCAGGATTTCCGTGTCCCCACTCTTCCAGGACGTGTAGAGCAAGCCGCGGCCGCCCGGAATCCAGCACGGCGCGCCCACCAATGTGCCGTCGTGCGTCACTACCACCGGATTATGCCCGTCGAAATCCGAGACGCAGATTTCGGCCGAATTGCCCTGTTGCTGGCGGAAAGCGATCTTGCCCGGGAAGATGGGGGGCGTCTGGCGAATGTCCTTAACGATGTCGTTGGCGAATGCGTGGGCCTGGGCGCGCGTGTCGCCCCCGGCGTAGGCCCTGACCCACACCGGGTGGGCGGCGCCCGCCGGCGTGAGGCTACCCTCGATGCGGCCATTGTCGCGGCCGCTGACAGCAAACTCGGCGCTTTCCGGGCTGGTGATTTCCATGCCCAGCACCGAGAGGTCAAAGGCCACGACGGACTCGGCTTCGCCGCTGAGACCGCTGATCGAGACCTTCACCAAATGAGCCGCCGCCTTCTGAATAACGATCACATCGTCGGCGCCGGCGCGCGGTGAGCCGATGGCCCGCGGGAAAGGGCGGGAGCTTGGTCACCGCGCGCAACGCGCGCTCGACGGATCGGTCCACCTGCGGGTTGCCGGAGCGGCGCACCAGTTCGGCCGAGATGATCGAGCCATCGCGCGCGACAACAATCCGCGCGTCCGCCGTCGCCAGCCGGTCGGCGACATTATCCGGTGTAGTCCAGGCGCGATAATAGACGCTGAAAATCACCTGGCGGTAACTGGCAAACACCTCTCCGCCTCCGCTTATCCCAACATCCACGACGGTTTTGGGCGCGCCGCTGATTTGCACGCCCGTGGCCAACTCGGAAAGCGAATGTTCAATTTCTTTGAGCCGCCGCGCCTCCGCCCGGGCGGAGGCCCTGGCCGCATCGGCGGAATCTGACGAATTTGAATTGGCCGTCCGACTCGCCAGCGTGAAAGTCGGAACGATCTCCTTGTGCTGGCGCGGGTTTGACTCCGGGTGGACCGATGCGCTGGTCCCCTCGCGGGCAGTGGCAACCGGGCGCTCTTCCTCCGCGACAATACGAGGCTTGGGGCGTTCGACGCGCTCGATGGGACGGGTGTGAAGCACCGGCGGTTGCGGTTGCGGCGCGGGCTGTGGTTGCGGGGCAGGCTGGGGCGCGGGCTGCGGTTCGGGAAGGGGAGGCGCCACGACCACCGCGGCCTGACCGCCGCTCGATTCGGCCCGGTCAAGGATATTTGCCGGGATCATTGAAAGGACCTGCATGTTCGTCTCTTCGGCGCGCTCGCCGAACCCCGCGGTGACCAGCAGAATGAGCGCCAGCAAGCCGTGGAGGCCGAGCGAGACTACCATACATTTCTTTTGCAATCGGTTCATGGGTGGCCGATGGGAGCGGTGCGCACGGAAATAGTGATATGGTGGCGATTACAGGCGTTAATCACCGTGATGACATGCTCCCATTCGGTTCGTTTGTCAGCCCGAATATCGACGATCAGCTTGCGATTATGCTCGGAGACCGCGGCCAGATCCGCATCGACTTGTGCAAAGGAAAGATGGCGTCCTTGCAGCCAATAATCCCCGCGCGCGGTGATTTCGACGACGCGGATGTTGCGGCGGTCGATGGTTCGGGTGTCGGGTCCGCCCATGTTTTCGGGCAGCTTCAAATCGATGTTCTGTTCGAGCAGCGGACGGGTGATGATGAAGATGATCAACAGGACGAAGGCCAGGTCCAGCAGCGGCGTGATGTTGATCTCACTGAGAGTCACCAGCGCATTGCGTTGAGAGAACCGCTTCATTCTTCCTTCAAGTATTCCGTCTCCATCTTGGAAACCAACTCTTGCGCGAAATTGTCCAATTCCACGGTGCGCACGCGCAAGGTATGCACGAGCCAATTGTAGGCGAACATGGAGGGAATTGCCACCAGCAAACCGGCGACGGTGGTGATGAGAGCGGCGGAGACGCCCGGCGCCATGGTCGGCAAATCGGCCCGCCCCATCTGGCCCACGCGGGCGAAGGTGTCCATGACGCCCCAGACCGTTCCCAGCAAACCCAGGAATGGCGCGCCGCTGACGGCGATGGCGAGAAGGATCAAGCCCGACTCCAACTTGAGACACTCCCGCGACACAGCGCTCTCGAGCGTGCGCTTGACGTGTTCCATGGATTTGAGCGTCAGAAACGGGCGCCGTCCCTCGCTCCCGTCGGCTCGCAGCCGGGCGTCCAGTTCGACGCACCCCTCCTGATAGACGGCGAACATTGGGCAGCCGGAGACATCGAGCTGGCGGTCGAAAATGCCCAGGACATTCTTCTGCGCGCGGAACTCTGACTCGAAATAGACGTTGAGCTTTTTGGCGCGCAACATCTGCAGGGCCTTGGAGAGCATCATGTACCAGGCGACGATGGAAAAGACGATGAGGAAGAAAATGATGCCCCGGGCCGCGACGGTGGCCCGGCCCCAGACAAACTGCAGTTGCGTTTCGGCAAAGAAACTGACGGGAACGTTCATCCAAATATAATCGCCGCGGCATTAAGCCGCCGCGTTTTCCGGCCAGACGTGGAGGAATGAGATGGTCAATTTTTTCACGTCTGCCCGCATTATTCCGACCATCGGAAGGCAGTCTAAGGCAGCGTGTCAATTTGGCAATGATATTTCGCAAAAAAAAATCGCGGCCCCGGATACCGCGGTTTGCGGGCTATTGGCGCGTTGTGGTTCCGGGCAGTGGGCGGCCGGACGCACACGCAAAATCGAGCAAAATTCATTGTCAGACGGTCAAATTAAGATGAGCATGCCGCCCGGCAAATGAACATTACCGCCCGAGTCTATAAAGGCAGCCTGGTGGCGATCGCCGCCATTCTGTTGTGCGTATCGGGGGAGACGCAGAACTGGCTGAACCTGGAGCGGACCCGGCTCGGCTTCACGCGGCTGACGCCCTTGGAGAACGCTCCGCCGGTGCTGGCCTTTACGACGGTCGCCCTGGGCGGCTTTCGCGGCTTGATCGCCAACGCGCTGTGGATGCGGGCGACCGACCTGCAAGACGAGGACAAGTTTTTCGAAATGGTGCAACTGGCCGATTGGATCACCAAGCTGGAACCGCATTTCGTGGATGTCTGGCGCGTGCAGGCCTGGAACATGGCCTACAACATCTCTGTCAAGTTCAAGGACCCCGAGGACCGCTGGCATTGGGTGCAGCGCGGGATCCAACTGCTGCGCGACGAGGGCATACCCCTGAACCCCGGCGAGACCTTGCTCTACCGGGACCTCTCCTGGCTTTACCAGCACAAGATCGGGCAGAACCTGGACGACGCGCACATGCGTTACAAACTGCGGCTGGCGCAGGAGATGCAGCCCTTGCTGGATGGCCGCCCGGATTTCGAGGCGTTGCTCAACCCGCAGACGCCGCAGGACCGGGAGCGGGTGAGGCAGTTGCGCGAGGTTTACAAATTGGACCCGAAAATCATTCAGAAGGTCAATGAGGAGTACGGCCCGCTGGATTGGCGCCTGCCGGATGCTCACGCCATCTATTGGGCCGAAGTGGGCCGGATGCGCGCCAAGCCGTCGGATCAGGAAACGCTCCGGCGATCGATCTACCAAAGCATGCAGGCGGCGTGCATTCGCGGGGGATCGCTGAGCCGATCCATCACCAACGTCACGGAGCAGAACTTCATGCTCTGGCCCAATCTGGACCTGGTTCCCAAAGTCAACGCGATCTATGAGAAGATGATCGCCGAGCAGGCCGAAATGATGAAGGAGAACAACCAGAACGGGCACAAGAATTTTCTCAAGCAAGCGGTGTATCTGCTCTACGAGGATGGGCGCATGAACGAGGCGGCGCATTGGTTCAACTACCTCAGAAACACCTACACCAACTCCTTTGTCGGCAGACAGGCCAACATCACGCTGGACGATTACTGCCTGGGCCAGATCGTGGAGGACAATGGGGAGACGGACATGAACAAGGTCACCGCGAGCATCCTGGCAATGTTTCACAACGGCTTCGAGTGTTTGGTGCGGGACGACGGCGACCGCTACGTAAATTACCAGAACCTGGCCCGGAGGATCTGGGACCATTACCACGAGAAGATCGGGGATATCAACAACCAGCGGCTGTCCTTGAAGCCCTTGTCTCAAATGCGCCAGTTCGTGCTGGATCAGGAGTTGGACCCGCGCAACGGCTGGATGCCGCCACACGCCCAGGCCATTCTGCGGACCAAATTGGGGCTGCCCAGCCCGACCGCCGTGGCGCCGCCGCCTCCCACGGCCCAAGCCAACACCGCCGTATCACAGTGAGAAGGAGGCCGACGACGGCCCGGCGCGGCGCTGAGGCGCTCATCCGGCAACATCTTCGCCACAAGCCAATTTGAAATAATGCGAGCGCCTTTGTGGACGGGGCAATTGACGCTTTACGAACAGGGGCGGGGAGGGTATCGTCGGCCCGATTGTTGTTGGATAAAAATATGAAAAGAACATTGCTTGTCGTGGCCGGCATCGCTGGTGCCGGTGTGCTGTTTCTCTGGCCCAGTAATGCGCGGGCGCAAACCAATGCCGCTCCGGCGCCGCCAAGCGCGCAGCAGGCTCCGGGCCAGCCGCTTGGGCCGGACGGCACGCCGATCGTTCGCCGGCCTCGCGTTCAGGGCCTTCCCATGGCGAGCCGGGCGATCATGGAACTGAACCAGGTTAAAGCACAGATGGAAGGCTCGACGAATGATTTCGGCGGGCATCGTGAATCGTGCATTGCCGCTTGCGACAAGGCGATTGAAGAATTGTCGGCGGTGATCACGGCCAGCGGCGGGCGTCCGCCCCGGCCATTCGTGCGTCCGGTCCGTCCGCTTCCGCCCGGGGCGCCCGCTCAGCCAACTCCGGTTCAACAAACAACACCTCCGTATCAGCCGCCGCCTCCGCTTAAGCCGGCAACGCCCACGTATCAGCCGCCGCCGCCACAGTAAGATTCAACGGGTGGGGGGCGGGGAGCCCGCGGCATTTGCTGTGGCGCTCAGCTCGGAGGATTTGGATGAGGCCGGCGCGGCCGGGAGAGGGGGGAGCGCCGCCCTCCGCTGGTCCAGCACGTCAAGGGCTTTGATCGTGCTGGCTTTCAGTTCGTCTAAAACGGAGGGGTGATGTTTGCCCAGACCCCAGCCCAGGCTGTTGACCTGGCTTTGGCGCAGGTAATCGAGCAGCGTTTTAAGGTAGAGATCCACCAAGGGCCGCAAATCGGCGGGGGCGCGGGGTTGGAGGGCCAGCAGTTGTTCAACGGCGCGGCGCAAGGCCTCGGCGGTGTCAAGGGGCGGCCATTGGGCGATGACTTCCTGCAAGGTGACTTTGGCCGCCGAGGGTATCCGCGCAGGGTCAAGACGAATTTGCACCGGGACATCGAGGCTGTCGCGCAGGCGTTTGCGGGCCTCCTGGGCGGTGGCGGAGGAGGCGGCCTGGGCCTGGGAAAAATTGACGCGGCTCAAGGCCCACCATTTTTCGACATCGAGCAATTGATCGAAATGGGAATGAAAGGCCAGGAGGAAGGCGGTTTGCCAATTCAAATGGTCCGGCAATTGGCGCAACATCTTGCGCAGGCAGTCCTTGCCATCGGGCAATTCCAGGAGTTTTTCCAGAAAGAGCTGCGAGCAGCCGCGATATAATTCCAGGCCCTCGCCGGTCAGGTCCGTCCCGGCCGGCCAGCTTAACTGCTGAAAGGTCAGGCCGTCATGGCGGCGGAGTTGATTGCGAACCAGATTCAATCCCTGCAATTTGACATTGTCGGAGGCGATTTGGCGGTCGGGCTGGAGAATGAAGGTGGGCAGGCTGAAGGCCTGGAGATGGGCGCACAAGCCCTCGACCAGCCAGGCGGGGACCTCGGCGCAGTGGCTGGCGGCGTTGCGGTTGGCCAGTTCGAGCAAGAGCGTTTCAATCACCGCCCGCACCAGCACCTGTTGCTGGATGGTCTGGGGCAGGGCCAACTCGTAGTTCCAGCCGTCGGGATGATACAAGGCGGCGATTTGGGGCTGCCGATCCTCCGGCCAGAAGGGATAGAGCATGAGGCTGATCTTTCCCTGCCAGCGATCGTCCAGCCCCAGTTCCAACAGAAACAGGCTTTTGAGCCGTTCGCAGGAAACGACCACCAACGAGGGTTCAAGGGTGATGGTGGATGGGTTGGTTATCGCGGCCAACGGGCGGGCCGGGAGCACAAACGCCCAGCCGCGGGCAACCGGGGTTTGAATGGCTGCGGGAGCGCCGGGATAAACCGGCTGGGCCTGGATTTCCCGCGCGACGAACTGCCCCGAGGAACTGAGCGCCGTAATCATGTCGGCCGCGGCGGCGTCGCAGATAAGGACAACCGCCAGCCCGACGCACAGTGGGAGAATAAGAACCTTCACCAGTATATGCCTTATGCCTCCGGGCCGGGCCGCCGTCAAGGGCCGAAAGAGGGCTGGCGGCGGGGCGGGCGCATGAATGGCGGACATGAGCGCGATCGGTGGATCTGTGCAAGGGACGAGAAAGGACGAAAGGGACGAAAAAAACGGAGTGGTTGAGATTGGACGGCAGCGGCGTTTGGAGGCTGCCGCCGTCGCGAAGGGGCGTTGGCACGACAAGCTGGGCACCTGCAAACGGTCGCAAATAGCGATCCTTTGCCGCCACTGGCGCGGGGCGCATTCGCCCCCTCTTCAAATCCTCCCCTTGCCTGTCTTCGCGAAATCGCCCTTCGCCGGTCCAAACCCGCCGACTTTAGACTTTACCGCTGGAAACCAAGCATTTAGCCTTGCGGCAACGCGACCGATCCGGCGGCGCTCTGCCTCCATCGCATGGAGCTTGTCCGCCTCGGAGCGGCCCGTTTTATCAAAAACTATGAAAATCACCTATTACGGACATTCTTGTTTCGCGGTCGAAGCGGCGCATCGCACGCTGCTCTTTGACCCGTTTATCGCGGGCAATCCGCTGGCCGCGGCGATCGATCCGGCCAGCGTCAAGGCCGATTTTATTCTCGTTTCGCACGGGCACCAGGATCACCTGGCCGACGCGGTGGCGATTGCGCGGCGCACGGAGGCGACGATTATTGCCGGCTATGAAGTCGCCGTCTGGCTCGGCAATCAGGGTGCGCCCAAGACCCATCCCATCAATCACGGCAGCGGTTGCCGGCAGGACTTCGGGCGCGTCCGCTTCGTCAGCGCGATTCATTCCAGCAGCATGCCCGACGGCAGTTACGGCGGCAACCCGGGCGGCTTTGTGGTGGAGACGGCCGAGGGGGCGTTTTATTACTCCGGGGACACGGCGCTGACGCGGGACATGGAGTTGATCGGGGAAGGCGCCCGGCTGAGCTTTGCGGTGTTGTGCTTGGGCGGTAATTTTACGATGGACGCGGACGACGCGATCAAAGCGGCGAACATGGTGCGTTGCAACCAGGTGGTGGGGGTTCACTACGACACCTTCCCGCCGATCAAAATCGATCATGAGGAGGCGCTGAAGAAATTTCAACACGCTGGCAAGAAGCTGCACCTGATGAAGATCGGAAGCAGCCTGGACCTTTAATACGAGATGAGAGTGTAGTCCAAAAGGTCCGTCGCGGAGTCCAACTGCCGCAGATACGCCGGAACGGCCTCGGGCGCCACCCCGTCGGTCCACGTTCGATATTCGTGCTCAATCCGGATCCGGGCGCCCTCATTCCGGACAGAGCGATGGAAGTAAAAGGTGCGGTTTTCGATGGTTTGATTCTCCGGTATGACCGGCAGGATGCTGTCCAGCGTCGCCTCGAGCCGGAAAACCTGGTGGACCGGAAACGGCACAGCCAAGGGCATGGTGCGAACCGAAACGGCCGGCTTGCGCATGACACCATCGACATTGACCGAATAGAAGTGGCAATGGTAGGTCGTTTCGTCCGCCAGGCGGCCCCAAATCTTCTGGATGGCGTAGGACTCGACAATCTCGATGCGGTTTTGCTGCTCGTCATCGGTGAAGAGCAACGGGCCGGTGGGGCGGATGTCGGGGTAAAGTTTGGCCTGGTCGTTGAGGTACTCGCGCTCCAGGTCCTCGCGCGGCGTGGTGGCAAAGTGTTGGCGCAACCCTTCGGCGTCAGACCCTTCGGCCTCTGTCACTATCCGCATGGACGTCTCGCTATTGAGGCCGCGGACATGGACGTGCTCGACGACGGTCGTCTTGGGCTGGACGGGACAGGGCGGAATCTCCGTCAAGGCATCAACGCCCGGACGGATGAGAAGGCCGCGTCCGTAATTGGGCCACGAACGCACGGCCAGCGGCCCCCGTTCATACATGGCTGTGGCATCCAGCCAGTACGTCTGCTCGTTGAGTGTGGCCGCGGTAATGGCGTGATCAAAAAGAATGGGAGACGGATGCATGTCGGCCAACGTCTGGCGGCGGCGCGAGTTGACCAAAACGGGATAGGCCTCGATTTTGAGGGCGCGGAGGATGCTCACTAGAAGCAGCGTTTTGTCTTTGCAATCCCCATAGCGCCGGGCAAAAACGGCGGAAGCGCTGGCCGGTTGGTATCCGGCCGAACCGCCCTCCACAGCCAGATAGCGGACGTCCTCCTGGACAAAACGCAGGGCGGCCAGGAGCCGATCCTCCGCTTCGGGCAATGCCTTCCACTCCTTGATTTTATTGGCCAGTTCCGGCTCCGGAGCGTTGGTCGTGGAGAACAAGCGCAAGGCCCATTTGTTGACATCGGACCAGAGATGGAACTCGCTCAACTGCACCCACGGCCAGGGATCGTACCAGATTGGCGTGGGCGGTTCCCGCCGCAGGGGCGCGACTTTCTGGAGACTCCAGATGAACTCAACCAGATTGCTTTTGTAAAGTGTCCGGGGTTGAAAGTCGGTGCCGTGGTTCTGAATGTAGAGCAGGCGGGGATGAGGCCATACCAGACGCGTGTAGAGCGAATCGACCGGCTCCGCAAACTGCAAGGGAATGTCGGCCACGAACTTGCCATCCAAGGCGGGGTTGCTTCCCTCGATGGTGTAAGCGTACTCGATGATATCGCCCACCCGGACATCCTCCAGCAACAGGGTGGCCGACTGCTGCGAGCTGAACAGAAAGGACTCGGTGTTCAATCCGCCTTGTGAGGTTTGAATTTTGGACCGGTCCAGCCGGTTGAAGCACTCACCACCCCGCCATAGGCGGACCCAATGAAAGGTCAGCGCCTCGCAAGAGGGATCGTATTCGACCGTGATGTGGGAAAAGCGCATGACGCCGGAGGAGGTCAGAATCTGGCGTGCGAAATGATAGAACTGCTCGTCGTTTCTCGCATTGATCTGGTGATCAACCAGCAGCCAGCGGGTCTCGATCGACGGATCCAGGCCCTCGGCCCTGGGATACTTGTCGAAAGTCCGCGGCGTGACCCATGAAGAAGGCGTCGCCACAGCCGGGGTGAGGTCGCCGGCCCCGGCCGCTGAAATGGCCACGCTCGCCAACAGCAGAGCCATCGTGCCGGCGGAGCGGACGCGAGCGTGGGAATGGGGTGATATTTCCCGTCGAAATCTGGCATCGCGGCTTTTCAAAAACATGGTCTGTCCCTCCTTACTCTAACGCCTCCAGCTAAAAGGGAAAGGTGAGAATGGTCAAGCGCTCTTTACTCCGCGCTCCTTCGAGCCAGCCCTGCCCCGCTCGCAAATCGTGAATTCAGGGATTGCGCCGCGGGCAACCGACGGGTAACTTGCGCTCATGCAGATTATTACTCAGACCGACGACATCGTGCGCCAGAAAACTCTGGAACTTTGCCAGGCCATAGTCCAGCAACCCCAGTTTCAAAGCATCCGCCAGCGCGTGGATTTGTTCATGGCCAATCCCACGGCCCAGGAACTATACCAAAACGTGACCCAGATGGGCCGCTCCCTGCACGACAAACAACACCAGGGCATCGCCCTCGATGACCACGACATCGCCGCCTTTGAATCCGGACGCGACGCGGTTTTGCGCGACCCCGTGGCCAAGGGCTTCATCGACGCCCAGGAGGAGATGCACCAAGTGCAGGAGGGGGTTCGCCAGTTCGTCCACAAAACCTTTGAACTGGGGCGCGTTCCTTCCGAGGACGACCTCCAGCAGGACGATTCATGCGGCGAAGGCTGCGGCTGCCATCATTGACTTTTCGTTTCCCGGGTCAGCCAGTCCAGGTAGCGTTCCGCTCCCCCGGTCAAGTTCACGACCACGAACTCCGGGGTGTCGTAGGGGTGCTTTTCCAACACGAGCCTTTCCAGCTTCTCCAACTGCCCGGCGCGGGTTTTAAAGAGGATCAGCGCTTCGCCGCTCTTTTCCAGCTTTCCCTGCCACCAGTAATGCGACTCGATCCGAGGAATCAAATTGGCGCACGCCGCCAGATGTCCCTCCAAGGCCTGGCGCGCCAGTTGCCGGGCCGCCTTCAAATTTGGCGCCGTCACCAGCACGACGCGGAATTGGCCGGACCTTTTCATGTCAATCATTGCAGCATTTTGCTCCGCCTTCGCTTCCAGACTTCCCTGGATGCCCCGCGCTGGCAAATCAAATCTTTAATCCTGCCATTTACACGGTACCGAACAGGCGCTAAAATAAGAGCTTGTGACGAAGCACCGCCGCCTATGCCCAATTGACAGCAACTGCGCAAGACAGCGTTGCGAGGACGCTTCATCGCCGCGGCCGGATTGCCGGGGCTTCACGCTCATCGAATTGTTGGTGGTCATAGCGATTATCGCCATCCTGGCGGCGCTGTTGCTTCCGGCCTTGGCCAAGGCCAAGGACCAGGGGATGGCTGCCAGTTGTATCAGCAATACACATCAGATTGGCGCCGCGGTGCTGATGTACGCCGACGATAATCGCCAGGTGTTTCCGGACCCCGGCCCTGCAACTCTACCGAGATGGTGGTCGCCGGGGCCTTTCCGAAATCGCCTCGGCCAGCTTTGCGGTGGCGAATGGCTGTTGCCGGACCACGTGACGCCCAACACGCCGGCCCCCATGATTCAACTGTATGTCAAGAATCCGATGGTTTGGGTTTGTCCAAAACGAAAGCGCGGTATGACCTTCACCACCGCGCCCGGAGGCTTTGATCCGAGTGTGACCGGGTTTCTGTCTTACGGATTCAATGAAATCGGCTGTTTCTGCCTGGCCAACCCCGCCGGGGGGACCGACGGCGGCATGCAAGTGCCGACCCCGCCATTCAACTACACCAAAGCCCTCAGACCGGCGCAGTTGCTCTGTGTCACTGAGGTCAGCGGTTCGAACGACCCCGCCGATTGCGATGGCAATCCCGGCACTCCCACCGACCCGGCCGATCCGGCTTGCGGCGATGCAGCCTGGTTGGACGGAGTTTGGGCGTCAGTGTCGGGTCCGACACAACCGGTCAACTCTCCCAATGGACGGCTTCAGACCGCGTGGGCAAAGCATAATAACCGCGTGAACGTTTTATATGTGGATGGTCACACCCAGACCAGCCTGGCAAGCCAGTTGACTTGGGGGATTTTCTGGGGAATCTATGGACCGCCTCCGCAATGGCCTGTCCTGCCTAACGGTGAAACCTGGAATGGCTCGATCAGTCGGGCCCGGTATGATTCGCAAGTCTGGTCCAACGCGCAGGAATAGCCTCGGCAATATGCGGCAAAGTCCTTTATCAATAATGCCGTGACGGGACCGCTCAGACGATTCGATGAGTATTCAAAGGCCTTGCCCATGGCGGCGAGCCTCGGTCTGGTGGCCATTGTTGGACTGGTCGATTACTTGACGGGTTTTGAACTTTCCTTTTTCGCCTTGTACCTGATTCCGGTCGCGCTGGCCGCGTGGTTCATTGGCCGCGGTTTTGCCGTTTTTGTGTCCATGCTCAGCGAGGCGGCCTCCGTGACCGGCGATGTGCTTGCGGGCGCCCGCTATTCCAGTGAATTTGTCATTGTCTGGAATGCCCTGATCGCGCTCGCCTCTTATTTTGCGGTGATTTGGATTCTGGCCAAGTTGCGCTCGTTGTATGACGCGCTGGAAGAGCGCGTTCGCCAGCGGACGGCGGCCCTTCACAACGAAATGCAGGAACGCGCCCGTCTGGAGGAGGAGATTCTGCGCATCAGCGAACGCGAACAACAGCGCATCGGCCACGACCTGCACGACAGCCTGTGCCAGCACCTGACCGCCACGGCATTGGCCGGACAGGTCCTGAGCGAACAATTGGCCAAATCACCTCCGCAGGCGCGCGCAGCCACTCATATCGTGGAACTCACTGAGGAGGCCATCGAACTGACCCGCAAACTGGCGCGCGGCCTTTATCCGGTTGAACTGAAAGGCGAAGGATTGATGGACGCGCTCCGGGAATTGGCGGACATTATCCGGGAACGATCTAAAATCGCCTGCCGTTTCGAGTGTCACGGGCCGCTCTTGATGCTCGAACAACAGGACGCCATTCATCTGTATCGGATCGCGCAAGAGGCGATTAACAATGCTGTCAGACACAGCGGGGCCAGGGAAATCGTCATCCGCTTGGACACGGCGGAGGCGGTGATGACTTTGGCCGTTTCCGATAACGGCGTGGGTTTGTCGGAAACTCCGCCTAACCGTCAAGGAATGGGCCTGCGCATCATGGCCCACCGCGCCAGCTTGATCGGGGCCGCTTTTAGAGTGGAACCCCTGCCCTCAGGGGGCACGCGCGTCACCTGTGCCGTGCCTGCCTCTCGCCACCTTCCTGATGATCAATAGTCTGAGTCACCGATGTACGACCCCGCCGTACAAAAGGTTTAGGCCAGGCACTACATACATTTGATTGCGCGCCCAGTACGGTCAAAGGCGTGAAAAACAGGTTCGTGCTCCTGGTCGATGATGATCGTGGCGTCCGCGAATCATTAGGAGGCGCTTTGCGGTCGGTGGGTTACGCCGTCACGCTGGCGTCCAGTGGGAAGGAAGCGCTGGAGCTTCTGCACGACACGGATTTCGGACTGGCTCTCTTTGATCTCGATGCGCCCGCCGGCAACGGGTGGGAGACGTTTGAGCAGGCCAGAAAAGCCAGGCCTCTTTTGCCCCTCGTCCTTGTCACCGCACACCCCGGCCACCGGATGCGGGCCGTCCACGAGGAAAGAGTCGCGGTCTTGGAAAAACCGTTGGACATCCCGACGTTGCTGGAAGCCATGAACAAGATCGTCGCGCAGGAAACCAACGCGAATCGCTAATGGATCGTGATATGAGACACCTGCCACAGCTTAACAAGACCGCAACAACAGTGGCGCTGGCAGCCGCGACGGTTGTTATCGTCGCAGTCTTTCTGAAATCCGGGGCCGACCAGGCTGCAAATACAAGCGCCCGGACGGGGCCGGGTTCAACGTCGAACACCCCGCCGTCGGAAACAAGCCTGGACTTGTCGCCAAGCCAACTGAACGCGATCAAAATCGAGCCGGTGGGCACGTACCTTTTCCCGGTCGAGAAGGAGGCGGTGGGCAACATTGATTACGTGGATGACCTGTCGGTTCAGGTCTTTCCGCCCTATCAAGGGAAACTGTTGAAAACATTCGTTGAATTCGGTGACGACGTCCAAAAGGGTCAGCCGCTCTACACCATTGACAGCCCCGATCTTGTGCAGGCTGAATCGACCCTGATCGGGGCCGCTGCCACGCTCGAACTGACCACCAAAGAATTAGCTCGCGCCAAAGAACTTTACTCCACCAACGTCGGAGTTTCCGAACGGGAACTGGAACAGGCGGTCAACGACCAACAAACCGCCGAGGGCGCCCTGAAGGCCGCCCGAGGCGCCGTTCGCATCTTCGGCAAGAACGAAGCGGAAATCGATCAAATCATCGCGGCCCGCAAAATTGATCCCGCGCTGGTCGTCCCCAGTCCTATTGCCGGCCAGATCACCTACTTTGATGCGCCGCCCGGGCTTCTGGTGCAGCCGGGGGTTGCGCCGGCTCCTTTTACCGTTTCTGATCTGTCTGTCAAATGGATGTTGGCAAACGTCCTTGAGAGCGACGCGCCGCTTTACCACGTCGGCCAGACGGTGAGGGTCAGCGTGATGGCCTACGCCGGCCGCGTTTTTGAAGGGAAGATTTCAAAGGTCTATCCGAACGTTGATCCCAACACCCATCGAATGACCATCCGCTGCGAAATACCGGACCCCAAACACGAGCTGCGTCCCGGAATGCTCGCCAATTTCGTCATCCGCGTCCAGGACCCGTTGGAAGCCACCGCCGTTCCGGCCAATGGAGTGGTGCGCGAAGGCGACGGGTCCATGACGGCTTGGGTCACAACCAATCGCCGCCACTTTGTGCGGAGAACCGTCCAGATCGGCTTGCGAAAAGACGGCATGGTTCAGGTTGTCCAAGGCCTGCAGCGGGGGGAATTGGTGGTTTCCGATGGGGCGATATTTCTCAGCAACATGCTGCAATCGCCGCCGCCGGATTAGATTTAAGCCCGACCAAGCGACGCCATGTTCAAGTCACTCATTGCATTCTGCCTCAGCCGCCGGGCGATCGTTATGTTTGGGCTGTTGGCTTTTGCCGGCGCCGGGTTCCTCGCGTTCAAAAAACTCAACATTGAGGCCTATCCCAATCCCACGCCGGTCATCCTGGAAATCACCGCGCAGGCGCCGGGACTTTCCGCCGAGGAGATGGAGCGTTACTACACACGTCCAATCGAGATTGGGCTTTACACGACACCTGGCATCGCCGTTATTCGCTCCACTTCGTTCTATGGTTTGTCCTTTGTCAGGGTCGTCTTCAAGTATGGCGTGGATTACCACTTTGCTTATGGCCAGGCGGCGGTCGCTTTGCAGCAGAATGTCAGCCTGCCTGGCGGTCAGGTGCCTCAAATCCAACAGAACAGCTCGACCGGGGAGATCTATCGTTATCAGGTGGTCGGTCGCAAGCATTTCGGAGTCACCGACCTCCGCACCGTTCAGCAGTGGATCGCATTGCGCCGGCTGTTGACCATTCCCGGCATCGTGGCCGTCAACAGTTGGGGCGGCCCCACCAAGGAATTCGAGGTCGAGGTGGACCCTCACAAACTGGAGGCCTTCAATATCACCGTGCCGCAGGTCCTGACGGCGTTGGGGAATGCGAACATCAACGTCGGCGGACGCGAAATTCGTGTCGGCCAGCAGTCGATCAACATCCGTGGAGTCGGACTGATTGACGACGGCGGCGCGGATGATTTGACTCAAGGCTATAAGGTCAACGACATCGAAAACGTCGTCCTCTCGCAGGTCAACGGCGTTCCGGCGCTCGTGAAGGATGTCGCCAAAGTGTATGTGGGCTATGTGCCGAGACTGGGAATCTTGGGCCGCGACAAGGAGGACGACGTGGTGGGTTCCATCGTGGTGATGAGCCGCACCGAGCACGCCCACGACATGATTCCAAAGGTCAAAGCCGAAATCGCCAAGATGAACAGTGACGGGAGCCTGCCGCCGGGCGTCAGGCTGGTTCCCTATTATGACCGCTCATCGCTGATCGCAGTCACCACCCACACGGTTCTGCACAATCTGATTTTCGGTTGTCTCCTGGTTTTCTTGATTCAATGGATTTTCCTCGGTGATCTCCGCAGCGCGATCATCGTCGGGTTGAACATCCCTTTCGCGCTTTGCTTCGCCATCATCCTCTTGGTGCTGCAAGGGGAAAGCGCCAACCTGCTCTCTGTCGGCGCGGTCGATTTCGGGATCATCGTCGATTCGGCGGTGATCGTCGTCGAGAATATCTTCCGCAATTTTCAGCGCAGCGCGGAAGAAAGACACAATCTGCTTCACCGCCTGGCGGACGGTTTTTTTGGGCCGGACCCGACGAAGACGCTCGCTTCCTCACGCGGCCCCGGATGGACCGACCGTCTGCGCCTGATTTTGATCAGCGCAATCCAGGTGGACAAGGCCGTTCTTTTCTCGGCGCTCATCACCGTGGCCGGTTTTGTGCCGCTCTTTACCATGGAGGGAGTCGAGGGCCAGATTTTTGGCCCGATGGCGCGCACCTACGGTTACGCGCTGGCGGGCGCCTTGATCGCCACCTTCACGGTCACGCCCGTGCTGGCCTCGTTCCTTTTACCCCAGCACCTGAAGGAAACCGAGACGATCGTCGTTCGCCTCTTGCACCGTGTTTACAATCCGACACTGCGTTTCGCGCTGGCCCATCGCGCGATTATGATGGTGATAGGAATTGCTTTCGTCGCCATCGCCGCATGGCTGGCCCCGCGCCTTGGAACTGAGTTTCTCCCGCACCTGGAAGAGGGCAATTTTTGGATTCGCGCCTCGATGCCCATGACGCTCTCGCTGGAAGACGGCGAGGCGGCGGCCAGAAAAATGCGACTGATTCTGCTCAAGCACCCGGAAGTCCTTACCGTGGTCTCCCAGCATGGCCGGCCTGACGACGGCAGCGACGCATCGCCCTTTTCCAACGTCGAGCTATTTGCGCCGCTCAAACCCTATGATCAATGGCCCAATGGCTTGACCAAGGAAGCCCTGACCGAGCAGATTCAGGCCGACTTTGCGAAGGAGCTGCCGGGAGTCGTTTTCAACTTCTCGCAATACATCCAGGATAACATTGAGGAAGCCATATCGGGGGTCAAGGGCGCCAATTCGGTCAAGATTGTCGGTCCTAATCTCGAGACGTTGGAGAAGTTTGCGGCCCAAGTCAGGGACAAGATGAGCCAGGTTCGCGGGATTTGCGATCTGGGCATCTTCCCAGTTCTGGGGCAGCCGAACTTGAATATCAAGGTGGATCGAGCCAGAGCCGCGCGCTACGGCCTTAATTCCGGCGACGTCAACTCTGTCATTCAGGCGGCGGTGGGTGGAATGGTGGCAACCACGGTCTTGGAGGGAGACCGCCAGTTCAACCTGACCGTCCGCTTCCCGCCCGAATACCGCGACAGTGTCGAAAAAATTCGCAACATCAAGGTCGCCTATCAGATCAGCAGCGGGGCCGACGCCTACATACCCTTGAGCGAACTGGCCACGATAACCCTGGACACCGGAGCGGCATGGATTTATCACGAAAGCACGGAACGCTTCATCCCGATCAAGTTCAGCGTGCGCGGCCGGGACCTCGGCAGCACCGTTGGCGAGGCGCAGGCGCTCCTGGCAAAAAGTGTGAAGCTTCCCAGCGGGTATCGGATGGTCTGGGCCGGCGAGTTCGGAGACCTTCAAGAGGCCCGGGAGCGCCTGGAGCTTATCGTGCCGGTCAGTCTCATTCTGATCCTCCTTTTGCTCTACTGCCTTTTCAACTCCCTGCTGGAGTGCTTGCTCACGCTCTCCGGAATCCCCTTTGCCATCGCCGGAGGCGTCCTGGCGCTCTACGTCGCCGGTCTCAATTTCAGCATCTCCGCCGCCATCGGTTTCGTTTCATTGTTCGGCGTGTCGGTCATGAATGGCATTCTCTTAATCACCTATTACAACCAGGCCAGGCTTCGCGGCGGAACGCCCATGGACGCCATGTTTCATGCCGCCTCCACTCGGATGCGGCCACTGCTGATGACCAGTCTCTCCGCCTGCATCGGCTTGTTTCCAGCGGCGGTATCCACAGGCATTGGCAGCCAGGTCCAGCGTCCCCTCGCCACCGTGATTGTCGGCGGCATGCTGATCGGCCCCATCATGCTGCTGATCGTGGTGCCAGCCCTGAAAATGGTGTTTCTGGGCCGTGAGAAGGACCACACACCAGAAACGGACTCAAGATGAAGACCACTCGTTTTCTTTTCAGAATGGCAATCTGCACCGCGTTGCTGCATGGAGCAGCTTATGCCGACCCCTCCAACCAGGATTCTGAGCGCAAGAGTTCCGAGACTCACGACAAGGCAATGGGCTCAACTGCTCCCGCTCAGGGCGAGGAATATCAGGCCAATGGGAGGCTGCTTGACGCAAAACCAATTGGCAGCCGCGCTCCTGACAGGAACGGCGAGCGCAGCCATGTCAGCACGACAAAGACAGCAACCAAACATTATCCCGGTGAAAACCGCCCCCTCCAGGCCCCGAAGAATACGTCCGGAAATACCGCGGACCTTCACCAGCCTGGCTCAAGTAAATCGGTCGGCGCCGCAAAAAATGGTTTCGTAGAGCACAGATCAGCCAACAATCGCGCCCTCCTGGTTCGAACGCCAGGCGCTGTTCCACCCGCTGGGCCATCGCTCAAAAACGTGCGCCCTCGCGCTCCCAGTTCGGCGATCCTCGGTGGATTGGCGAACTCCGCCAAAAGCACGGCGCAGATCAACGGAACCGGCTTCAACCGGAAGCCTTGACGAATCGGTATGGCTCTAACTCGCAAATCGCTTCCATTCCTCCTGGCACTGGCGTTGATGCTCATTGCCGGTTGCGCCGTGGGTCCAAACTTCAAGAAGCCCGATGCTCCGAACGTCATCAGTTACATTGCCTCCCCGCTTACCAACACCGAAACCATCACCCATGTCACCGGGGGCGAAGCACAGCGATTTGTTGAAGGGGCGGACATTTCTGGAGAATGGTGGACCATGTTTCACTCCAAGCCACTCAGCGATTTGGTGGAGCGTTCGCTCAAAGCCAATCCGAACATTAAGGCGGCGCAAGCGGCGCTGGTGGTCGCCCGGGAAGCCGTCCTGGCTCAACGAGGCGCTTATTATCCAAGCGTCTCCGGCGGTTTCTCGGCCAGCCGCCAGCGGACTTCCGAACTCCTGGCGCCCATTCCCAACGCCAACATTTTCACCTACAGCTTATACACGCCCCAGGTCAGCGTTTCATACGTGCCCGATGTCTTCGGCCTCAACCGGCGGACCGTCGAATCCCTTAACGCCCAAGCCGCGCAGCAACGATTCGCGCTTGCGGCGACCTATATCACCCTCAGCGCCAATGTCGTCAGCGCGGCCATCCAGGAGGCCTCCTTGCGAGGGCAAATTGCCGCCACCCATCAACTCATCGACGAAAACACCAAGGCGCTTGACATCTTGCGCGCCCAGTTTGCCAAGGGGTATGCCAGCCGGCTGGACCTGGCCGCGCAGGAATCACAACTGGCGCAGGTCGTGGCCACTCTGCCGCCGCTGGTCAAACAACTGGCTCAACAGCGCGACGCGCTGGCCGTGTTGGTGGGTGGCTTCCCGGCCCAGGGCCCCGCCGAAACATTCGAGCTTTCCAGCTTGGAACTGCCGCGGGACTTGCCCTTGAGTCTTCCTTCCAGGCTCGTCGAGCAGCGCCCCGATGTGCGTCAGGCCGGGGAGAACCTGCATGCCGCCAGCGCCCAAATCGGAGTTGCCATAGCCAACCGGATTCCCAATATCACCCTTACCGCCAGCGCGGGCAGCAGCGCCCTGGCCCTCGACCAGTTATTCACATCCGGCACCGGCTTTTGGAGCTTGGGCGCGGCGGCGGCGCAACCGATATTCCAGGGCGGCATGTTGCTCCACAAGGAGCGCGCCGCCAAGGCCGCCTGCGTTCAGGCGGCCGAGCAATACCGCAACGCCGTCCTGACTGCGTTTCAGAATGTGGCCGACACGCTCAATGCGCTCGAACAGGACGCCAATGCTCTCAAGGCGGCGGTCGCGGCCGAACATGCCGCCAGAGTTACGCTTGACTTGACCCAGAACCAGTTGCGCGCGGGCTACGCCAATTATTTGACGCTGATCAGCGCGGAGACCGCCTATCAGCAAGCCGGTCTGAACCTCGTTCAGGCGCGGGCCAATCGCTTCGCCGATACCGCCGCCCTCTTTCTGGCCCTCGGCGGCGGCTGGTGGCATCGCGCCGATATTCCCAAGTCTTGACCATGAATCTGCTGCATTATACTGACAGGCAAATGAATTGATTCTCTTTAAACCGCCGCCAAAACAGCAAAACATTATGCCGCCCACTGCCGGCTATCATAAACGAACCGTTTTCCTGGTCGATGACCATCCACTGGTGCGTGAATGGCTCTCCAACTTAATCAACCAGCAATCCGACCTCGCCGTCTGCGGCGAGGCCGGTGAAAAGGCCCAAGCCCTCCAATTCATTGCCGCCGTCAAGCCCCAGATCGCTGTTGTTGACATTTCTCTGGAGGGAGGGTCGGGAATTGAATTGATAAAGGACATCAAGGCCGCGGCTCCAAACGTCGCTGTGATCGTCCTGTCCATGCATGATGAATCTCTATACGCCGAGCGGGCGCTGCGCGCCGGCGCGCGCGGCTACGTCATGAAGCGCGAGGTGACCAAGAACGTCCTGCAAGCCATACGGCGTGTTTTGGATGGGAAGTTTTATCTCAGCGAGAAAATCGCCATGTCGATGGCTGAAAAACTGGTCGAAGGCCGGCCCGCCGCGACGGCGTCTCCGGTTGAAAAACTAAGCGACCGGGAGTTGGAGGTGTTTGAGTTGTTGGGCCGCGGCCACAGCACCCGGCAGATCGCGGACAATTTGAACCTGAGCATCAAGACAGTGCAGGCCTTCTGCGCCCGGATCAAAGACAAGCTCAGCCTGGCCAACGCCACCGAACTGCTCCGTGAAGCCGTGCGTTGGCACGACAGCAAGAACTCAGAATAGGGGCCTTCTAAATGGGCTTGATCTGCCGCCGCTTTCTGCCATCCTACGCCTCCCCCCCAATTGGGGTGATTTTTGAAGGAATGAGAAGTAGATTGCTGTTTCTGGCGCCTGTGGCGCTCCTGCTCTGCGCCACTGGGTGCGAGAAGAAGTCCGCCCCCAAAACACCCCCGCTCAAGGTGGAAGTCGTGACCATTTCGCCGCGCGACGTCCCTCTCTATCAGCAGTGGGTCGGAACGCTCGATGGCTACCCCAACGCCCAAATCCGCGCCCAAGTCTCCGGTTACCTGATGAAGCAGGATTATGTCGAGGGCGCCAGGGTCAAGCAGGGCGACCTGCTCTTCGAGATCGACCCGCGGCCATTCGAGGACCGGCTCAATCAGGCCACTGCCAGGCTGGCGCAGGATCAGGCCCTGCTGGGCAAGACTGAATTGGATGTCAAACGGTTCACGCCACTGGCCAAGGGGCAGGCGATCAGCCAGGAAGAACTGGACGACGCCGTCCAATCCAACCTCATGGCCCAGGCGGCCGTGGCGGCGGACAAGGCGGCCATCTCCAACGCTGCCTTGGACCTGAGCTTTACCAAGATCACCTCCCCCGTCGATGGCATCGCCGGCCTGGCCCTGGCGCAAATCGGGGACCTCACCGGCCCGTCCGATGGCGTGCTGACCACCGTATCGACGATTGATCCGATCCGGGCCTATTTCAACATCAGCGAGCAGTTCTACTTGACTTATCGCCGGAAATTCGCCAGCGCGGAAGAACGGGCGGCGAGCGAATCGGCCATGCGCCTGGATTTGATCCTCTCGGACGGCTCGGTGTACCCGCGGCCCGGCAAGTGGCTCTTCACGGGCCGGCAGGTCGATGTCAATACCGGCACCTTGCAGGTGGCCGCGCTGTTCGACAATCCCGATTTGCTCCTGCGCCCGGGCCAGTACGCCCTGATCCGCGCGCAAACCCAGTTGCGCAAGGGCGCCCTGCTGGTGCCGCAACGGGCCGTGATGGAATTGCAAGGCGCCTGCCAGATCGCCATTGTCGATGACCACGACACGGTCCATGTCAAAACCGTGCAGGTGGGAGACCAGGTGGGCACGGAGTGGCTGATCGAAGCGGGGCTGGAACCCGGCCAGCGCGTCATCGTCGAGGGAACACAGAAGGTCAAGGAAGGCACGGTGGTGGAGCCGGAACCGTACCTGCTGTCGCAGAACTCGCGCAAGGAATGAGGCGGGTCGCATAAGAGATTGGCGCAATGTACCGTTTTTTCATCAACCGCCCCATCGTCGCGATGGTCATCGCCATTCTCATGGTGCTGGTCGGCCTGGTCTCCATGACCATGCTGCCCATCTCGCAGTTCCCCAGTGTGGTGCCGCCGGAGATTCGCATTCAAACGACCTTCGTCGGAGCAGACGCCGAAACGGTCCAGCAATCCATCTCCACCCCCATCGAGGAGCAGATGAGCGGGGTGGACAACATGAACTACATGTACTCCATCAACGCCAACAACGGCGTCATGCGCATGGTGGTCAATTTTGATGTCAAAACCAATCCGGACATCGACCAGATGCTGGCCCAATTGCGCGAGGCGCAGGCCGGCCCCCAATTGCCGGCGGCGGTGCAGAATTACGGGGTGACCATCTTGAAATCCCCCACCACCCCCATGTTGCTGGTGGCGCTCTATTCGCCCAACGGAACCTACAACGCGACCTTCCTGGCCAATTACGCCTACATCAACCTGGTCGATCAGATCACACGGGTCAAAGGCATCTCCAACATCAATGTTTTCGGCGCGGGCCAATACGCCATGCGCTTCTGGGTTAAGCCCGACCAACTGGCCAAACTCAACCTCACAGTCAGCGATGTCATCAACGCCGTTAGCGCCCAGAACACGGTCAATCCCGCCGGCCAGATTGGCGGCCCGCCCTCGCTGGATTCCCAGGAGTTCACCTACGTCGCCATCGCCCAGGGGCGGCTGGTGACCGAAAAGCAGTTCGGCAACATTGTCATTCGGGAAAACCCCGACGGCTCGGTCGTCCGGCTGAGCGACGTTGCCCGCATCGAGCTGGGCGCGCAGCTCTACACCATTGTCGGCCGGCTCAATGGGCGGCCCGCGGCGGTGATGGCGATTTACCAGTTGCCCGGCTCCAACGCGCTGGACGCGGCCAAGGGAGTCAAAGACCTGCTCAGAGAACTCAAAAAACAGTTTCCCCAAGACCTGGACTATGCGATTTCGCTGGATACGACGCTGGCCGTCAGCCGCGGCATCGAGGAAATTCTCACTACGCTTTGCGAGGCCCTGCTGCTGGTCATTCTTGTCGTATATATCTTCTTGCAGGGCTGGCGCGCAACCTTGATCCCGCTCCTGGCCGTTCCCGTGTCGCTCATCGGTACCTTCACTCTCTTTCCCGTCTTTGGTTTTTCCATCAACACCCTCTCTCTGTTCGGTTTGGTCCTGGCCATCGGCCTGGTCGTCGATGACGCCATTATTGTCGTCGAAGCCGTTGAGCGGCACATTGACGAAGGCATGGCACCCAAAGACGCCGCCCGCAGGGCGATGGAGGAGGTGTCCGGGCCGGTGGTGGCGATTGCGCTGATTCTCACCGCTGTGTTCGTGCCAACGGTGTTCATTCCCGGCATCACGGGCCGCCTTTACCAGCAATTCGCGCTGACCATCGCCATCTCCGTGATCTTTTCCGCCTTCAACGCTCTCTCCCTCAGCCCCGCCCTCTCGGCGCTGCTGTTAAAGAAAAGGGACCCGCTGGCCCATGGCCCGATGGCCCGGTTCTTTGGCGGGTTCAACCAGGTTTTCGGCCGAGCCACCAACGGGTATGTGCATTGGAGCGGCCTGCTCATCCGCAAGAGCGCCGTCAGTCTGATCCTGCTGGCCGGCATGACGGCGCTGGCGGTTTTGGCCGGACGCCACCTCCCCTCCTCCTTTCTTCCAGAGGAGGATCAGGGCTACATGTACATCAACGTCCAACTGCCCAACGCCGCCTCCATTCCGCGCACCGACGCCTATTGCAAGAAGGTGGAAAAAATCCTCAGCAATATCCCCGGCATCCACTATTACTCGACGGTGATCGGTTTCAGCCTCTTGAGCCAGGCGCAAACGACTTACAACGCCCTGTTCTTCGTCAACCTCCAGCCCTGGAACGAGCGCACCAAGGCCTCCGAGTCCTTCGCCGCCATCCGCGCCCGGATCAATAAGGAACTGTCAGCCCTGCCGGAGGCCAGGGCAATCGCGTTTCCGCCCCCCGCCATCCCTGGCGTCGGCACCTCCGGCGGTTTTACTTTCATCCTCGAAGACAGGCTGGGCAAGGACCCTGCCTTCCTGACGGAAAACTTGAACACGTTCATGGAGGCGGCTGCCAAGCGTCCCGAACTATCGGGCCTGAGCACCTCCTACCTCCCCAGCGTGCCACAGGTCTTTATCGACGTGGACCGCGACAAGGTTCTCAAGCAGGGAGTCGATCTGGGTGAGGTTTACGAGACGCTGCAAACCTTCATGGGCGGTTATTTTGTCAACTATTTCAACCGCTTCGGACGCCAATGGCAGGTCTATGTCGAGGCGGAGAGCAAAGACCGCTCCAGCACCGATAATCTGGGGTTGTTCTACGTCCGCAACCGCCAGGGCCGCAGCGTGCCGCTCTCGGCTCTGGCCACTGTCAAACATCGAACCGGGCCGGAATTCGTGATGCACTACGACGAATACCGTTGCGCCCAGATCAACGGCAACGCCGCCAAGGGCTACAGTTCCTCCCAGGCCACCGAGGCCCTGGAGGCGGTTTTCGACCAGACCATGCCCGTCGGCATGGGCTATGACTACCTCGGCATGTCCTTCCAGGAGCAGCAGGCGGCCAAGGGCGTGCCGCGCGTGGCCGTCTTCGGCCTCTCCCTCGTCTTCGTCTTTCTCATCCTGGCCGCGCTCTATGAAAGCTGGTCGTTGCCCTTCAGCGTGCTGATCAGCACGCCGGTGGCGGTGATGGGAGCGTTTCTGGCGCTGCTGGCGCGCCAGTTTGAGAACAATGTCTATGTCCAGATTGGTTTGATCATGTTGATAGGACTCTCGGCCAAGAACGCCATCTTGATCGTCGAATTTGCCAAAAGGGAAGTCGAACGCGGCAAATCCCTCACCGATGGCGCGCTGACGGCCGCGCGCATCCGCCTGCGGCCGATTCTGATGACCTCCTTCGCCTTTGTCTTCGGTTGTATTCCACTCTGGTTTGCCACCGGCTCAGGCGGGGTTTCGCGCGAGACCCTCGGCACGGTTGTCATTGGCGGGATGCTGGGCTCCACATTGCTCGGCATCTTCATCATCCCGGTCAATTTCTACGTCATCGAACGGCTCTCGCACCGTTTCAAAAAACATGAGGAACCGAAACCATGAAACGCCTCTGTCCGTTCTTCTTTGCCGCGCTGTGGATTATCGGCTGCGCCGTCGGGCCGGACTACAAAAGGCCGGCCGTCACTCCGCCGCCGGCATTCCGGGAAGCGGAAAACGCGGCAACCAATTCGATGGGCGACCTGCCGTGGTGGCGGCTCTTTGAAGACCCGGCGTTACAGGGCCTCATTCAAACCGCCCTGACCAACAACTACGATCTACGGACCGCGGTGGCGCGGGTCGAGGAGGCCCGCGCCGTCCTGGCGCAGAACCGCTCGGTCTTTTTTCCGCAAGTGACCTATCAGGCGGGAGTAGGCGCGGGGCGGAACGTTTTAGGCAACAGTCCGTATCGGAGCGGGGGGCCCGCCGGCGACTCCTTTGAATTTGCCGGAAACGTATCCTGGGAAATCGACCTCTGGGGGCGCATTCGCCGCCTCAACGAATCGGCCCGCTCCCAGCTTTTGGCCACACAGGAAGCGCGCCGCGACGTGACCGTCAGCCTCATCGCCAGCGTGGCGGAGGCTTACTTTCAACTGCTGGCCCTGGACGAGGAGTTGGCCATTGCCGAAGAGACCACCAACAGCTTCCGGGAAAGCTGGCGAATCTTCAACCAACGCCTCCAAGGTGGTGTCTCCTCCAAACTGGAAACCGCTTCCGCCGAGGCCCTGTTCGACTCGGCCGCCGCGACTATTCCCGAACTGCGCCGCCAAAGAATCGCGCAGGAAGACCAGATCAGCATCTTGCTCGGTTTCAATCCCGGCCCAGTCGCGCGCCCACGCGCCGGCTTGCGCGAGACCGCCCTGCCGGACATCCCGCCAGGATTGCCCTCGGCGCTGCTGGAGCGCCGGCCGGACATTCGCCAAGCCGAGCAACTGATGAGAGCGGCCAACGCGCAAATCGGCGTGGCGAAAGCGGACCTTTATCCGACGCTCAGCCTGACCGGCCTTTTTGGGCAAGTCAGCCCGGAACTCTCCACCCTGACCTCCGGCGGGGCCAATGCCTGGGAAGCCGCCGCCGGCCTGACGGGACCGATCATCGAAGGCGGCTTGCTGCGGGCGCGGCTGCGCCAGGCGCGTGCGGCGTGGGACGAGACCCGGTGGCAGTATCTATCGACGCTGCTGCGCGCCTTCGGGGAAGTCTCCGACGCGCTGGTGGCGCGCCAGCAATTGGAACTGGAGCGGGTGGAGCAAGCGCGCGCGGTCGCCGCCTACCAGGAAGCCGTGCAGGTGGCGGGCCAGCGTTACCGGGGGGGCCAGGCCGGGTATTATGAATTGCTGCAAGAGCAGCAGTTGCTTTTCCCGGCGCAAAATGTCCTCGTCCAGGCGCATTTGAACCAGCTTCTGGCCACCGTGCAGCTTTACAAGGCCCTGGGCGGCGGGTGGGAAGCGGGAGAGCCGGCCCCCTCTTCACGAACGACGCGTTGAGCGCGCGCCGGCGTCTATTTTCAACTTGACTGTCGCCACGATGCGCGCCAGTTCGACCAGTAATTGGGCCGGCGGATGGCCGTTCTTTTCACGACGCATCCACGGCGTGGCCCGCTTCGCGCAGGCGCTGGAGTTTGTAAAGCAATGCGCGGCGGCTGATGCCCAGCGCCTTGGCGGTGGCCGTGCGGTTGAAGTCATTCTTGCGCAGGGCCTGCACGACTGCTTGCGCCTCGATTGCCTCCAGCTTGCCCGCGTCCATCGCTCCCGCCGCGGCGGCCGCACGCGAGCCGGGCCGGATGCGCGGGGGCAGATGATCGGGGACAATGAGGTCGCCGCGGCACAGCAAGGCGGCGCGCTCCATGGCGTTGCGCAACTCGCGCACGTTGCCGGGCCAGGAATAATTCTCCAGACAGTCGGAAACCGACGACGACAACCGCGCCCGGCCCTGTGTGAACTCGGCCAGCATTTGGGCCGCCAGCGGCAGAATGTCCTCCCGCCGCTCGCGCAACGGCGGCATGTTCAACTCCACGACGTTGAGACGGTAAAACAAATCCTCGCGAAAACGCCCGGTTTTGACTTCCTCCTCCAGATTACGGTTGGTGGCGGCGAGGATGCGGGCGTCGGCGCGAATCTCGGCGTTCGAGCCAATGCGCTGGAAGCGGCCATCCTGCGCCACCCGCAACAGTTTGGCCTGAAGCTGCGGGGCCAGATCGGCGATTTCATCCAGGAATATCGTCCCCCCCTCGGCCATCTGAAAGCGACCGATGCGCTGGGCGACCGCGCCGGTAAACGCCCCCTTTTCGTGCCCGAACAACTCGCTCTCCAGCAACGTCTCGGGAATGGCAGCGCAGTTGACTTTGACCATCGGGCCCCCCGCCCGCAAGCTCCAGCGGTGGATGACGTCGGCCACGACTTCCTTGCCCACGCCGCTTTCGCCAGTGATGAGCACGCGGCTTTCCGAAGCGGCAATGAGCGACACATCGCGAAATAGCGCCTGCGTCAGCGGACTGGCCGCGACGATGTTCGTGGGCAGTTGCTTGCCGGCGTCAAATTTCAGCGGCTCCCGCTGCGACAACCCCGTCGCCTGGCGGACGGAGGCGAGCAATTCGTCCAGGTCGATCGGTTTGGAAAGATAATTGACGGCGCCGTCGCGCATGGCCCCCACCGCGTCGCGCACGTCGGCATAAGCGGTGACCAGGAGAATGGGAAAGGAGCCGTGGGTCTTGCGGGCCAGGCGCAAGGTTTCCAGGCCGCTCAGCCCCGGCATGCGCACGTCGGAAATCATCATGCTGATCTCCTGCTCGCGCAGGACTTCCAGCGCCCGTTCGCCGGAGGATACCGGCACCGTTTCAAATCCCTGGCTGCTGAGAAAGGAATCCAACAAACTGCGCTGGCCGGCGTCGTCATCGACGATCAGAAGTCGTGGCGCCTGCGGGCCGCTCTGCGATGGAGTTGGCACGGTGCTCACTCCTTCATCTTAAGCTTGACGTGCGAAATGCGAAAGAGGGCGCCCGCCGGCTCGTTGGCCAGGCATTCGATCTCCCACCCGTGCGCCAAAACGATTTGCGCCACCACCGCCAGCCCCAATCCGGCCCCGTCGGAGTGGGTGGTGAAGTAGGGCTTGAATATCTCCCCGCGCTGATCGGCCGGCACGCCGGGGCCGTTGTCCGAAATCTCAATAAAGGCCTCCTCGTTGTTGCGGCGGCTGGCGCGGATGCGGATGATCCCCTGGGCGGGCACCGCTTGCACCGCATTGAGCACCAGGTTGAAGAGCGCCTGGCGCAGCAGTTGTTCGTCGGCCTCGATGACCACCGATTCGACCAGCACCTCCAGCCGGATTTTCTTCTCCTCAATGTCGTAATTGAGGGCGTGCGCGACCTCGGCGGCGACCGCGCTGAGATCGGTGGCGGCGCGGCGGACTTCCCGCGGCCGGGAGTAATTGATAAACTCGTTCAACTGCGCGGTGACACGGTCCGTTTCGTTGATGATGTCGCGGGTCTTGGCGCGGATTTCCGGCGAAATGTCCTCCTGTTTGCAGACCAGTTGGGCCAGGCCGCGGATGATGTTGAGCGGATTGCGCGTTTCGTGAGCCAGGCCCGCGGCGGCGATGTTCATCTCCTTGAGGTGGAGGTTCTGTTCGCTGGCGCGGACCAGCCGCAGTTGCAATTCCGAGGTGGTGACCAGGCTACGCCAGCCCACCGCGAAGCCGACCACGGCTGCGGTGCCCAAAAAGGCGATGATCACCCGCATCCAGAAGTCATCGTTCTGCGCCGCAAGAACCGGCTCGACTGACACAGCGATAACGAAGGAATGCGCGCTTTTGTTGTTGATCAGCGCCTGGTAATCCTCTTCCTTCATCCAATAGGGCCGTTCCTTGTTCAAATCAGGAGGGCGCGGCGGCCGATTGGTCGAGTTGAACCCCCGCCTCTCCGGACTGTTGGTAAACATCGAGCGCAACTCGGCCCGCGCAATCACCAGTTCCGGCACCATGTTGGTCCCCAAATCCACCGGGTATTTGACGATGGCCGTGTCGCCGGTCCAGCACACCGCGCTGGTGAAATCGCTGGGCGGGGGCAGTTCGATGGGTTTCCCGGCTGACGCCACCACTTCCTCGGACTTGTTGAGCAACTCCACCGAGCGAAGCTCATTGGTATTGACAATCGCGTTGAGGGCGGCTTCGAGCCGTTCCCGGTCGATCACCCCGCGGAAAACCCCCGCCGCCAGCAGCTTGCCGCAGGTCGTCGATTTGGTGCGGGCCAGGTTGATGAGATTGTCGCGGAGGTTTTTGCTGACGCGCAGATGTTCGTCCGCCTGCCAGCCGACCAAGGCGATCCAGACGGCTGCCAGCACACCGTAAACCAGCCAACTGCGTCGTGTCATAATATGTTGCTTCGGTTATGGCACCCGGTGGGGGGAGCCGGTGGCGGGAGCGGCGCCGGGCGGCGGCGGCGTTTGCGCGCCTTCCAGGTACTGGTTCAACTCCTGCTGGCTGAAGGCCTTGGGCGACAATTGCGCCCGGCCGCGCTCGTCTTCACTCATTCGCGCCAGGTCACTCGGCGTCTTGACCACGTAGGGCGTCAGCAGCATGATTAACTCTGTTTTCGTGTTGGCCGAAACCTTATGATGAAATAACAGACCCAGGCCCGGAATGTCACCCAAAATCGGTATTTTGCTGTCGGTGCTGGACCGGCTGTTTTGCATCAACCCGCCGATCACCACCGTCTGGCCGTCCGGCGTGACGACCACGGTGTTCGCCGATCGAATGTCGATATACGGCGCGGTGACGTTGCCATTGGTGCTGAAGGCGATGGCCTGCGATTGGTTGGGATTGACGGACGAAATCTGGGGCGCCAGGATCATTTCCACCATGTTGTCGGTGGTGATGAACGGAGTCACCTGGAGAATGATGCCCACACTCTGGTAATTGATCCCCAAGTGCTCGTTCCCAAAGGTGTCGTAGGTCACGCTGTTGACCAGCGGAACTTCCTGACCGACGGTAATGGTGGCCATTTGATTGTTGCGCGCCAGGATGGTCGGCCTCGAAAGCACTTCTATCTTCCCCTTCTCTTCTATGGCCCGCAAGGTGGCGGAAAAATCGTTGCCCACAATGCTGTAAAGGCCCGCGCCTTGAAGGGACGTGATGCCGGTCGTGGGCTGCGCGCCTTGGGCGGCCAGCCCGAAGAGATTGGAGGCGCTGGCGGTGGTCGAGGCGTTGATCGTCCGCTTGATGCCGCCTTCGATTCCCACATCCACCCCCTTATTATATGTGACTTCGAGAAAGACCACCTTGATCAACACCTGCGGCTTGGGCCGGTTGAGATTGGAAACCACCTGTTGCACGTACGCGGTCGTGGCGTCATCGGCGATGACAAACAACTGCCGCGAATCCTGATCGACATAAAAGTTGGCCGTGCCGACCTGGCCGTTGCCCGGACGGTCAATGGTGCTGGTGCCTGTGCCGGTGGAGCCGCCGGCGCCGCCCCGATTGGCGCCACCCGTATTCCCGCCGCCGGTGAACCCGCCGCCTGTCCGCACTTGGGCCAACAGCGGAAGTGCCAGGCAACAAAGGCCCGCTACCGCCAAGCGGACGGCCCGGAATTTCGCAGTTTTGATTGTCATATAATTTGTATGGATCGAGCAGACATTAGGATCAACGCAGTCCAGTGGTGCCGGTGCCAAAACCGCTCGTGGTCGTGCTGGAGGTCGCGCTGCTTTGCTGATTGTTGACGTTCCCCGTCGCCCGGGCGGCCAAAGCATCGGTCGTCTGGGAAGTGGAAGTATTTCTTTGGTTGGCGCCGGCGAACAACGGCTGCAATGTCAGCTCGACGCTGGACGGGTCCGCGCTGTCAAGAGAAAAGGCGGTGACATGCGCCACGCCGGCCGTTCCTTCGTCCAGAGAGGAAATGACCTCGGAAATCTGTTCCATCAGGTCGCGCGACGCGGTGACGGTGATCTTTTGGGTGCGCGCATCGGCCACGGCTATCACGCTGGATTGCCGTTTCATCCGATCGCTCTGCCCGGAATTGGCCGTGGCCTGTTGCATGAACGGCGGCATGAACCGGAAGCCCGCCGTGCGGTTATTCTGGTCCGTGCTAGTCGCGCTGGGAAAAAGAGTGGCCAGCTCATTGGCGATTTCCGTCGCATCGGCATGCAGCAATTTGAAGACCTTCACGACGGTGACCTCCTGGCTGGGTTGATCCAACGCTTTGATGACATTGGTGATCCACGGCATGTAATCGGGCGGCGCGCTGGCCACCACCGCGTTGACTTGGTCGTCGGACACAAAGACCGCGTGAGTTTGCACGTTCTTGTCGTCGCTGTTGGCGTTTCCACCGCCACCGCCGCCGAATGGACCGCCAAAACCGCCAAAAGGCCCGCCACCGCCACCCCGCCGGAAATTATTCCGGGTGTTGGCGCGCGTGACTTCCGAGTCCGCGCTTTGGAAGATTTCCTTCAATTCGGAGGCCACCGCCTTGGCATCGGCGTAGTCCAGAACGAAGACCTCCACATCCGAAATGGCGGTGCTGTCCAGGGCGGCGATGATTTCGGCAAGCCGCCGCACGTCCCTTTGCGGAGCGGTCATAATCACGGCGTTGCCCGCCTCATTGGCCACGACCGCATCGCGGTCGCGGGAGGGGATCAACGGTTCGAGGTCCTTGATTAGTTGAACCGGGTTCAACGTATGGACAGGGAGAATTTCCGTCACGATCTTGTCGTTGATCGGAATGTTGGTGAACGAGTTTTCGACCCTGATCGGCGTGTTGCCTTTGGCGGTGGTGAGGTCCACGATGGTCAGCGTCTTGTTCTCCAGCGTGGCGGCGTAATTGTTCTTGCCCAGTTCCTGATTGAGCAAATCCACCACTTCGTTGGTGCTCAGCGGATGGCGGGCCACCAGCGTCACCTTGCCCGATAACGACACGTCCGAGATGATGGTCAATCCCGCCTTGGCGCTCAGGTAATTGAGCACCACGCTCAGCGGCGCGTTATGGAAGTTGAGGTAAAGGCCGTTTGTCGGCGTGCTTTCGTCGGGCGCGCCGGCGTCGGCGCTGGATTGGACCGCAGCGGCCTCGTTGGTTTGGGGCGCGGCGGCCTGGTTGGTTTGGTCCGTGGCGGCTGGCGCCGCGTTGGTTTGCTCATCGGCGGCGGAGGCAAGCCATCCGGCCGTGAAGGTGGCTAATAGTATGGTGATGATGTTCTTTGTTTTCATTTTTCCTCCTGTTCGCGTCTTAATCTCATTCTTTTTTCCACGTCGCTTTCGCCGGGGCGGGAGGGCCCGGACGGGGACGAGGCGGACGACGGGTCGTCTGTGCCGGTGGCGGCGGGTGCGGGCACCGAGACATCGGTCGATGTCTGCCAGGGTCCGTTTTCCTCGCGCCGCAGGCTCGGGGTGTTGTTCATGTTAAGGACAAAAGTGTTGCTGCTCGCGTTGGTCAGCCAGACGGAATCCAATGTAATCCGCGTGACGGTCATTCCGTCCAGCACTTCGCCCGTCTTGAGAGGACGGCTCGGAACGCCAGGACCTTCAAAAATGGCCGCCGCCTGTCCATCATCAATGACCGCCCCGTCAAAAATGATGCGCTCAACGCGCGGCTGGCGGCGCCCGACCCCGCGGATTCCCGTGCGCGTGGTGTCGAATATATTTTTGCGCGCGATGATGTCGTATTCCTTGAGGTCCGGCCCGGTCTCGGAATTGGTTGCCTGGGCCGCAGTCCGCAGGCTGCCGCCCGTCAGCAGCAAAAAGAGCAGGATGGGGGTGAAGGGCTTCATTGGCTGGGTGGTGTGGGAAGAAGCAGGCCGCTCAGGTCCATGCTGAGAGTAAGTTGCCGCCCCGTGTCGTCTTTGGACGTTAACTCGAGAGCCTCGATTTTGATGGCCAATGGGTCTTTTTCCATTTTCTTCAAAAAGCTTAATACCGTGTCGATGTTGCCGGAAACGTCGGCCTTGCAGTCGATGGTGGAATAGCCGTCATCGGTTTCGTGCAACTGCGGGCGGAAGGAGCCTTCGGTCACCGCGCTCTGGTTCACCCACCGGTCGAAGGCGGTGAACATCTGGCCCTCGGCCAGCGTGGCCGTGCTGGCAAGCGCGTTGGTGCGCATGTAATCCCACCGGTCACGGACGGTCGCCTGGCGGCGGATGAGCATCGCGCCCTCGGAGATTTTCTTTTGCAGGTCGCGGATGTGATCGGAGCGGTTGTGCCAGCTTTGGGTCAGCGGCGTGATCACGATCAAATTGAGCAGCCACAGCCCGGCGGCGGCGGCGGCCACAATGGCGAGGACCTTTTCGCGGTTTTTAGTTTCCATTGGCGACTCCTTCATCCCATTGGAAATTCACCGTGAACTGCATCGGCTTCTGCCCGCGCACCTCGGCGTGGAGGTTGCTGATTTCATTGGTGTCCCCTCCCAGTTTGCTATGGACCTTGAGGAAGGACTCGTTGTCGCGCGCCGTCCCCGAGCACGTGACGTTGGCCAGGTCGCGAATCTCAATCGTCTTGGCGGAAACAGCTCCATCATCCGGAAAGGCATCGGTCAATCGCTTCAAGATTCGCAGGTCGCGGAAACTCTGGTCGTAAAATGCGCGGAATTTTCTGATCTGGTCCTGTTCTCCGGTCAGCTCGGTCACCTTCGGCTCCATTGCCTTCCATTTGGATTCCAGGCCGGAGAGTTGCCATTGCTGGACGCCAAAGGCGATGCCAACGCACAGAACAATCCCCGCCACCGCTTCGCCGGCCCAGACCAGCTTGCGGGTGGAAAGGCCCGCGCTGAACATTTGCCGCCACGGCTGAACGCGCGGCGGAAGAAACTCCGGATTGGAGTCTGTTCCGCGCACCCACGCCGCGGCCAGCGCCAGGGCGGGAGAGGCGGCCAACTCCGGCGAAAGCGGCTTGTCGAAATTGGCCGTCGAGGCGCGCTCGACCGCCTCGGTTTTCAAACCGATGGCCGCCAGGCGCGGAGTAATATCGTTGACAAATTGGCGCGCCAATTCGCCCTGGCCGAATACGCGGATTTTGCCCGCCCCTTCGGCAAAGCCGTCGGGCAACTGCCCCAGCGTGATGCGAATCTCCCTCGCCACCAATTCGGCCGAAATCCGCTTTTGCGCCCCCTCCGTCTCGACGGCTCCGTCGAGCGAGCGCAAGGCGACGATGCCGCCGCCGCCGCTGACCTGGAGGTCGATGCTGTTGCTGCGAACGGCCAGCGCTATGACCCGTTCGCGGTCACTGGCGGCGGGTTGCAGCGCGCCAATGCCCAGGCCGAAGGTCACTGGCTTGAGTTTGGCGGCGCGAAGGACGCCTTCCAGCGTGCTGAGGTTGTTCCTCGGCACGGCCAGCAACGTGGCGTAGGTCTCGCCCGAGGGCGTTTGGAAAAGGGAATTGGCGGGAAAAAGCGTCTCCGGACCGGAGTGAAAACCGCGCTCGGCTTCCAGTTGCAGAAATCCGGCACGGTCGGCTTCCGGCAAATCGGGCACCTTGGACTGCAAGGTCAGCAGCCAGCTCAAGGGCAAACAGACCGCGCAGCGCCGCTCCCGGATGCCGGCGTGGTCGAGGTGATTGCGGATTTCCCGCCCCGCCAATTCCGGATCGTCGGTCAGGGGTGACAACGCCAGCGCCGCCGAGACGGTTTGGCGCACGTGCAGGGTCCCATTCGAACGCCGCAGCACAACCGCCTCGAGCCGGTTGCCGTCCAGGGCAATGCCCAAGACGGAAGAAGCGCGTTTGGATTTGAATAAGTCGATCATTTTGAGTTCTCGGCTAACAACTGGTCGTGCAGCTTCTTGCCCAAAGCCCAGCCCAAATGGGTCAGGTCCTGGCGATAGACAATCAGTGGCGTCCCGCTGCTGCAATCAAAAACAAACCGCACCCGCCTATACCCGCGATTGTGATGGCCCACCGCCACGACGTCCGCAGTGAATTGCCACGAATAGGCCGTGATGTTCGTGCCGACTTCGTCCAGGACCGTCGTGTCACTGGTGCCGAGGGCCGTTTTGATCCACGTAATGGAGGGCGTCAGCGGCGGATTGGACTGACGATAGGCCAGCACCTGCGGCGCCAGATTGAGGCCAATGCCCGGAATGCACGACAGGGCGGTGGTCGTGGCTGTGTTGATGTTGATCAGGCCATTGGTCGCGGAGTTCATCAAGAAGGGTTCGATCTGCTGAAAATCGCTCTCCGACATCCCGCTACGAACGTAGAAATCCAGCACGCTGGTCGGGGCCGCGGCAGCCCCGGTTCCGGATCGACCCGATCCGCCCGCCCCGCCCGCACCCGCTGCACCGCCCGCACCGCCCGCACCGCCGGCACCGCCCGCACCGCCCGTGCCGCCTCGACCGCCGCTGGCTGGGCCTCCCCCCGTCGATCCGCCCCCGAACGCCGAGAGGTATTGCACGAGGTTCGGATAGTTATCCTGCAAAAAGGTCTGCAAGGCGGAAACATCGGTGACAGAGATGCGGGGCGAACCGTTGGTGCTCATCGTCGATTCATGCGTCCAGGTGGTGACGTACTCTAGCACGCCCGCATCCAGTATTCCATTCTGGTTGTCGTAGGGTGGAAGGGCCATGCCGTCGTTTTCATTTGGGTCCAGAACCCCGTTGAGGTTGGCGTCCTCGCCGTAAAGCAGGTCCATGTTCATCCCATAGACCAGTCGCAATTCGTCGATCGTTTCGTAGGGCGCGTTCTTGCAAAGATACGGCGGCGCCTGCGCGGAATAGGTTTCCGATTTCGCCCCCCCCGCGCTGGGAGTGGTGCTGGTGGTCGCCCAATCGGCCATCGCGGCGGCCAGATTGGGCGTCATTTGCGGCAGATTCAGCAGCATGTCCGCCGAGGCGGTGTTGAGATTGACCTTCGAGGCCTCATCGATCAGGCCCCAAACCGGATCGTCCCCTTGCAGCACGGTTTGCGAATCGTTGGTGTCCCGTCCGACCAGCCAGAACTTGGCGTCGCCTACCTTGACGGCGTCGGCGCGGAAATTAACCGGGCTGGGGATCATCATCATATTGGCGCGGTTGGCCAGAATGTTGCTCACGTAGAGGGCCGCCCCTTCGATGGCTTGCTCGGCCTCCATGCTGGCCACCTGGTTGTCCGCCGCCTTCAATTCCATCGACATCGAATCGGCGAAATAGAGCGCCGTCGCGACCAGCCCAAAGGAAACCCACAGCACGATGATTAACACCGAACCGGACGCGGCTGTTGTGGCGGAGGGCAGTTTCATTGCAGTCCGTTGATGGGGTTGGTGGTGACCAGCACGTCGATGGGAACGACCAGTTCCAGCGGGCCGCGCGCTGCAACGCCGGGTTGCGACGCCATGTCGATCTGCACTTTGATGGCCAGGGGCAAATTGGTCTGCTGCGTGGTGTCCCAACTGGTGTCCCACTGTGTGCCGTCATAATATAGAAAGGTCAGATTCTGCACGCCGCTCAAGATGGCGTGCTGCTCGTCCGGTTGGGCCGGCGGGGAGATCGGCAGCAGATTGCGCGTCACGGCCCGAATCAAGTCCCGCCCCGGTCTGCGAATCCCGTTGGTGGGCGAGGACAGCAAATAATCAATCTTCTCGATATAGCCCCACGGCACCATGCCATCCATCTCGCCCCCCGTGGTGTAAAAGTCCGGCCCGATCTGGTCGGGCAAGGCGTTGGTCGGATTGGTGGTCTGGAGGGGTTGGAAGAAAACGCCGGTAATCGGGCTGATCACGTTGGTCGGCAAAACAACGTTGGAGAGGTCATGCTGCATCACCTGCAGGGCCTGCTCGACCGGCAGGCTGCTTTCCAGCGACTCCACCATTCTATTGCGCAGCCGAATGGACGTGTAGAAAACCGCCTGAATCCCGGCCAGTACTATGACAAAAATCGAAACGGCAATCAGCAACTCCAGCAGCGTGAAGCCGGCCACCATTCCGTTGGGGAGCGCGACCGTCCCGGTCGCCGTGGCCGGCGTCTCGCCGGCCACATCCCCGCCCCCGTGCAGACGCGTTCTGAAGCCGCCCGTCCGGGCGAAACGAAAGCAAGGGCGCTGGAGGCAACGTTTCATAACTGGGTTTGCGGCGCCAAAAGCGTGCTTAGCCGAACGTCGTAGTTTTTTCCCTGGACGGTGAAGTTGACCGTCACCGTGGCGACGGTCATCTGGCTGAGGGTGTCCTCGGTCCACGCCTCATTGCTGACGGTCCAGCGGTAGGTCGAGCTGCCTTCCTGCACCGCGCCGCCCTGGGTGGAGCTTTGCAATTGGCCGGTCACCTTCAATTCATTGATAACTTTGTTGCCGATCCGGGCGGCGATCATCTTGCGCTCGCCCACTTCGCCCGCGCGGGTCGCAATCTGCAGGGCCTGCATCGCCACCGGGATGACAATGGCCATAAACAACATCGCCGCCAGCAACTCGATCAGCGTAAAGGCCGGGCGATGGCGTTTAGCGGCGGGGAGGTTGGCCGGGTTGAATGTCATATCTCAAATGCGACGGCGTTTCGGCGATCCATACCTGGTCGCCCGTGTCCTGCTTCAAATAAATGTTCTCCGGGCTGGAGTCGCTGATGAATCCGTCGGGCTGAAACCGTATCTTGGTCACCGCCCCGAACTGCGCCTGGGCCTGCGTCCAGTAATTGGAGCGGACCAGCACGGAGGAAGGCGCCGAGAAACTGATCTGAAGCGTTTGGTCCAATGTAAAGGCCATCGGATTGGTCTGAGTTTCGGCATAGCCGGAAAGGGACTGCAATCCGTAGGAGCCGCCGCGCGGGTTGATCCACAGTTCCACCGGCAGGCCCTCGGAAACCGCCCGGCTCTGGCCATAGCGCGTCAACGATAAGAAACGGCGCGCCTCGTTGTCCAGGTTGCGCGCATGAAAGAATCCCTTCAGCGACGGAAACACCAGGCTCAGCAGCACCACCATGATCGCCATGACCAGGATCAATTCCACAAAGGTGAATCCGGCTCGGCCGCCGTTATTGTTTTGCCCAGTTGGAAAGTTCATCGTTGCTCCGTCCGTCCGGCCCGCCGGAACTGAGGTCGTAGCCTTTCGGATTGTGTCTGCCCGGGCATTGGTAAATCCACGGCTTGCCCCAGGGATCGTTGATCACCGGTTTGTCCATGTACGGGCCGTGCCAGTTGTGCGCGTCGCGCGGAGCGTTCCAAAGCTCCGCCAGGGTGGCCGGATAGCCGCCCATATCGACCTCGTAGGCCCCCAACGCCGTGCCGAAGGCGGAGATTTGTGTCAGCGCCGCCGTGTGGCGGGCCTGCTCGGTGCGCCCGGCCATTTTGGGCAGCACGATGCCGGCGAGAATGGCCAAAATGGTCAGGACCAGCAGCAGTTCGACCAGGGTAAAGCCCTTTTGGAGACACCGCGCCGCGCGATTTGTATTTGGGTTCGTGATTTTCATAAAAATTCCTCTCTCGCTATTTGATGTAATCCTGCATCGCAAATATCGGGTAAATCATCCCGATGAAAATGGTGCCGATAAAGCCCGCGATGAAAAACAGCATCACCGGCTCCAATAATGCCACCGCCGTTTTCAGGTTCCGGTCCAGGTCCCCTTCCGTCACCACGGCGATGCGCATCAATTCCTGGTCCAGCTTGCCGCTCTCCTCGGCCACCGATACCATTTCCAGAACCGAACTGGGGAAGAGCCGGCGGCAATCGGCCAAGCTGACCCCCAATTGCGCCCCTTCCTTGACCCGCTCGATCGAGTTGGAAACGGCATCGACAAGAATCTGGTTGCCAATGGAGCGGCGCGCCACGTTGAGGGCCTGCACCAAGGGCACTCCCGCGTTGAGCAGCGTCCCCAGCATCCGGCAAAAGCGGGCCATCGCAAACTGGCTCAACAACGGCCCCAGCACCGGCACCCGCACGATGAATCCTTCCCACGCTCGCCGTCCCTGCTCGGACTTGATCCAATTGCGCATCATGAACCCGCCCACCACCAGACCGAGAGCCATGAAAATTCCATAAGCGCGTATCCAGTGGCTGACGCCCACAATGATCCGGGTCAACAGCGGCAATTGCCCGCCGAAGCCTTCGAACATCTTCTGAAACCGGGGAATGAAAAAGGTCATCAGGACAATGAGCACGCAGGTGGCCAGCACAAACAGGATCGCCGGGTAAAGCAGCGCCGCCGTCACCTTGGACCTAAGCTCCTTCTCCCGCGACTGAAAATCCGCGATCTGCGCCAGCACCAGGTCCAGGAAGCCGCCCGTCTCCCCCGCGGCCACCATCGCCACATAGACGCGCGGAAAAGTGTCCGGCATCGTGGCCATCGAATCAGCCAGCGAAACGCCATCCACCACCGAGTCGTAGATTTGTTTCCACTTGACTGAGGCCGCCGGGTTGCTGGTCTCTTTGCACAGGATCACCAGCGCCCGGCTCAACGGCACCCCCGCCGCCAGCAAACTGGATAGCAGCCGGGTGAAATTCTCCAATATCCGGGGCGTGACACGATTGGACTGAAATCTGAAACTCGGCATCGCCGCCGGCGTGGCCGCGCCGTTGCCGCTTTTCTCCGGGCTCGCGGCGGCTTTCTCCGACAGGCTGATGGGCCGCAGCCCCTTCTCCTCCATCTGGCGAAAAGCGTCCTGCCTCCCGCCGGCTTCGATCTGGCCCTCGGCGGTCTTGCCGTCGGCCTGCAACGCTCTGTAGGCAAAGGTGGGCATAGGCTACTTGGCTAAACTCCGTTTGGTGGCCGGGACTTCGGGCGGCGTTTCGGCGTGGCCGTTTGTGCCGGGGGCCAGCGTCTGGTCCTTGGCCACGCGCATGACTTCCTCGGGCGTGGTGATGCCCTGGCCGATGAGCCGCCAGCCGTCGTCGCTCAGGCTATGCATGCCGTTGCGCACAGCCACCTCCCGGATCTCGCCGCTGGAACAATTGCGCAGCACCATCTGCCGGATTTCGTTGGTCAAATCCATCCATTCAAAAATGGCATGCCGTCCATGATAGCCTGTGCCGCGGCAGGCCTCGCAGCCGACCGCCCGATAGGTCTTGACGCTTCGCGGGATGCCCGCCATCTCCTTGAACACCGCGTTCGTTTCCGATGTGTCCTCCGCCTTGCATTGCGCACAAAGCACGCGCACCAACCGCTGAGCCAGCACCGCCTCCAGCGATGAGGCCACCAAATAAGGCTCCACGTTCATATCGACAAGGCGCGTCAATGCGCCGGGAGCGTCGTTGGTGTGGAGGGTTGAAAACACCAAGTGGCCGGTCAGCGAGGCCTGCACCGCGATTTGCGCCGTTTCCTGGTCGCGAATTTCGCCGATCAGTATCACGTCGGGGTCGTGGCGCAATATCGAGCGCAACCCCCGCGCAAACGTCAGCCCCGCCTTTTCCGATACCTGAATTTGATTGACGCCCCGCATTTGATACTCAATCGGGTCCTCAATGGTGATGATCTTGCGGACGTTATCATTGATCGCCGCCAGGGCCGTGTAGAGTGTCGAAGTCTTGCCGCTGCCGGTCGGGCCCGTGACAAGTATAATGCCGTGCGGCAGCGCCAGCACACGGTGGAAGGATTTGAGCACCCCCGGCGCCATGCCCAGTTGTTCGATCCCCAGCAGCGTGGCCTTTTGCCGCAGCAATCGCAGCACCACCGCCTCGCCGTGCAGCATCGGGATGATCGACACGCGGATATCCACCTCGTTGTTGGCCAGGCGGATTTTAATGCGGCCGTCCTGCGGCAGACGCTTTTCGGCGATGTTCAAATGGCTCAAAATCTTCACGCGCGAAACAATCGCCGGCTGGAACCGCTTGATCTGCGCCGGCACCGGGATTTCCTGCAACACCCCGTCAATCCGGTAGCGGATGCGCAACTCATCCTCGAACGGCTCCAGATGGATGTCCGAGGCCCGCAACTCAATCGCGTCGGTCAGCACCTGGTTGACAAATTTGATGATCGACGCGTCCTCCGCCGCCGTGTCCAGGTTGGTGTCTTCCTCCCCCGTCTCATCGACGACCTGCAACGGCGCCACGTCGTCCAGCGTGTCAATCGTGTCCGCTCCGACGCCCAGGTGCTTTTTCATCTCCCGCCGGATCGCCTCCGTTGCCGCCAGGACCGGCTTGATTCTCAGCCCGGTCATTGTCTTGAGCGTATCCAGCCCTTGCGTGGCGAAAAGTCGGCTCGTCGCCACCTCCACCACGTCGTTGACCCGCTGCAACGGCAGCAACTCGTCTTTCAACAGCACGCGGGCCGGGAAGAGCGAAAGCAGTTCGCGGTCAGGCTCGACCTCATCCAGCGTCGTGTAACCCAGACCATACTCCTTGGCCAGCCAGCGCAGGACATCCTCCTCGCAGACCGCGGGCCGACAGGCGCCCGACCGGGTTTGTTGAATTAAGATGGAAGCGTCGGTGGAGGAAAGTTGCTTGCCCTGAACCATGCGGTCGAGCAACTCGGTGGCCGGACTCTCCGTTGTTTTTGTCTCGTTCATTTATCTGTGCTGGCCTCTGTAGCGGCGCCCGTTTAACACCGCGGGAGTGATCACGGTTGCGCCGCTGCAGAAGGGTTAGACTCTATGCGGCGCGGCTTATTGCAAAAGACCGGCCAGAGTGAGGATCGCCTCCTGGCGGACGGTGAGCAATGCGCGCAATTCTTCCTGCGTGGCCTGGAACTTGGCCTGCTTGTCCTTCCATTCGGCGCGCACGGTGGCCAGCTTGGTCTTGATCTCGGCCGCTGGTGCTTTGTCCTCAATGGCTTTTTCCAGGGCTTGCACAGCCGCGCTCGGTTCGCCAAAGAAATTGTTCCGGCGCGGTCTCGGATTATCGCCGCCGTTGTCGCCATTGTTATTGTTGCGGCGCATCCCCCCGCCGAAACCGCCGCGGCCGAAACCCATGGCCATCATGTCCCGGCGCGCATCATAGACTTTGCCGATTTTGGGTTCGAGCGCGGTCCATTCCGCGTCGTCCTTGATTTCCAATTGATCGCGAAGACCGTCCATCATGCGTTGTTTCATCTCGGCCGGATCAAAATTCGGCCGCCCTTGGGCCATCAAATTGCCGGGGCATACGGCCAAGGCCGCCGCGCAAGTGCCGGCTATCAGAGCTTTCTTCAGTATGTTCATAAGTAGTGTCTTGAATAATTAGGTTAACCAGTTCGAGAACGCTCCATTGCGCCCCGAAACTATGACGTCGCTCGCCTATATGCAATTAACGTGCCAATAGGAACAACTCTCATTTTTCCCACGAATCCGCTGTTTCCGCCCGTCAACCTTCCCCCAATCCGCGCAGATGTTGCTCGGAGGTGCGCAATTGTTGCGCGGCAACCAAGCTGTTTTCTGAAAGGCCGCCGCCTTGCGGCAAATAAGGGATGGATTATATTTGTAAAGGCATGGAGTGCAGATTATTTGCATTCTGGAATTGACCTCTTCCCGCGCCGCGCCTTCACTAGAGTGCATTTATGACCGATTTAACGACGGCCCAGCGCCCGGGTTCCCCTTCCGCTGCCACCGCGCCCGCCGCGCTTTCCGGCGACGATGTCGCCGCTATCGATCAGTTGCGCGCCACCTATAACCGCCTGCGCGGCGAACTGGCCAGAGTCATCATCGGCCAAGATGTGGTCATCGAACGATTGCTGATTTGCGTCCTGGCGAGGGGGCACGGTTTATTGATGGGCGTGCCTGGCCTGGCCAAGACCACGATCGTCAATTCGCTGGCCCAAGCCATGTCCCTCCAATTCAATCGCATCCAGTTTACACCCGATTTGATGCCCTCGGACATCACCGGGACGGACATCCTCCAGGAAACCGACCAACCCGGACACCGCGCCTTCGTCTTTGTCAAAGGGCCGCTCTTTGCAAACATCATACTGGCCGACGAAATCAATCGCACCCCGCCCAAGACGCAATCAGCCCTCCTGGAGGCGATGCAGGAGCACCGGGTCACGGTGGCCGGGCGCTTCTTTTCGCTGCCCTCGCCATTTTTCGTGCTGGCGACGCAAAACCCCATCGAGCAGGAAGGGACCTATCCGTTGCCGGAGGCGCAGTTGGATCGGTTCATGTTTTTCATCCACGTCGATTATCCCAATCGCGACGAAGAGAGGCGGATCGCGCGCGAGACGACCGGCGCAGCGCCGGCCCAGTTATCCAAAGTGATCGACGGCGCGCAGATCATTGGTTTTCAGGACGTCATGCAACGGGTGCCGGTGCCGGACCACATATACGATTTAGCGGTGGACCTGGTGCGCCGCACGAGGCCGCACGCCGGCCAAGCGCCGGAGTGGATCAAGAAATGGGTCACATGGGGCGCCGGACCGCGGGCGGTCCAATACCTGGTGCGCGGGGCCAAGGCGCGCGCAGTTTTGCACGGCAGTTACCTGGTGCGCATGGAGGATTTGCAGGCGGTGGCCGCCCCGGTGCTGACTCATCGTATTTTGACCAACTTCCAGGCCCAATCCGAAGGGGTGGGCAGCACGGAGATTATCCGGCGCTTGCTGGAGGAGGTCGGCGGAGAAAAGCGTGGCGCCTGACCAAAACAAGTTCCTCGATTCGCAGGCGCTCAATCGCTTGATGCACCTGACCTTGCTGGCTCGCTCGCCGATGGAGGGGAGCGTCTCCGGCTTGCACAAAAGCCCCCATCGCGGCTCCAGCGTCGAGTTTGCCGAATACCGCAATTACGCCCCGGGCGATGACATCCGGCGGTTGGACTGGCGGGTTTTCGCCCGCACCGACCGTTTCTTCATGAAGGAATACGAGGCGGAAACCAATCTTCGCTGCTATTTGGTGCTCGATTGCAGCGGGTCGATGAAATTCGGCGGGGCGGCAGGCCCCAAACTGGATTACGCCAAACGCCTGGCCGCAACACTGGCCTACATCACCGCACACCAAGGGGACGCGGTCGGTTTGATCTGCGCCTCGGGCAAGTCGTTCTTCGAAATTCCTCCCCGCCGCAATCCGGCCCATTTGAAGCTGATATTTGACACGATGGACAAGGCGCAGGCCCGCGGCACCACCGGTCTGTCCGCCGCCCTCCACGATCTGGCCGAGAAAGTGCGCCGCCGGGCGCTGGTCATTGTGATCTCGGATTTCTTTTGCGATCTGGCGCCCCTGCTGAATTGCTTCCAACATCTTCGCTTTCAGAAACACGACCTGGCCGTATTTCAACTGCTGGACCGGGCGGAATTGGAGTTTCACTTCGACCGGCCCGTGCGGTTTGTCGATCTGGAAAGTTCCTTCAGCCTTGTCACCGAGCCATCCGCCATCCGGGACGAGTACCTGCGCCAGATCGGCCTGTTTCTGGAGGCCCTGCGAAGCGGCTGCCATGAATTTGGCGCCGATTACCGCCGGGTCGTGACCGACCAGGATTACGAAAGGGTGCTGGCCGATTTTCTGGTCGAACGCGCCAGTGCCGCGGCGGCCGCGCCCTAGCTTTGCAAGAGCGGCAGGTAGCCAATGACGTTTCTCCAACCATGGGTGCTTCTGGGATTGCCGCTGGTCCTGCTGCCCATCATCATTCACCTGCTCAACCGCCTCCGCCATCGTCCCAGGCCGTGGGCGGCGATGCGATTTCTGGTTTCCGCCACACGTAGTTCCATCAGCCACTCCCGCCTGCGTCAATTCTTGATTCTCTTGTGCCGCGTGCTGGCGGTGGCGATGTTGGTCCTCTTCCTGGCACGCCCGCTGGCCGGCGGTTGGCTGGGCTGGGCCTTGTCGCCCGCACCCGACGCCATCCTGATCTTGCTCGATCGCTCGGCCAGCATGGAAACCAAGTCCGGTGGAATCACCAAACGCCAGCAAGCAAACCAACTGCTGGCCCAGGCCGCCCGGGGATTCGAGGAGTCCAGCCATTTGGTTTTAATTGACAGTGCCACGCGCCTCCCGCAGGAATTCGCACGCGCCGCCAATCTGGCCCAGTTGTCCGTCACCGGCCCAACCGACACCGCCGCCGACATTCCGGCCATGCTGCGGGCCGCGTTCGACTGGCTGATCGACAATCGCGCGGGAACGGCGGAAATCTGGATCGCCTCCGACAATCAGCGCAGCAACTGGATGCCGGAAGACCCCCGCTGGAAGAGCGTCATCGCCCGCCTGAGCGGCCTGTCGCAAAAGGTGCGCGTCAGACTGCTGGAAATGAACCAGCCCCCGGACGCCAACGCCTCCATCTCCATCAAGGAACTCCTGCGCCACCGCCGCGGGGACCAATTCGAACTGCAAGTCGTCCTGGACCTCCAACGCAATCGCACCGCCGCCGCCTCGGTTCCCCTCACCCTGACCCTGGACGGCGGGCGGTCCGAGCAAGAAGTTGCGCTGGAGGGGCAATCGTTGCGCTGGCGGCACAACATCGATTTGGGCGCCCGCCGTGAAGGAGGCTGGGGCAGCTTCGCGTTGCCGGCCGACGCCAACGCGCGCGACAATATTGCCTATTTCGTGTACGGTCCGGACAGACCGTTGCGCGCTGAGGTGGTGAGCGACGACCAGGATGAGGCGCGCTATTTCCAATTCGCCGCGGCCGCCCGCGGCGAGCCCGCGGAGCGAACCACCTTGGCGGATTTCGCGGGCGTCAGTCTGGAGGGAAAATCGCTCTTGATCTGGCAGGCGCCGCTCCCCGCCGGCGATGACGCGGACCGGGTGCAGTCCTTCGCGGCGGAAGGAGGCGCGGTGATTTTCTTTCCCCCCGGACGGCCGGACCCGGGCCGTTTCAACGGCATAGGTTGGGGCGACCCGCAAAACGCGGAGGGAACCGAAGGATTCCGCGTTTTGCGCTGGAACGAAGAAGAGGGGCCGCTGGCCAAAAGCGACGAACATCGAAGCCTGCCCCTGGCCCAAACCAGCTTCGCGCGACGCCAGCCGATAACGGGCCAGAAGAACGTCCTGGCCGCCTTCGACGATGGGGCGGCATTGCTGACGCGGCAGGACGTCGGCAAAGGCGCGGTCTGTTTTTGCTCCTCGCTGCCGGATTCGGCCTGGTCGGGTTTGGGGGACGGCCCCGTGCTAGTGCCCATGTTGCAACGCCTCTTGCTGGCGGGTGGCCGCCGCTTGCGCCAGGATGACAACGCCGTTTGCGGCGATTTAAGCCCCGCGGATCAGGCCCGGCAATGGGTCTCGGTCGAGTCCACAGCCGCCAAGGACATCCGCACTCAAGCTGGCGTTTATCGCGCCGGCGACCGCTTGCTGGCAGTCAACCGCCCGGCGGCGGAAGACGAGACCGAAATCATCGGCACCAATGAAGCACGCAAACTCTTCGGCGATCTCCCGGTGCAAACGCTGCAAGAGCGACAGTTCCAGATGGGCCAATTGCAGGGAGAAATCTGGCGCCTGTTTCTTTTTGCGATGCTGCTGTTTCTGATCGCCGAGGGCATTTTGATTCTGCCCTCGCGCCGGCCCGCGCCGGAACTGACGCCGCCGCCCGCGAGCAGGGAGGAGCCGGAGGAGTTGCCGGTATGAGGCCGCTCTCGCTGGCAGCACCCATTTCGGTGGTGATTGGCGCCGCGCTGATTTGGTCCGGGGCCGCATGGCTTTGCTGGACCAATTGGCGCCGCTCGGCCAATCGCCGCGCCGCCGGCCGCCTGGAAGCCTTGCGGTTTGTATTGATTTCCCTTCTCGTGTTCACTCTGCTGCGTCCGGAATTGGTCGAGTATCTGGAACGTTCCCCCATGCCGGACATCGCCATTCTGGCCGACGCTTCCGAGAGCATGAAGACACGCGACGTCAGCGCCGGCGTTAAAGTCATCAGCCGCGAACAATGGCTGGACGCTGAGTTGAAACGGCCCTTCTGGCGCCCTTTGCAGGCCAACGCGAAGGTTTCCGTCGAACCGTTCTCCGCACCCTCCACCAACCGGAACGCCATCAACGGCACCGATTTGAATCAGGCGCTGGAAGACGCCTTGCGGCGTTACAACAATCTCAAAGCCGTCGTGGTGCTCAGTGATGGGGATTGGAACATGGGCAATTCCCCCTTGGAGGCCGCCACGCGCTACCGCGAGCAGAACATCCCCATTTTCACCGTCGTCGTCGGACGCCAAACGCCGCTGCCGGATTTGGTTCTCGACTCCGTTTCCGCCCCGGCCTACGGACTTTTTGGCGAGGAGATCGCGGTTTCGTTCAAAGTCACCAGCCACCTGCCGCGCGAAGTCAAGACGGCCGTCTCCATTTCCGATAATTTCGGCGAATCGGAAAAAAAGGACATCACCATCCCGGCCAACGGCGAAGTTGAGGACTCCATCCTTTGGTCGCCTCGCGAAGTCGGCGACGTGACCGCCACCCTCAAGCTGCCGGTCGAGCCGGATGAGGCCATTGCCGAAAACAACCGACGCACCTTTCACATCGCCGTGCGCGTGGAGAAGCTCAAGGTGCTGGTGGTCGATTCGCTGCCGCGCTGGGAATACCGCTATTTGCGGAACGCGCTCGCGCGCGACCCTGGCATCGACCTGCGCTGTTTGCTTCTCCAACCCGAATTGGGGCCGGGCGGCGGCCTGGATTACATCTCCTCCTTTCCTGACACCAAGGAGGCGCTGGCGCCCTATGACGTCGTTTTTCTCGGCGACGTCGGCATCGGAGACAATGAACTGACCGACAAGGACGCCGAGTTGCTCAAAGGTCTGGTCGAGCAGCAAGGCAGCGGTCTGGTCTTTGTCCCAGGCCGACGCGGACGCGAGACGACCTTTTTGAACAGCGCCCTCCGCGATCTTTACCCCGTGGATTTGGACACCTCAAAACCGGGCGGCACGGGTTTGGAGAACGAGGCCCAACTTGTTTTGACTGACGCGGGCAAACGCCATTGGCTCACCCGCTTTGATTCCGACGAGGGAAGAAACGACGAACTTTGGAAACAACTGCCCGGCTTCTTCTGGTCAGCCGCAGTTGAAAAGAGCCGTCCCGGCTCGGAGGTGCTGGCCGTGCATTCAGCCCTGCGCGACCAGTGGGGGCGCCTGCCCTTGCTGGTCACACGCTCCGCCGGCAGCGGCAAGGTGCTCTTTCTCGGAACCGACAGCGCCTGGCGATGGCGCCGGGGCGTGGAGGACAAATTTCACTACCGCTTCTGGGGCCAGGTCGTCCGCTGGATGGCCCACCAGCGCCACCTTTCCGCCATGGAGGGCATCCGTCTCAGTTACAGCCCGGAATCGCCCCAAGCCGGCGACAGCGTCTTTTTGCGGGCCACCGTGCTCGACCACTCTGGATTTCCTATTGACAAAGGGCCGGTCGCCGGCAAAGTCACCTCCCCCGCCGGCCGGACGGAGCGATTGGATTTCACCCAGGTGGAGGGCGGTTGGGGTGTTTTCAAATCCGCCTTTACAGCCCAGGAAGCCGGCAACTACAGAATCAACGTTGCCTCCGAGCCGTATGACCGCCACTTGACCGCCGAGGTTCTTGTGGCCAAACCGACCATCGAAAAGCAGGGCCAGCCCGTCAACGCGCAAGTCCTGGCCGAAATCGCCGCCCTGACCCGCGGCGCGAGCTTCTCGACCGATGACATCGACCGGATGGCCGGGCAAATCTCCCTCCTGCCGCAGCCCCGGCCGATGGAAAAGAGAATCCGTCTCTGGAGCCATCCCGCCTGGGGCGGATTGGTCCTGACATTGCTGACCGTCTATTGGGCCGGCCGAAAGTGGGCCGGCCTGGTGTAAGAGCGTTTTGGGATTCCCTCACTTCGCCCCTTTGTCCGAGAACAGTCGCACTAGCCCGAATCATTAGCGACAGGCTCGCCGGGTCACCCAAAGGGCTTTTGGCGCCACATATACCCTCACCCCCCAAAAGACCCGTCACACCGTAACATTCGTTGATAATCAAGGACTTAGTCCGTCACATTTGCCGTCACAAACACGTAACCAGACCCGTAACAAAACTCGAGTTGCCAAGGATTGGGCTTCTTGCAGGCGGGCCAGTTACGCGCTATCGGGTCCGCTGATTTTCCAGTTGGCCCGCCCGGCCCGAACAAGCCTGTTTCCCCGGCGTTCTATGAGCAACCACCCTGTGAGACAGCACCCATGCCGGTTTGACGTTGGGTTAAATCGATTTGTTCGGTCTGTGATATAAAAGATTTCAAATTCGCCGTCGGGCAGTCCCGGCTGCCCGACGGTGATTGCCGGCATCTGCCTTGTTAGTTTTGCAAGCGGAAGAATTGCTGCGGCAACGCCAGATTATTCGTGTAAGGCGAGGTGGCGTTGGCCGGCGACCACGGGCCAAGCAGATTGGTCGCCTGCAGCAACGTGCCGTAGGGCCACGCCAGCACCAAGCCGGCGCCGTTGGGACTTTGAACGCCACTAACGGCTGTGACGACTTGGCAGGTGCTAAACGACGGCACCAGGTTTCCGACAGTGGCGACCTGGCTTTGGCTAAGCGCGTAGTTGTAAACGCGCACGTCGTAAATTTCGCCGGTGAAGTAGTTGCCAAAACTATTGCCCGGCGGGCTGTCTTTGCCGCCGATGCAGAGGTGCTCACCCGTAGCCGCAAAGTATGGCTTGTTGCCGGTCTCCGAAGCGGCCAGCACACCATCTATATACAGGTCGCGGTTGCCCGAGATGCCGTCGAAAGTGCCGGCATAGAAGTGCCAAGTTTTATTGCCTGTGCCTATAGCAATGCTTCGGGTGGCCATGTCGTCCGGATTGCCATTGGGGTCCGTGCCCAAGGTGACCGTGCCCGCGCTATCGTTTCGAACGGTCCAGCATGCATAGGGATATCCGACTCCTCCTCCGCCGGAGGAGTCGCTTCCGTCATCGCGGAGCTGCCATCCGGCTTCCGCGCCGTTTTCGCTTTCACCCCACTTGGACACCCAAGGACTCCATTGGCCCGGCCAGCCCCTGGCCCAGACGGTGACGGTTAAACTGTTGCTGATGCCGTTATCGAAGGTGTTGGTGTAGGCGGGGTCGTTGGTGGACGTGTTGTTGATGGCGATGGCGGAACCGTTGCCGTAAAGCCAGAGCGACTGACCATGCGCACCGGGCGGCACATCATTCGTGAACGTATAGGCGCTGTTGCCGACGCCGTAACCGTCGTGTATGCCCGCCGTCGAATAGCCCGAAACATCGGCCAAGCTGGCTGCTCCGTTCAACCATTCACCCACCAGATTCCGCGGCTGAATTATGACAGAAACGTTCGCCACCGAACTTGTCACGGAGCCGCCGCCGTTCGAGGCGACCAACACGTAGGCAGGAACACCGTCACTGACGGCCAGGTTGTTGATGGTGAGGGTCGCGTTCGTCGTGCCGGCGTATTTGGCGCCGGCCACGAGATTCGTGTATGGCCCGCCGTTCGGGCCGGCTTGCCATTGGTAGGCAATCGCGGGATCAGGGATCGTCGAATCCCCGGCCGCCGACCCGGACAGTGACGCGTTATTGCCAAGATAGCCGATCGCATTCACCGGCTCAACGATGAAGTATGGCGGCGGATTCCATCCCACCGCACGCAGCACCAGGCAATTGAAGTTCCCGTAGCCGGAGTTGAGCAAGTTCTCCTGAATCGCCTGCACGGCGTTGGAGGCCACGAACGTCACGACGACGTATGCGTTGTCGGCCATGGAATAAGTGGCCGAGAAGTAAAAGGAATCCCCAGGGTTCTGCCAGTTCACAGTGCGGGCGCCGCCGGCCGGACTCAAGCTACGATCGTCCAGCGCGAACAACTGCACGGAATATTGCCGCCCCACAACGAGGCCGCTCATCGTGATGGTATGCGTATTGGTGGCGCCGTCGTAATAGAACGCGTTCAAGCAACTGTCGAAATCGGCGTCGCCGGTTGAGTTGGTGCTGGCGCCGGTGGTGAAGCCATTGCCTCCCGCCAGGCTGGCCCACGATGTGTCGGCCGGCGCGAACACGATGGGGGAGCCGCCGCCGGGCGAGACGGTGATCGGACTGCCGCCGTTTTGCGCGAACATCGCCCCGGCAATTTCGGTTCCCGGGAAGTTGGTGAGGATTTGGTTGGCATTGAGGCCGCCAAAGGAAACAGGGCTGCCCCATGAATATATGAAAGACGAGAGCGGCGCCGGCCAGCCCGGCGCACTCACGTTGTCGAACGTCGCCGTGGCCATGCTTGAGTTGTTGTGCGCGGTAACAGCCAGACCAACGTACGCCGTGGACGACATCGTGAACGTCGCTGTACCTTGCTGTGTCCAGTTCGTGCCGTCCGGGGAACGGTAGCCGGTGAATGTATTTCCGCTGCGCACCAGTTTCACCCAGTAGGGCGCACTCAAGCCGCTCGTGGCGGCGTTGACGCTGCCGCCGCCGGTGCTTGAACGGTCTTGCCAGGTCACTCCGTTGCTCGGCGTCACGGCGATAAAGGCGTTGGCCGCGCCGGGATCCAGGCTTGCACGGACCATCACCCCGGCTTTTGACCACGGATCAATGGTCACGTTGGTCGGCTCTTGCAACGAAACGACGCGGGCAATGATGGTGCAGTTCCCGCCGTTGGTCTCATACACAAACCGAAACGCGTCGGCCGTGCTCCAAATGTCGTCCCCGGATCCCGCCACCGTGAACACGCCGTTGCTGCAACTCTCGCTGCCGGCCTCCCCCTGGCTGCCGGTCACCCCCACAGACCCAATGTCCTGCGCCACCCACGGCGACGGCACGTTGGCGGTCGGTGTCGCACTGGCCTGCGCCGAGTTCCCGGTTTGGCCGACGCCATTGAGCGCCTGCACCACGTAGTAATACGTCGTGCCGCCAACCAGATCGCTGTCGATGTATCCCGTCCCTCTCACGGTGGCGACGGTCGTGTATGGCCCGCCGCTCACGGTGGCTCGCTCGACGTTGTTACTCGTCGCGTAGCTGCCCGCCTGCCAGTTCAACATTACCTGTTCAACGCCGGCCGTCGCTGTCAACCCCGTCGCCACAGATGGCGGAGGAATGGGCCAGCCCGGCGCAGCCACGTTGTCGAACGTCGCCGTGCCCAGGCTCGCGTTGCCATGGTTGCAAAACGCCAGTCCCGCATACTCCAGGGAACCCATGCCAATGGTCGTCGTCCCCAACTGCGTCCAGTTTGTGCCATCCGCGGAATAATATCCCGTGAACGTGCTGGCGCTCCGCACCAGCTTGACCCAGTAGGGCGCGCTCAAGCCGGACGCCAGGCTGTTGCTGCACCCGCCACCGTCGCTCAAGCGGTATTGCCACACCAGGCCGTTGCCCGGCGTTACCCCAATAAAGGCGTTGGCCGCGCCGGGATTCAGACTGTCCCGAATCATCACACCGGCCTTCGCCATAGAGTTGGTGCTTTGCGCCGAACTCACACGCGCAAGGATGGCGCAGTTGCCGCTGTTGGTCTCATACACAAACCGGAACGCGTCGGTCGTGCTCCAGATGTCGGCCCCGGATGCCGCCACCGTGAAAACGCCGTTGGTGAACACGCTGTTGGTGTAGGTTGTGCTGCCGACCACACCCACCGACCCAATGTCCTGCGCCGTCCAAGGTGGCGGCACGTCGGCCGGAGTGCCGTTGGTTTGAACGAAGGTGGTGATACTTTGGGCGGGCAGCTTCGCGGTAAAGCTGCCGCCCGAACCGCCAAAGCTGCCCATATCGGCCATGTCTTGGCTGCTGGAAGTTTGATAGCCTTCAAGCGCCGCGGCGTTGGCATTATGGATGGTGAATTGCTGGTTCACCGAACTGGTTTGGTTGGTATTCACAGCCACAATGACCGCGCTGCCATTGACATTGTAAGCCGTGACAAAGACGCCCGGTGAAGGATTGTAATCGGCGGTGACCCTGGTTGAGCCGGGTCGAATCCATTTTGCAAACTGGCCCATGGTGTAGCCGTTCTTGTTGATAGTGCCGTCGCTCAGAACAAGAACGGTGTTGGTGTCGCTGTCGTTGTCCCACCACCAGATGTAGGCGCTGAACTGGTCGTTCATGCAATCGTTGATTTGTTTGGCGATTTGCACGCACACGCTCATGTCATTGGGGCCATCCCAATAATACTCCGTCATCCAAACGTGTCTGCCGAGGGCGAGGGCGTTCGTATGCACAGACAACCCGCCGCCGTAAAGGTGGCCACCATAGACGCTGACGTAGGGCCCGGCTTTTGGGTCATCTATGATAGGATCGCCATAGTCATCGTTGAGACAGAAGCTTTCCGGCGCCAGCATCGGCCTGCCGATGCACGCGCCGTATTGGCCGATCCACGTCGTCAACTCCTCAGAAGTCCACGCCATCCAACCAAGGTCAGGCTCGTTCGCGGGAGAAGCCCAATCCACATTGTGGGCGATGGCCGCCTGGCTCAGCCAATTGGCGTAGTCAGCATAGTATTGGGGCAGCAAGAAACCGTTCATGGCCTCCATGGTGGTGGTCCATGCGCCCGGCCCCGACCATGAAGTTCCGAGCACCTTGGCCCCGGCGGCGTGAGCCGCCATCGCGTTGGTAATTTCCTGGCCCCAGTTACCGGGACCGCCTGGGTCAAATCGGACGCGCAACAGAGACATGCCAAGGGTTCCATAGAGGGCATTGTTCTTGGGGGTCGTGAGGATGCCGCACCACGCGCTGGAGAAGCCGTAGCCGTCAATGACCTGCTGGTTTGTTCCCATGTAAATGTTACACTGGGCGTGAGCGTTGAGGGAGACCATACCCGCCGCCGCGAGGAGGGCCAGGGCGCATGGTGCCATGAATGGGTGTTTTTTTGCTTTCATTTTACATTGCCTGGTTGCGCGTAAATTTTTTCTCTCATTTTCCAAACAGTCTTTCTCTTATTATCTTTTAAGACCAAATCATGCTACTCCAGTCCAAGTTCGTGGCACAATGCGAGACGATTTCCCAATTCACCAGATCTTTGGAGTGTAACACGTTGATCCCCGTGGAATCCGCAAAGGTCGTGGAACCCATGTGCGAAAGTCAGACTAAAGCGGCATTGGGATCGGCTTCCTTTATGCCAAGTCTTGCGGATGCACTGTCCCGTGGCGCTTACCGGGCGATCAGGGCATCCACCGCCACAGGTCCGGGGCCGCGATTGACAATGTTGATGCGATGATTGCCGGCAGTCAGACCGGTTTCTTCAAAGACCACCTGTTGCGGTTGGCGCGCACCCGTGGTGGATAAATCCGCGGTCGCACGGCTTTTGCCATCAATCTGAATCTCGATCTTTCCGGCCCCCGCTTCTTTCGGAGCGATGACTGAGATGCTGGCGCCGGCAAACGAAGAACTCCAGACATCACCAGGCGTATCGCTGGTGGTGAGGTCGTTGTTGAAGTCGCCGGTGCCCAGGTTGCAGCGGCGAACCCATCCGGCGGCTACAGCGCCCGGGTCGTCGTCATTGATCCAGCCCTTGTCGTGGGTGATACGCAGAACCCGGCATCCCGCCGCGAGCCGCTGGTTGGCGATCCCCGGCAGCGGCTGCGCCGCTCCGCCGGGCGTCACCGTCAGCCCCTGCTCGTCCTGGACAAAGGTCTGCGGGAGATCGGAGCCGAGCAGATCGACTTTGGATACTTTGCCCAGAGTCGTCCCGCCGGCGCGCAGGGCCTTGAGGGTGATTGGGCCGCCTTGCCAATCCAGGAGGGTGGCATAGACATTGCCGTTGTTGCGAGTGTAGCAAACTGAGTTTTCACCGAAGACTTCAAACGGGCGGGATCCATAAACAGCTTCGCCATTGATTTTCAACCAGGCGCCCACGTCTTTGCAAATGCGGATCACCTGCGGATCCAGATCGCCCCGGCCGTGTTGGGTGATGTTGAGCAGCATGGTTCCGTTTCGGGAGACGTTCTGCATCAGCGACCGGATGATGCTTCTGGCATCCATGTATCCCTGGCCGGTTTGGTAGTGCCAGGCCGCGATGCTGGTTTCGGTCTGAAATGGATACGCCATGATCCGCGATTCGATGAAGGCCTCTGTGCTCTTGACCAGGGAACGATCAACAAAGGGAAGCAGTTCGGGGCTGTTTTGGAAACTGTTGTAACGCCCACCCACACCCTTGAGGTTAATGACGACATCCATTTTCCCATTGTTCCACTTCAGGGACTTATTGTAGTAGTTTGCGACCAGCGGCGGCGCGAGGAAACCCAGTCCCATACGCACGCCCAGATCCACCTGCGAATCGCCCGCGTGTTCGTCGAAATAAATCACATCGGGATGATACTTGGTGATGGCGTCATCCACGCGGCACATAAATTGGCCGGCAAAGGGCGAATGCAACGGATCGGTGTCGGTGTGAACCGGCCCGTAAAGGTCGGCCGGATCCATGCCTTCCCACCATTTGCCTTTTCCGTCCAGAATCGTTTGGAGCGCATCGTAGGGCACCCCCTGTTTGGACCCCTTCTTGTCGCTGGTGTAGCGCACCGGCATAAACTGGCCCCAGGTTCGCGCCGGAGAGTTGTGAAAACCAATGCCGAAACGCAGACCACGCCGGCGCGCGGCCTTCTCCCAGGCGCCAACGATGTCCACCTTGGGGCCGACACGGACGGAGTTCCAGGGCTGATAGGCCGAATCCCAGCAATCGAAGTTGTCATGGTGGACGCCCATGGCCATGAAGTAACGGGCTCCCATTTCGACAAATAGATCCATCATCTCATCGGGCCTCCATCGGTCAATCACCCAGTTGTGACAGATGTCCTTGTAACCATATTCCGAGGGATGGCCGAAGTGTTTGAGGTGGTAATTATACTGTGCGCTACCCTCAATATACATACCGCGCGCATACCAATCTCCCTGCTCGGGCATGGACTGCGGGTCCCAGTGGGCCCACGCGCCGAACTTGGCATCGCGCCACCACTGCGGCACGGTGTAAATCCGGCTGATCGCCTTCCAATCGGGCGAATAAGGACCGGGAGCGACCGGCAACGGCGGCAGATTCCAAATATCCGGCGGCAACCCCAGGTCTCCGTCGCCGACAATGATCCGATCAATGTTCACGGCGACGTCGTTCGTCGCCAGACTGATGGTCAGTTGGGCATTGGCGGGAATCGCAACGTCAATGATCGCGTGGAGAAAGGAACCGGTGAGGGATCCCGAGGAATGAACATTCAACTTGCGCGCCGGTTGGCCGTTGACCGCAACGCTGATCGTGCCCACTTCCACCGACGCATAGCGAATCGCCAATTTGCTGGCAGCCCGCAGGGGGGCGAACTTGACGCCCTGGCCGGGCTTGGTCAAGCCGGCCAGAAAACCTCCTGAGGCCGCGCCATCGGCCACCTTGGACGCCCCGCCGACAGGTTCGGCCGCTTCCGCCTCGAAGATTTGCTTGTCGGCAGCGATGGCCGCGGTGAAAGCGGTGATGACTAACAAGAATCCGATCAAGAGAATCCGGATGTCGTGGATGAAGTTGGGCCGCATGCGCCCTTGCTGCCAAACTATGGGCAGTTTGTCGATCATCGTTTTGAAACGAGTGACTTCCATGACTGGTCCAACCGCGATTTTCTGGAACTGCCCGGCAGTCAAAGCAACGATGACGGTTCTGCCGGTCACATTGCGGGTCCACTGCCTGATGGCGGACTGGACTTTCTTTGCAAACCCAAGTAATGTCGCGGCTAAAGAAGCAACTGTGACTCACGAAAACTTATGAATGCATCCAGGCAATTCCTCTTTTCACTCGGTTTGATCGTTCTGAGCGCCACCGCCCCGGGCGACCTTTATGCCGCGGACGCGATGCCGACGCTGGAAATTGAGGTTGGGCAAGCGACCGCCAGAGTCAGCCCGATGTTCCACGGGTTGATGACCGAGGAAATCAATTTCTCTTATGAAGGTGGAATCTACGGCGAACTGATCCGCAATCGCTCGTTCAAGGCGGACGCCGTCAACGCGAGCATCAAGTCGGATGCCTACGACCCGACGCAATACTATCCGGTGGAAATCGCCGTCTCGAACACGCCGAAATTCTGGCGCGCCGTCGGCGGCGCGGCGCTGATGCTCGACACGAACACGCCGTTGAACGAGGCACTGAACGTGAGCCTCAAGCTCGACGCGTCCGCCGCCTCGAGGGAATCCCCGGCGGGCATCGCCAACGGCGGTTACTGGGGAATTCCAGTGAAACCGAAAACGACTTATCAGGTGTCATTTTTCGCGAAAGCGGCCAAAGGCTTCACCGGCCCCCTGACCGTCAGTCTCGAAAGCACGGACGGCAAAACAACCTTTGCCGACGCGAAAATTTCCGGCCTTGGCGGCGAGTGGAAGAGATTTGAGACGAAGTTGACGACCAAACGCGTGGAGCCGTCGAAGGACAACGTGTTCAAAATCACGACGACCGCGCCGGGCATGATCTGGCTGCAGCAGGTTTCACTTTTTCCACCGACCTATCACAACCGCCCGAACGGGAACCGCCGGGACATCATGGAACTTCTGGCGGCGATGCAGCCGAAATTCCTCCGGCTGCCGGGTGGCAATTACGTCGAGGGCAATTACTTCAACCAGCATTTCAACTGGAAGGAGACCATCGGTCCGGTCGAGCAGCGTCCCGGCCACGCCAGTTGTTGGGGCTACTGGTCCACCGATGGCCTCGGTTTGCTGGAATACGCCGAATGGTGCGAGGACCTGAAAATGGAGCCGGTGCTGGCCGTCTTCGCCGGCTACGCGCTGCGCGGCGATCATGTCGAGGCCGGACCGAAACTGGAGCCTTACGTTCAAGAGGCGCTCGACGAAATCGAATATCTCACTGGCGACGCGGCCACGACGAAATGGGGCGCGCGCCGGGCCAAGGATGGCCATTTGGCGGCGTTCCCGCTGCGCTACATCGAGATTGGAAACGAAGATTTCTTCGACCGCAGTCGCAGCTATGACGGCCGATTCGCGCAATTCTACGACGCCATCAAAGCCAAATATCCGCAACTCCAGGTCATCGCCACGACGCCGGTGAAAAGCCGCGTGGCGGACCTGGTTGACGAGCATTACTACCGCAATCAGCAGGAGATGGAAAGCCAGTCGCAGATGTATGACACGCGCGGCCGCACGAACCACACAAAGGTCTTCGTTGGCGAATGGGCCACGCGCGTCGGTTCGCCCACGCCCAATATGGCCGGCGCGCTCGGCGACGCCGCCTGGCTCTGCTGCATGGAAAGGAATTCCGACCTCGTGGTCATGGAATGTTTCGCGCCGCTGTTCGTCAACGTCAGCCAGCTCAGCGGCCCCGGCCGCTCGATGCAGTGGGAGAGCGACCTCATCGGCTACGACGCGCTCACCAGCTACGGCTCGCCGTCCTACTACGTTGAGAAGATGTTCGACCAGAACCACGGCGACGTTATTCTGCCGGTCAAGGCTCAGGGCATCCCGACGGTCGAACAGACGCCTCCAGTTGGGCGCCGCGGCGGCACGCCCACACCGCGACGGGTGCCGGGGCTTTACTACAGCGCCACGCGCGACACGGCCAAAGGCACGATTTACTTGAAGCTCGTGAACGTCGCCGACGCGCCGCAACCCGTGAGCGTCACTATCAACGGCGTGGATTCGGTCGCCCGCACCGGCGAGGCCGTGGTGCTCGCCGCCGACAATCCGCAGGAGACCGATTCAATCCAGGATCCGGTCAAACTCGTGCCCGCTACAATGAGAATCGACGGCCTGGGCGCCCGCTTCACTCGGACGCTGCCGAAATTCTCCGTCACCATTTTTAAACTCCAGCCGCGGCCGCGCCACTCGGGCGCCTCCATCGTTGCGGCTGCCAATGTCAACCAGGCAGAGGACGCCGCCATCGCGCCAACACCCACGACGATCGCGCCAGCGCCAATCCCCGCGCCGGCACCGGTTGCCGTCCGGCCTGCGCCACCCGTCCGCATCAAAGCCGGGGCATCCGAGCCCGTCAAAGACTCTGAAGGCAACCTGTGGCTGGCGGACCAGGGCTTCGACGGCGGCGAAACGACGGAAAGACCCGACATCCAGGTTGCCAACACGAAGAATCCGGACATTTACCGGACGGAACATTACGGCATGGACTCGTTTTCCTGGCCCGTGCCCAACGGGAAGTACGTGGTGAAACTGCATTTCGCGGAGACCTTCGAGGGCATCAACGGGCCTGGTGAGCGCGTGTTTTCCTTCGATGTCCAAGGGCGCCAATTCAAGGACTTCGACGTTTGGGCCAAGGCAGGCGGGCCTATGCGCGCCTACGTGGAAACGGTCAACGTCGAAGCCACCAACAACGTCATCAAGGTCACCTTCACTCCGAAGGTCGAGAACCCGCAAATTAACGGAATCGAGATCATTCCCGCCACGTAACAACAGGGGAGAGCCCGCCCGTTGCCGCCTGGAGACCCGCTCGACTAGCGCCAGCGAGGCCGGGGAACAGGACGGGATGCCGAGGCGGCCACGTTGGACGCGGGAACCGAGGTCTGCATCTTCACCGGGGCAATCTGAAATTTCGTTCCAGACGACGACGCCACCGGCAATTCCGCGCGCTGTCTATAGGGCGTGTCTCGGGCCACCGTTACCTTAATCAGCCCCGAATTTGCCATTGTTGGAATAGCGGGCGCGATGACCGCCGCCACGACTGCCGCGAAGCCGGCGTTTTCGGCAACCGGTTGTTTCGGCGCCGTTGCGCCCAATCCAAAAAAAAGCTTAAAAAAAACGGTCGCAAGTCTCATCATTACTGAGAGTTCGCAAGATAGGCGACAGGAGGCAACCCCTCACCCCAACCCTCTCCCCGCTCCTTCGTCGCGGGGCGAGGGAGAAGATCTGGCTGGCGGTGCGCGCCGTGTAGTCCATCCAATGGACTGCGGACGTTGCTTGGTGTTGCGCCGGTTCGCTCTTTGACATTTCAGGGCGGCCCTGCCGTGTTTCCGAAGCCAAGTAATGTGTTGCGGGCCGGCGCTGGCGCGGCGATAATAAGGCGTTGCTCAATGAACGAATGGAACATCCAGTCGCGGGCTCACGCCTGCCAGTCCTGCCAAAGGCCCTTTGCCGATAAAGAGCCCTACCACACGCTGCTCTTCGAGGAAAAACAGCTCTACCATCGCCTGGATATTTGCCCCGCCTGCTGGCAGTCGCAGCACCGCGAAGGGGCCAGCGACCGGAAGGGGTTTATTTCCCAATGGCAGGGCGTCTATCAAGCCCCCCCGGCCTCGCCCGTTGATCCCATCCAGAAGGAGTCCGCCGAATCCCTCCTGCGCAAGTTGCTCGAAGCCAACGATCTCCGCTACGGTCCGGTCTGTTATATCCTGGCTGTGATGCTGGAACGCAAACGCGTGCTCAAAGTAAGGGAGCAAATCCGGCGTGATGACGGCCGGGTCTTCATTTACGAACATGCCAAGTTGGGCGACCTGTTCACCATCACCGACCCCGATCTGCATCTTAACCAACTGGAGCAGGTCCAACATGACACCGCCTATTTGCTGGCGCACGGGTTGAATCCGCCGCCCGCCGAACCGCCCGTCGTGCCCGCCTCGTCCGAACCGGCGACTGCCCCTGCCCCCACACCCGCGCCCGCCTGAGCGCGCATCCAAAGAGTAAATCTCGTGCCGGACCTCAACGCTCTCCAGACGGAAATTCAATACCGGTTTCGGGACGCCGATCTGCTGGCATTGGCGCTGACGCATCCCTCGGTGGCGCACGAACAGGGCCGCGTGCAGCGCCACAACCAGCGCCTGGAATTTCTGGGCGATGCCGTGCTGGGGCTGGCCTTGACGCGGGAGCTGTACAACAAATTTCCCGCCGTGGACGAAGGGCCGTTGACCAAGGCCCGCGCGCAAATGATCAACCGCCGCACGCTGGCCGAGCAGGCCCGGCAGCTCGGATTGCAGGATCACTTGATCCTCAGCCGCGGCGAGGAAGCCAACTTGGGCCGCAGCCGCGCTTCCGCTCTGGCGGACGCCTTCGAGGCCCTGGTCGGGGCGATTTTTGTCGATGGCGGTTTTGACGAGGCCTGCGCGTTTGTGCTCCGTTCTTTCCACCGCGCCTTTGGCGAACTGACCTCCATCCCCGTCCTGGACAATCCCAAGGGCGAGTTGCAGGAGGTTCTCCAGGCCAGCTCGACCGTCGCGCCGCATTACGAATTGGTCCAGGCCACCGGCCCGCACCATGACCGGGAGTTCGAGTGCGTCGTCACCCACGGCGGCGTAGAGTTGGGCCGGGGCAAAGGCAAAAGCAAAAAGACCGCCGAAAGCGAGGCCGCCATCGCCGCCCTCAAGAAACTGCGCGGCTGAGCAGGGCCGCCAAGCCGCGTCGGAACGCTTGTTTTTATGTTTGTCTATCCTTATAGTTTACAGTGTTTTCCCCGCTTGAACAATGAGCAGGCCGGGAAGGCCCAGGCCCCGGGCTGTTTCCGGGTCGATTTTCCGGATGGCAGTGCTGCGGAAAACACTTTCATAGGCCGGAAGCGACTGCAATGGATCAGGCGGGGCGGGGGAAACGGAAAATGCGCCGAGGGAAGTTCGGCTGTATCCAATTTCAGATTGACTTTGCCGGGCGCCGCCCGACATTATCGTCAAGCTGTTCGGACGAGTTATGCAGGTTAAACTGACCAAAGAACTGGAAGCTTTTATTGCCGAAAAGATCGAAACGGGAGGCTACACGGATCCCAGTGAAGTGGTCCGCGAGGCCTTGCGCGCTTTGAAGGCAAAGGATGATCCAGCGGAAGTTGACTCTCAGGAGTTAGCCGACTTGCTCCTGCCAGCCGTGCGTGGCCCGCATCGTTCGTTGACTGCAAAGCAGTTCGATCAACTTCGTTCCCGCGCCCGGCGATCGCTGGCCGCATGACCCGGACCATCCGTCAATCGGATTATTTCTGGGCCGACTTGCTTAAGCAAGTGGAGTGGTATCGCCTGCAGGCCGGCCCCGAAGTCGCCGGACGATACATTGACGCGGTTGAGGCAACTTTAAGGAGGCTGGCCGCAGTTCCTGGTCTTGGCAGACCGCGATTCAAAAACTGGCCGGAGTTGGCCGGCATCCGATCATTCCGCGTTGAACAGCCATTCCACCGGCACTTGATTTTCTACCGCTTTGACGAGGAGAGCTTGCTGGCGGAGCGTGTGGTGCATGGCGCGCGCGATCTGCCTTGTCGTCTGCTTCGGTCGCCGCACGATGACGAGTGAAACCGAGCCGGTGCCTGCGGTTTCATTCGATTCCGGCGTTTGGACGGCTGGAAGTTTGCCTTTCACTGCGGCGCAACCAACGCTAAGTTGCCCGGCGCATGAATGTCATTTCGCATCGCGACGCGGATTTTGCCGCGCAAGTCCAGCGCCTGCTTGCGCCCTCCAGCCTGTTCGATCCTGCCATCGAAACGCAGACGCGCGCCATCATCGAGGCCGTGCAATCGCGCGGTGACGCCGCCCTGAGCGAGTTGACCGAGCGATTCAACGGCGCCCGTTTGGAGCCGGACCAATTTGCCGTCACCCAGGCGGAATTCCTGGCGGCGGCCGTGCAGGCGGATGAGGGCTTGCGCGCGGCCGTTGCCGAGACGACCAAAAACGTCGAGGCCTTTGCCAAACGCTCGCGCCGCAAAGATTGGTCCATGCGCAACAGCCACGGCGCAATCGTGGGCGAAAAATTCGATCCGTTCACCCGCGTGGGGATTTACATTCCGGGCGGGGCCGCGCCGCTGGTTTCCACGGCGCTGATGACCGTGCCGCTGGCGCGCGTGGCCGGTTGCCGGGAAATCGTCGTCTGCACGCCCTGCGACCGCGATGGCCGCGTCAATCCGGCCCTGCTCCACGCGGCGCGGAGCGCGGGCGCGACGGAGGTTTACCGCGTCGGCGGAGCGCAGGCCATCGCGGCCCTGGCGCTGGGGACGGGAACGATCCGCAAAGTCAACAAAGTTTTTGGCCCCGGCAACGCCTACGTGGTCGCCGCCAAACGCCTTTTGTTCGGCCACGCGGCGATGGATCTGCTGCCCGGCCCGAGCGAATTGCTGGTGCTGGCCGATGACTCGGCCAACGCGCCCTTCATCGCCGCGGACCTTCTGGCGCAGGCCGAACACGGCTCGGGGCATGAGCGGGTCTGGCTGCTCACCCCGTCTGGCAAACTGCTGCGCGCCGTGGAAAAGGAAATCTCCCGGCAACTGCCCAAAATGGCGCGGCGGGAGTTGATCGAGCGCGCCCTGGCCGCCAACGCCTGGCTGGTTCAGACGGCGGACCTGGCGCGCGGCATCGCGCTGGCCAATCAAATCGCGCCGGAGCATCTGGAACTGATGTGCCGCAATGCCGGGCGCGTCGCAAAAGAACTGGTGACGGCGGGGGCGATTTTCCTGGGCAACAATTCGCCGACGGTGCTGGGCGATTACGTGGCCGGGCCGAGCCACACCCTGCCGGCCGGCGGGACGGGGGCGTCGTTCGCCGGGTTGACGGTCGATCAATTCCAGCGCCGCACCAGTCTTGTCCAATACGACAAGCCCGCCGTGAAAAAGGCCTGGCGCGCGGTCAGGAAGTTTTCCGAAGTGGAGGGCCTCGCCGCGCACGCCTGGTCGGCGCAACTGCGCCTGGGCCTCAGGCCAGGGCTTGCCGCGCGTGATTGAGGATTTCGGATTCGATGCGGGCCTTTAGAGCAAAGGCGGCAAGCGGAATGGTCATTGCGATGGAGATGGAGGCGGGCTGGACATCCAGCGTGCCGCTGACGCCAAAGCCCATGGCGCGAAAACTGAAGGTGTCAACATAACCGTTCCAGGCCTCGGCCACGTCGCTGATCTTTCCTGCGAACTGGTCGCGGCACTGCGCAATCAAGCCAGTGATGCGGCGTTTGGCTTCCTCCTGGCCCAGACTGTGCGGCACGGACAAATTGATCTTCGGCATCCAACCAGTATAGGCAGGCCAAAGCGCGGCGCAATTCAGACATCGCCCTCGCGCGCCGGGCGCCATCGGTCATTCGCCGTCCTAATGTTTGCCCTCCGCGCGTCCTATCATAAGCCGTGATAAAAAGAGAATTTGACGGCCCCGCAAACGGTGCTATGTTCTTGGACGTATGAGCGCCAGAAAAATTGGGAACAGCTCGGATGGGCTGTCACCGCGTCCTACTCAGTGTCTGACTGTTCCAGCCAGCGCCGTCCGCGTGCGAAAAAACGGCATCGAATTCCGCAACGATCACCCCATTGCGACTTGGACCGAAATGACCGTCACCCTGCAAGGGTCCGGCATTGCCAAAAAGGTCAATTTCACGGGCGTGGTCGTGGCCTGCACCGGCAGCCCGCCGGAAGGCTACCAAATCTCGATGCTCTTCACGCATGTGTCCAGGCTTTCCCAAGCCCGGTTGCTTGCCTATTCCTGACTGGATTGTTTCGGGGCTGACGGTGTAAAGTGCGGGCGATGGAAACGTTTCGCAGCATTTTGTCCGCGGCGGTGCAAGGGAGTGCCTCGGACATTCATCTCAAGATCGGCGCCCCCATAATCTTCCGCATCAACCGCAAACTGGTCGTCGTGGACGGCCCGCAGCCCACCGAGGAGTGGATGAACAAGGTGATGGATGCGATCGTGCCGCGCCACCTCAAGCAGAATTTGCAGGTCGAGCACGAATGCGACTTCTCGTATTTCATGCCCGAGGTGGGCCGGTTCCGCACCAACTGTTTTTACCAGCGGGGCCAGCCGTGTCTGGCCATGCGCTTTGTCAAAACGCTGGTGCCGAGCTTCGAGGAACTGGGATTGCTGCCCGTCTTGAAGCAAATCGCCGAATCACCCCGGGGCATCCTTCTGCTGGCCGGCTCGACGGGTTGCGGGAAATCGACCACGCTGGCCGCGATGATCGAGCACATCAACGCCAACAGCCGCAAACACATCATCACCCTCGAAGACCCCATCGAATACGTCTTCGAAGACAACCAGTCGGTCATCGAACAGCGCGAAATCGGCCTGGACACGCCTTCTTTTTCCGACGGCCTGCGCTACGTGCTGCGGCAGGACCCGGACGTGATTATGATCGGGGAAATGCGCGACGCGGTGAGCTTCTTCGCCGCCATGAGCGCGGCCGACACCGGCCATCTGGTTTTATCCACTCTGCACACGACCAACGCGTCGCAATCGGTGGGGCGGATTTTGGACTTCTTCAAGCCCGAAGAACGGGAGCAAATCCGGCGGCAATTGGCGGCGACGTTGCAGGCGGTGGTGTGCCAGCGGATGGTTCCGACCATCGCGGGCGGGATGACACCGGCCTTGGAAATCATGATCAACTCCGGCACCATCCGCAAATTGATTGAGGATAATCGGCTGGAGAAACTGCCCGCGGCCATTGAAACCGGCGGCGAAGAGGGAATGCTCAACTTCAATCAATCCCTCTTCCAACTGGTCAAGGACGGGAAAGTTTCGCAAAAAGACGCGCTGGCCAAAGCCACCAACGCCCAGGCGCTGGAGATGAATTTCCAAGGCATCTTCCTGACCGAAGGAAAGAGGATTTTGGGGTAACTTGCCCGGTCTCCCATCCCAAGCGCCGGGGCGAACTGATTCCCAGTTTTCCCTTGTCGCTGCCATCGGCATTGCCCATCCTCAGCGGCGATGGCGGAGCGCGTAATTTCAGATGTTTTGGCCAAGCCGGACGCCGCGTTGGAACTGACGTTGCGGCCCTCGCTTTTTTCCGAGTTTGTCGGCCAGGCCAACGTGAAGGAACGGCTGGAAATCGCCGTCCAAGCCGCCAAACAACGGGGCGAAGCCCTTGATCATCTGCTTTTCAGCGGCCCGCCGGGATTGGGCAAAACAACCCTTGCCCACATCATGGCCAAAAGCATGGGCGTCAATATCAAATGCACCAGCGGGCCGACCATCGAGAAGGCGGGAGACTTGGCGGGTTTGTTGACAAACCTGGAGGAAGGCGACGTCCTGTTCATCGATGAAATTCATCGCCTGCAGAAGACCATAGAGGAGTACCTCTACCCGGCCATGGAAGACTTCAAGCTGGACATCATCATCGATCAGGGGCCCAACGCGCGCAGCGTGCGGTTGAACCTGCCGCGTTTTACGCTGGTCGGTGCCACGACGCGCAGCGGGTTGCTGACCGCGCCATTGTTGACACGCTTTCCCATTCGTGAGCGCCTGGATTACTACAAGGCCGACCAACTCCAGCAGATCGTGGTCCGTTCGGCTAATTTGCTGGCCATCGGCATCGAGGCGCCCGGAGCCTTGGAGATCGCCCGCCGCAGCCGCGGCACTCCGCGCATTGCCAACAACCTGTTGCGCCGGGTGCGCGATTACGCCCAGGTGCGGAGCGACGGCCGCATCACCGTGCCGGTGGCCGATCAGGCGCTGGCCATGCTGGCCATCGACCAACACGGGCTGGACGAAATGGACAAGCGGATTTTGGAAACGATTGTGGTCAAATTCGCCGGCGGCCCCGTCGGCCTCAACTCCTTGGCGGTGGCGGTCGGTGAAGAGCCCGACACGCTGGAAGAAGTCTATGAGCCGTTCCTGATCATGGAAGGCTACCTCAACCGCACGTCGCAGGGCCGCGTGGCGACGGAATTGACCTACCAGAAGCTCGGACTCAAAGCGGACACCGGCAGGCAGGCGAAATTCTTTTAGGCTGATGGACCCTTCCGAAATCCCGTTTGGCGGCGACGCGGACACGAATGGCTCGGCGGGCCAGACCAAGGCCGGGAGAAATGAAATCAGCGCGCTCCCGCGAATGGTGAGTTCGGCGGCCTTGGGCCTGGCTTTCTTGACAGCAACGCTCGTTGTCGTGCTTCGTTTGATACATTGCTTCCGGCCGGGCCTGTTGCCGATTCCGCTGAAATCGGCCGTGCCGCTGATCCTCATCGGCCTTTCATGCCTGGCGCTGCAACTGGGCCGGCGGCGCGCGCTGCGCCAGCGCCTGCTTGGTCTTGGCGTGGCCGCCGCGTTTATATTGTGGGGCATCGAGCAATATCTCTCCAACCACGCCCTGGCCGCCGCCATCGATGACGCGGTGGTGTTCCTTTTCGTGCTGGATTTGAGCGTGATGATTCGCGGGCAGCTCAACCTCTCGCGCAAGTGAGTGAAGAACCCAGAGCGGAGGTGTGAGACAAAATTCTTCACGTGACGAAAAAGGGTCCCCTCTCTCCGGCTCTCTCCCCGCACGCGGGGAGAGAGGGCAAACGTGACCCCAAAGGAGTAAATTGGGTCGCATATACTT